>CAYZZG010000031.1:0-10065 GCA_964482825.1 uncultured Gammaproteobacteria bacterium
TGAACTTGATTCAGGATCTATCACTTTTTACTTTTGAGTTGCCCGCTTCGCCAACGCGTCAGCGAGGCGAGTAATTTTGACCTTTAACTTTTGAGTTTTGAATTCTTTTCTTATGTACGAAATAATTCCGGGAATCTTAGAAAAAGATTGGCAGTCAATTGAACAAAAAATAGAGCTTGTTAAGCCGTTTGCAAAAGCGATTCACGTTGATATTGTTGACGGAAAATTTGCGCCAAACACCACATGGATAGATCCGACTCCGTTTACAAAATACAGCAGTGATATGTATTTTGAACTACACATGATGGTTGATGAGCCACTTCAGTATTTAAAGCCGTTTGCTAATGCAGGTTTTAAACGTTTCTTAGGGCATATTGAAAAGATGTCAGACCCAGTAGAATTTATCGCGCAGGGGCAACTTTTAGGTGAAGTGGGTTTGGCAATTGACGGAAAAACACCTATTGAAACAATAGGTAATATACCACTGGAGGATTTGGATGTGGTGCTTATTATGACTATTAACGCGGGATTTTCCGGTCAATCGTTTATCCCAAAGCATTTAGAAAAAGTTCGAACACTCAGAGCAAAGTCTGATACTTTGTTTCTACAGGTCGATGGAGGAATTAACCTTGATACTATTGTAACTGCCAAAGAAGCTGGAGTAAATCGTTTTGTTGCAACCTCCGCAATCTTTAATCAACCAGATCCTCATCAAGCCTACAATTTATTAGTTGAAGCAATTAGATAATTTAAGGGCAAGTATTTTGTTCTTTTAAGGTATGATTTGTATCATTTGAAAGAATTGCAGTCGTTACTGTAATAACCTATTCTAAACATATGGCAGAAGAAGATATACCAAAAGCAAGAATAGTTTCTGTAAATGGTAAGCCTTTTGATGTGCAGCCTCGTCCTAGTGTAATAAGTGTTGAAACAGAACAGTACCCATGGGTTCATCCGCTCGATCAGCAAGAAGCAAGAGAATTTTTGTCAAAACGATTATCTAAAGAGCTATATAACGACCTGATAAATTCTCCTAGGCCAACCCTTTCCGCATCAGCAAATGAAACAGAAAAAGCAGAGGCAGAGGAAGTAAAACGACGGAGAAATACAAGATTAGAGGTATCAGGGGAACGTGTTGTTAATGATGTAGGGAGTTGGTTGACGAGAACGCTTTATGAAGAAACGTTTGCAGTTAAGCCTGCGGTCACATTAGGTGGAGTATTAAGCCATCATTATTATCAAAGGCGGCGCATAAATGGTCGAGAGGTAACACCAGAGGTAGCCGTAAAAAACCTGCAAGATATTAAGCAGAATTTTTCCGCATTATCATTTCCACAGTTCATGAGTAGCTGTAGAGATTTGCTTGAGAGAGGGGAAATATCAATGCAACAATTAGGTGACACAATAGAAGATATTGGCCATTTAGGTATTCCCCTGAACAATCCTACAGCATCTTTTATGTTGCCAAGGCGATTGATACAGCAGATTATAGAAAATCCTACTGCGTTAGCAGGGTCACGCATTCACCTTGAAAGAGGATGGCTCTCTTTACGCGCATTTGCTTCTTTTCAGGATAGTTTGTTAGCACCTGCAAAAGATGAAAGATTACTCGCTGAATTTAATGACATGCCTGCATGGTGGAATGGACAACATCCTACGGGAATACAGATGTTGAGCGCTGCTTGGTATACCCTAGGTAAACCAGGTCTTGCAATGGCAGAAAACTTCACATTCAAGCGTCACAATGAGAAAGGGTATAATGAAGGACTTCGGAAATTAGCTGTTTTACGCGCATCGCCTGATCTTGCTTTTTTGTATACTCATTTCTCGGCAATAGGGAGCATTAACAGCCATAGCCAAGCAGATATTCCGCAGGTGTCAACATAACCCACCCCGAAGGTGTAATTTGAAGTTCATTAGGGTTTTTTAGAAAGATATATTTCTTTATCATCAGGATACAGAAAATCTATTGAGAAGACGTTCATGTCTATTTCGTCAGGAGTGGAATGGAAAACAGTTCTTAGTTCCGGACGAATCTATGCAAGAGTATGTCTGCCAAGTTTTTTTGTAAAAAATCCGATATTTGTTAAGTTGTTTGCTCCTTTTATGAATCGAAAGCCCATTTCGCGGGCAACTTCACGTAGTCTTGCGTAAAAAGATGGCGCAACCTTTTTATTTCTGAAATGATCTCTATCATAGTAAGCAACAAGTAATTGGTAGAGATCCTTCTCCCCAGCTATCTGAAGAGAAATTTCATTACTAATGAGATCGTTTAGTTGTAATTTCTCTTCGACAATTAATTGCTGGTTATGCGCATGATCTCTGTTTACGTCAGCAGGAGGGTCAGAAGAAACATGTATAAAGAGAGAGCCTTCGGCTTGGGCTTTTGCACTTTCCTCAGCGTATCGTTTTTCTTCGTCTTGCCAATATGTTTCAAGGCTTTGTTTATTTGTGATTGGATTACGTTTTCGTTCAAAGACATACGCTTTTACTCCATCAGGATCGTGTTTAGTTACTAGTATGTCAACTGTTGATGGATCATCTACTAGTTCAAGAATTCTTCGAGGAATAAGTACGTATCGAAGTGCGCCATGAGGTATATCAAGTGTCGGCGCAACGGGTTTTTCTTTTAGCCACGACTCAAATGCCTGCTTATCGGTTTGGGTAATAGTTTCTATTTGCCTTTGTCTTGCATCTTCAGGTTGTCCTATAGGTTTTCTATCAATAAAAGCAGGATTATCTGTCATGGTATATTGTGATTGTAGAGTATTTCTGGTTGGCTTGCATAGTAGCGACTAAGGATTTGGGGAGGGAGATACGCTCGGTGTAGGGATGTAGGCGCAGTTAACTGAGTTTTCCGTTCCTTTTACAAAATATTCTATTCTGCCCAGACAGGGTTTTTGGACAATATTGTCCGGTATTGGTTGCGGTTCATCGGGGGTGTTGGCCAAAAGATTTCTCATAATTTTGTTCCAAATTGGCGCAGCGCCGGTTATACCCGAAGCAAGTTGTTGACTCATCGGACTATTGTCATGGTTGCCAACCCAAACTGCAGTAAGGTATGACGGTGTATAACCAATTGTCCAGTTATCCCGCTTGTTGTCGGTGGTTCCTGTTTTTACAGAGACTGTTTTTCCTGAAATATTAAGTGGAGAATTAGCACCAAACTCCAAAGACCTGGCATTGTTGTCGGAAAGAATGCTTGATATAATATAGGCAACACCTGCGTCGAGTACTTTTTGACCGGTAATTGTTTGTATTAACGAGGTGGTAATATCTTTCTTTGGCGCTGTTTTTTCTTCCAGAACATTTCCTTTGCTATCGGTAATCTGCAGGACTGGATTAACATCCACCCGTACCCCTTGGTTTGCCAAAGTGCCATAGACAGTTGCCATATCAAGCATGGTAACCTCACCACTCCCAAGGGTAATGGCCAGTCCATATTCGCTTGCATCCTTCCATGATTTTACGCCCATTTTTTTACCAAGGTTTACCATGGTGGGGATGCTAATTTGATTAAGCGTCCTAACAGCGGGAACATTAAATGAATTGGCAAGCGCAATGCGTAGGGGGATTTTTCCGTGGAACTTCCCATCATAATTAACTGGCGCGTAGACTCCTGATCCAGAGGGGTAACTGACCGGCGAGTCGTCTAGTATGGTTGCTGCGGTAAATCCTTGAGACAGCGCCGCGCTATAGGTAACCACTTTAATAGAAGAGCCTGGTTGTCGAAGAGCGATTGTACCATTTACATTGCCGCTCTTTGGTTCCTGAAAATCTTTGCTTCCTACCATGGCTAAAATATCTCCTGTTTTAGGCGCGGTGATAAGGGCAGCTCCATTCGTAAGATTAAGATATACATTACTAGCGACTTCTTCGGCAACAATTTTTTCCGCCATTTCCTGCAGCTTCAGGTCAAGGCTGGTGGTGACGGTAAGTCCGCCACGCTCTACCATTGGAAGACCATACCTTTTAACTAGAAAATCGCGTACATACATCACAAAATGGGGTGCGTGGAGTGGAACTTGCGGTAGTTGAAAAGAAAGTTCTTCCTGCTGTGCCTGCTTTTCTTGATCACGGGTGATGTATCCAAGGTCTGCCATTCTTTTAAGTACCTCTTTTTGTCGTTTTTTCCATACTGATGGAGTTGCACCATATGGAGAATAGATGGTTGGAGCTCGGGGAATACCAGCCAAAAATGAGCTTTCTGCTAAATTAAGATCCCTAACACTTTTTCCAAAGTATACTTCCGCTGCAGCCTCAACCCCCCATGCCGTTCCACCATATGGAATTTGATTAAAGTACATTTCCAGAATCTGGTCTTTGGTATAAATTCTTTCTGCCCAAAATGCTAAAATAACCTCTTTTATTTTTCGACTTAAGCTTGTTTCCGGGGTAAGAAGGGCTGACTTAATAAGCTGTTGGGTTATGGTAGATCCTCCTTGAAGGTTTTTTCCTGATGCATTCTCTATAGCTGAACGGATAATTGCTGTTACATCAAACCCGGGATGCGAGTAAAAATCTTTATCTTCTATGGCAATGGTTGCTTGTTGAAGTATTTTTGGAATATCGGAAAGCGGTGCAAGCGTTCTGTTTTGTTGGGCGTATATTTGATAAAGCAAAACACCGTGTCTATCGTATATCTTGGTTGTTTGCGGGATTTGACCAAGCGAAATAACACGAGGGTGGGGAAGTTCTTGTAGAAATAATAAAAAAAGAAGAGGAAGAAAGATAAAAGTAAGAGAAAAAAGGCCGCCAGCAATAAAATAGCGAAATTTAACCATGAATGAAAGAGGAAAGAAAGCTATAGGTTTTGTTGAAGATCTCGTTTTTATGATGACGAGTTCTCCTCTTTTTATCTTCCGAGGTTGTGGTAGTGGTATATTTGGGCGCAGAGATGATACAAAGGTAAGGAGCTGTCTAAATTTGATAAACCCTTTCTTTACAGAATAAGAAAAAGTGGCTGTTGTCGATACTGCATGATGTTTTACTTGTCTGGCAGCATGCGTCCGTTTTTCGACAAGCGCCTCTTTGGTTTTTTGCTCAATCCGCCGGGTGGTAAAGGAGAGAGAGGTGAGAGTATATACTATTTTAGCTCTTATTACACGAAGCTCAAGCTTTAGAAGATCAAGTGTTTGACGGCTAGATTTTACTATAAGTTTGATTACGAGCAATATTGTATCGCCGATTTTAATCAGACTAAAGAGCAAAAATGTAATGCTTCCAATAACTAAGTGCATACTATATACTTCTTTAAGGCCCGTTTTTACGATTGTCTAAAGGCCGACCACGATTATACTATAGGAATGTTAAATTGCAAAGGGGGAAAGAACAAGGCTGTTTTAGGGCGTTGGAGTTGGGCTTGGTTCGGGATGAGGGCAAGTAGCACAGTAGCGATCGCCGGTTGGATCGGTGACCACAATCTCGCTGCGTTCTTCTGTGTTTTCGGTTTGACCAGAACGTGCAAGATCGTTTGTTGTCTTGTCAACCAATACTCGTTGTCTTCCCGGATCAATAGTGGTTGGTTCTGTGCCGCGTATAAAGTACTCATAATGGGTAGGGCAGCGATCAGGAGTTCCTTCCGGAGGAGGAAGAAGTCCAGAAGTAGAGCAGACCTGTTTTCCTATAACGCTGTCGGGCTGTGGTTGAAACCGGGCAATTTTTTTATCAAGCAATTTTATCATAACAATTTGCCAAATGGGCGCGGCGCCGGTTACTCCAGAGGTTAATCCTCGCATAGGAGTATTGTCATTGTTGCCAACCCATGTAGCCACCAGGTAATCAGGAGTATAACCGATAGTCCAGTTATCTCTAAAATCATTTGTGGTGCCTGTTTTTACCGAGATTCGATTATTGCCAATTTTCAGTGCAGAATTGGATCCAAAAGCCAATTCCCGGGCTCCATTATCGGCAAGAATATGAGAGATAATAAACGATACCCCCGATGGCAAGACACGTTTACCAAAAAGAGGAACCGAAGGGGGGATATACTCATCAAGCACTTTTCCATGACTATCGGTTACTTTAAGGATGGGATGAAGATCAATGCGATAACCTTGGTTTGCCAAAACGCCATAGGCAGTGGCCATTTCCGTCATTCGTACTTCTCCTCCTCCAAGTGTTAACGACAGACCATAACGGTTGGGGTTATCAAAGGTGGTAATGCCCATGGCAGAGGCTGTAGCTATCATGGCGGCAACACCGTTTACTTTTAGCATTTTTACAGCGGGAATATTAATAGAATTTCCCAGTGCTAATCTCAGTTGTACTATTCCACGAAATTTGCCATCGTAGTTGACTGGACAGTACGGTGCTTGGCCGGGGTTGGGGAAGCAGATTGTTTGATCAATAAAAGGAGTTGCTGCCGTATATCGCTTAAGTAAGCCGACTGCATAGTTAATAGGTTTAATTGATGATCCTGGTTGCCGAAGGGCAAGGGTTATATTAACATTACCGTCTATTTCTTCATCAAAGTAATTTTTGCTTCCTACCATTGCCAAGATTTCTCCTGTTGCAGGGTTGGTAACAAGTGCCGCGCCGTTTGTAACATGAGAACTGTTGAGTTTACCTACTTCGGTTGCAACAGCTTTTTGGGTAAACTCCTGCAGAGGTAAATCAAGACTGGTTTTTACCCGTAAGCCTCCTTCCTCAACCGTGCGTTCTCCATATTTTTTAACCAACAAATCCTTAACATAGAGTACAAAATGAGGCGCATAAATATTATCTGCCACCTTTTTATATTTTAATTCCTCAACTAAAGCAGCTTGCATCTGCCTTTTGGTAATGTATCCTTGTTCATACATCTTCCGCAGTACTTCTTTTTGCCGGGTCTTTCCATATTCAGGATGAGCGCCAAATGGAGAAAAAGTGGTAGGCGCTTCTGGAAGACCGGCCAAAAGCGCACTTTCTGCCAAAGTCAGCTCTTTTGCGTGTTTGCCAAAGTAAGTTTGGGCTGCAGCTTCTACCCCCCATGCTGTACCGCCATATGGCGATTGACTTAGATACATTTCTAAAATTTTATCCTTTGAATAAATAGTTTCGGTAACAAACGACAGCAGGATTTCTTTTATTTTTCGAGGTAAAGTTCGTTCAGGGGTAAGAAGGGTGTTTTTAACCAATTGTTGGGTAAGAGTAGATCCTCCCTGGAGTTGTCTATGGAACACTGTGCTTACGAATGCTCGTGCAATGCCGCGAAGATCAATTGCTCCATGTCGGTAGAAATCTTTATCTTCGATGGCAATCGTAGCATGTTGTAGTGTTTTAGGAATTTGCGAAAGAGGAATAAAGGTCTGATTTTTTTGAGCGTAGACAGTATAAAGCAGCCTATCATTTCGGTCAAAAATCTGGGTTGACTGAGGAAGCAAACTGCTTGTAAGCTTGGTAGGGGACGGAAGGTCTTTTAAAAGAAACATGAGTAATCCTACAAAAAACAACAGTATAAAACCTGCCACTGCGAGACCTTTACTGCGTTTAAGTCTAAATCTAAGAAAAAGTTTTTTCATCTCTCTATGATACCATACAGCCTCATTTTTGTAACAACTTCCCAAATATGTATAATAAGGTAAGTGGATGTCTTACAAGGCATTATTGCTTTCTTTTACTCAATACCTAATCTTATTCGCAGCGTAAATCCACTTGACGTGGTAATTGTTGTTGTATTTGCTTTTTATGCTTTTGAAGGATTTACAGTAGGCGTTACTATAGCATTTTTTGACTTTCTTAGTTTTATCCTCTCATTTTTATTAGGGTTAAAAGGGTATGGTATTATTGGAGCAGCCCTTACTGGTACTTTTAGTATCCCGCATGGGTTTGCCAATGCAATAGGATTTTTTGTAATAGCGTTTTTTAGTCACATTATTACTTCCATTCTGTTTCATAGAATGTATGGCAGTTTAAGTCGTCGCTTCGCACCGCTTCAAGAGGATTTTTCCTCGTCTCATCCAATGATGACTGCATATATCCAGTCGTTAAATAGATTTTTGGGCGTTTTGCCGGGAGCAGCGTCGGCATTTGTATTGTTGTCTTTTTTCTTAACACTTATTATTGCATTGCCATTTTCTCCTTTTCTTAAGAAAACCGTTGCATCGTCTAGCTTGGGAAATGCGTTAACTACTATGTCTCAAGGTTTTGAGAATCGGCTTAATGATGTCTTTGGTCAGGCAGTGCAGGACACGATCAACTTTTTGACAATTGAACCAAAAAGCGAAAAGACAGTTACGCTGGGATTTACTATGACAAAGGTAAGCGTTGATGAAGAAGCAGAAACCCAAATGCTCTCTTTGCTTAATAAAGAACGAGGAGTAAAGGGACTGCGTCCTGTTATTATTGATGATAAACTCAGAGAGGTTGCAAGAGCCCATGCCAAAGATATGTTGGCGCGAGGATATTTTTCTCACCACACACCAGATGGGTTATCGCCGTTTGATCGTATGGCAAAAGCAAACATCACCTATGTAACGGCTGGAGAAAACTTAGCGCTGGCTCCAAATGCCACGCTTGCCATGCAGGGATTTATGCAAAGTCCAAAGCACAAAGCAAATATTTTGTCTTCTGATTTTGGGAAAATAGGAATTGGCGCCATTGACGCAGGAGTATATGGAGAAATGTTTGCGCAGGAATTTACGGACTAGGCTAATATAATTATTATAACAATTATAATCATTATATGAGATTTTTATTACCCGATATTAGAAAAGCAGAGGTTAGGGGAAAGCGAGTGTTTTTGCGTACAGATTTAGATGCGCCGTTGTCAGATACAGGGCAAATACGAGATGATCTGCGACTTAGGTCAAGCAAGGAAACAATCGACTATTTACTTTCTCAAGGAGCTATGGTGATTGCCGGAAGCAAACTGGGAAGACCGGAGGGAAAAGTTGTTCCTTCCTTAAGTCTTGCGCCGGTGGCTAGGTGGCTGGCGCATCAGTTAAAAGTTAAAAGTGAAAAGTTAAAAGTTAAAAAAACAAAAATTGGTGGGTTTGATGGGTGGAAAATCAGCGAGCATCTTTTTTTGCTTGAAAATCTTCGATTTTACCCTGAAGAGGAAACTGGTGATGAAGCTTTCGCAAAAAAGCTAGCAAGCCTTGCCGATATATACGTTAACGATGCGTTTGCAATGAGCCATCGAAGCGATGCGTCGGTGGTTGTTATTACCAGGCTATTACCGCATTATGCAGGAATACGTTTGCAAAAAGAAATTGCGACTCTTGGAGAGATTTTGGAGAATCCCAAACGTCCGTAAGTGGTAATTATCGGAGGAAAAAAAATTGAGACAAAACTGCCACTAGTTGCCAAGATGTGTCAATTGGCAGATTACGTATTAGTTGGTGGGAAAATTGCTCAGGAAAAGGCTGCTCTTGAGAAATTAACTATAGAATTGGCTGCAGCAAAAAAAACAAAAGCTACACTTTTAATAGGAGAAGCAAATAATACCACAACAGATATAGCAGAAAAAAGCATACAAGCGTTTACGACAGTTATTAAAGGAGCAGCAAGTATTATCTGGAATGGCCCTATAGGACAAACAAACCAAGGGGAAGAAAGTAAAAAAGGAACACACGAAATTGCAAAAGCAATTGCAAAAGTAGCGGCATATAAAATAGTAGGAGGCGGTGATACGGTGGAGTTTTTAGGGCAGGAAGGATTACTGGATAAGTTCAACTTTGTATCGACAGGCGGCGGAGCAATGCTTTTTTATCTTAGCGGTGAAAAGCTACCGGCGCTTGAAGCACTCCTTTCGTAATCACTCTTGATGATGCGTAAATCCTCCTTATTTTTTCATCATAAACTCAGCTGCAACACCAACAACGACTAAGACAAGACCAAGGGTTAAGGCATTCGCAACCAAGCTTGGAACGAGTGCGACTAAAACGAGTCCTAGTCCAGCACCTGATACCAAGTGGAGGAGTGGATGTGGTTTGGTGCACTCTTTCATCATTTTGTCCATATACTTTTAATCACCCCCCTTCGTTGCTTCGCTCCTCAGGGCAAGCCCGAAAAACAAATCTATTTCTACCGTAACAAGAATTTTTCTTACACGCAAGCAGCAATTTTACTATAAGAAGTTTT
>CAYZZG010000032.1:0-4626 GCA_964482825.1 uncultured Gammaproteobacteria bacterium
GTGCACAACTATCCCTATTAACTATTCCTATTAACTATGAAATTAACAGGAAGTCAAGCAGTTATGCGTTCACTTTTGGCGCAGGATACTAAAATTATCTTCGGCTATCCGGGAGGGGCGATTATGCCAATTTATGATGCGTTGTATGATTATCGTGATAAAATTCGTCATGTATTGGTACGCCACGAGCAAGGAGCGATTCACGCAGCAGAGGGATACGCCAGAGTAACCGGAAATCCGGGAGTTTGTTTTGCCACCTCTGGTCCCGGAGCAACCAATTTAGTCACCGGCATTGCCGATGCCATGATGGACTCTGTTCCGGTTGTCTGTATTACCGGTCAAGTATTTGCTCATTTAGTTGGCACAGATGCATTTCAGGAAGCAGACGTTATTGGCATTACTACCCCTGTCACAAAATGGAACTATCAGATAACACAAGCTTTTGAAATACCAGAAGTTATTGCTAAAGCATTTTTTATTGCCAAGTCTGGCCGTCCCGGACCAGTAGTGATTGATATAACCAAAAACGCACAGATAGAAATCTGTGACTATAAACCTGTAAAAAAAATTACCTTACCAAGTTACAAAATACCTAAAGAAATAAACAAAAAGATAATAAAACAAGCAGCAGACCTTCTTAACAAAACAGAAAAACCGCTGATGCTGATTGGTCATGGCATTTTGATTGCCAAAGCAGAAGAAAAACTATTGGCATTTGCCAATAAAAGCGGCATACCGGTTGCCACTACGCTTCATGGTCTCTCCGCCTTCCCCTCATCGCACTCATTGTATGTTGGGTTACTGGGTATGCATGGAAAATATGGAACAAATGTACTTACCAATAAAGCAGATGTAATTTTAGCTATTGGCATGCGGTTTGATGATAGGGTAACCGGCCGTGTGGCAGACTACGCCAGACAGGCAAAAATAATTCATATTGATATTGACGCGGCAGAACTAAATAAAATTATACCTACCAGCGTTGCCATAAACTCTGACGCCAAAAAAGCTCTTGAGCAATTACTTCCTTTGATAAAACAAAAGACCTATCCGTCCTGGCTGTCACAATTTCGAGAGTATGATCATATCGAAAATGAAAAGGTTATCAAAAAAGAACTCACCCCTACAGGTGAAAAAATCAAAATGGCCCAAGCAATTGATTTACTGTCTAAAAAGACCAAAGGCCAAGCACTAATTGTGGCTGACGTTGGACAACACCAAATGGTAACTGCCCGCTACTATGGATTTGAAGAGAACAACAGCTTTATTACCTCAGGCGGTCTTGGTACCATGGGCTTTTCTGTCCCAGCTGCAATTGGCGCTAAATTTGCCTCCCCCCACAGAGATGTTATTGCAGTGGTGGGTGATGGGTCTTTTCAGATGACTATTCAGGAATTAGCCACTATTGCCCAAGAAGACTTACCGGTAAAAATACTGTTACTTAATAATAATTTTTTGGGTATGGTGCGGCAGTGGCAACAGTTGTTTTTTGAAAAACGATATTCGTTTGTTGACTTAAAAAATCCGGACTTTGTCCAAGTAGCAAAAGGATTTGGAATAAACGGAGAAAAAATAGAAAAGTATTCTGATCTTTCCCAAGGTCTAAATAATCTTTTGAATGCAAAAAAGGCCTATCTTTTGGAAGTGGTGGTGGAAAAAGAAGAAAATGTATTTCCCATGGTGCCAGCAGGAGCAGCATGCGATGAAATAGTATTAGAATAATACTGTGATCGAGACACAAATGTCATTCTGAGGCTGAAAGCCGAAGAATCCTGCCTGCCGGCAGATGAGACCATGGATCCTTCGCTAACGCTCAGGATGACAACATGAAGTAATAAATTATGACAACCGTACCAAGACTTACCATTACTGTTTTTTCCGAAAATACACCCGGTGTTTTATATAGAATTGCCAATCTGTTTTTGCGAAGAAAAATAAATATCGAAAGCCTGACTGTTTCGGAAATAGAAGCAAAAAGTCTGTCGAGATTTACTATTGTGGTTAAAGAAGATGTGGAGTTGGTTAAAAAAATTGCCAAACAATTGGAACGCATTGTTGAAGTGTTTGAGGTATTTGTACATACAGATGAAGAACTTACATCAAAAGAAGTGGCACTTATTAAAGTTGCTGTAAAAAGCAAAACGCAATATGAGCAAATCGAAAAAGTTGTTGCGCAGTTTTTTGCCTACATTGTTAGGCTGGAAAACGATGGGGTAGTCATTCAGAAGACAGGTTCGGAAGAAGATATTGATTTTCTACATTCGGTGCTTGAACCATTTGGCATAAAAGAGACTGTGAGATCTGGAAGAATAGCACTCGCGAAAAAACCCGCCAGAACTCCCTTTGCTTCTAAGGAACCCAAAGGTTTTTCTAAAGTTACTTCGGCAATCGAAGTATCGATGATTAAGCAAATTGAAATGTTGGCAAAAAAAGAAACTGATGTTATTTCGCTGGCTCAAGGAATTCCATCGTTTTTCACTCCCGATCACATAAAACAGGCGGCTAAAAAGGCGATGGATAAAAATCTAACCGACAAATACACTTCTGGATATGGCATTGAGCCGCTTAGAACTGCTATGGCCGAGAAAATACAGACAGAAAATAAGATTTCGATTTCTCCCGAGGAAATTATAGTTACCCACGGAGCAATAGAAGGGATGATGGCTATTTTTATGGCCATACTTAATCCAGATGATGAAATTATTGTGCTTACTCCGGATTACGCATCGCATATAACACAAATTATTATTGCCACTTATGGCGCAAAACCAGTCGAAGTACCGCTTACAGAAACACCAACAGGATGGTTGCTTGATCCGGAAAAAATTGAACAGGCAATCACGCCAAAAACCAAAGTAATTCTTATTTGTAACCCCTGCAATCCGACAGGAAAAGTCTATTCGCGCGAAGAATTATCAATGATTGCCAAAATTGCCGGTAAACATAATCTTTATGTAATTAGCGATGAAATGTATGAGCATTTTGTTTATGACGGGAAAAAACACATCAGTATCGGCAGTTTTAAGGAAATTGCCGATAAAACCATTAGTGTTTTTGGTGTTTCTAAATCCTATGCCATGACTGGGTGGAGAATTGGCTACATTGCGGCAAGAAAACCTGTTATAGAAAATATTTTCAAAATTCATGATTCACTAATAACATGTCCAACTGCTGTCTCACAATATGCAGCTCTTACTGCAATTACCGGACCGCAAGATTCTGTTAGACAATTTAAGAAGGCGTATGAAAAACGACGCGATATTGTAACTTATGAACTTGCCAAGACAGACAGGCTCGAGTATACTATCCCGCAAGGAGCTTACTATGGCTTTCCAAAAATAAAGGGAAACATAGATGATGTTGAGTTTGCAATGCAAGTTATCAAAGAAGCAAAAGTAGCAGTTGTACCCGGATCTGCCTTTGGACAGGGAGGAGAAAGCCACATTAGATTACTCTTTGCCTGCGAAGAAGAAATATTGCAAGAAGGATTAAAACGATTAGTTGAGTTTTTAAACAACAATAAAATTTGAACTATGGCAAAAATAAAGTTTGGCAGCATCATTGAAGAAGTTGTTACACGAAAAGAATTTCCGCTCAAGAAGGCAAAAGAGGTTTTAAGAAACGAGACAATTTCCGTTATCGGATATGGCGTTCAAGGACCGGCACAAGCGCTTAATCTACGCGACAATAGATTTACTGTCATTGTTGGACAGCGAAAAGGTGGACATTCCTGGGAAAAAGCCAAACAAGACGGCTGGAGAGAAGGGGAAACACTATTTGATATTGAAGAAGCGGCAAAACGCGGAACCATTATTGCTTATTTACTATCTGATGCGGGACAAATACAAGCATGGCCTAGTATTAAAAAACACTTAACCCCTAAAAAAACTCTTTATTTCTCTCATGGATTTGGTATTACCTATAAAAAACAAACCGGTATTGTTCCGCCAAAAAATGTTGACGTGATTTTAGTTGCGCCGAAGGGGTCAGGAAGAACAGTGCGAAAGATTTTCCAAGAGGGCAAAGGTATTAATAGCAGCTTTGCCGTTTATCAGGATGCAACAGGCAAAGCACTAGACAAAGTGCTGGCCATGGGTATTTGAAACAACTTTTGAAAAAGAAGTCTATAGCGATCTGACAGGAGAGCGTGGAG
This sequence comes from uncultured Gammaproteobacteria bacterium, assembly GCA_964482825.1. Lineage (GTDB taxonomy): Bacteria > Patescibacteriota > Microgenomatia > Levybacterales > UBA12049 > CAYZZG01. The sequence goes on from CAYZZG010000032.1 coordinate 4,154, forward strand.
TACTGATGGGCGCATTGGCTGGCATTATGGAAGCGCAATACAATTTATTGCGGAAAAAAGGTCATTCACCATCTGAGGCATTTAACGAAACAGTAGAAGAAGCAACCCAAAGTCTTATTCCACTGATTGCCGAAAACGGCATGGATTGGATGTACGCCAATTGTTCTACCACAGCCCAACGAGGCGCACTTGACTGGCGGCATGAATTTAGAAAAGCTGTTGAGCCGGTGTTTAGAAAACTCTATGCTCGGGTAAAAAGCGGCCAAGAAGCAGAAATCGTGATTAAGGCAAACAGCAGAAAAGATTATAAAAAACGGCTGGAAAAAGAACTGTCGGAAATGAGAAATTCAGAAATGTGGCAAGCAGGTAAACAGGTTAGAACCTTGCGGCCAGAGAAACAGCAGAACAAGAAACACCTCGGGAAATCACCTCGGATGGTGGCCGCGTTTGACGCGGACTCCTCCGAGGTGGAC
>CAYZZG010000032.1:4636-9607 GCA_964482825.1 uncultured Gammaproteobacteria bacterium
TGAAAAACGTATGAATAATAAAGTTTTTATTTTTGACACCACCCTTCGCGATGGCGAACAAGTGCCGGGCTGCCAACTAAACACGGTGGAAAAAATTGAGGTTGCTAAAGCTCTTGATGAGCTTGGCGTTGATATTATCGAAGCAGGTTTTCCTATTTCCAGTCCCGGTGATCTTCGCTCTATTATTGAACTGTCAAAAGAAGTAAAAAGACCTGTTATCTGCGCGCTTGCCCGTGCCATCAAAGAAGATATTGATGCAGCGGCTAAATCTCTAGTAAAAGCCAAACGAAAACGAATTCATACATTTATCAGTTCCTCCGATGTGCATATTAAATATCAGTTCAAATCGACTAGAGAAAAAATTATGCAGCAGGGAATAGAGGCAATAAAGTATGCCAAAAAATTTGCAGAGGACGTTGAGTTCTCGGCTATGGATGCAGGCAGAACCGACAACGAATTTTTGGCCAAGTTTATCGAAGCAGCAATTAAAGCAGGAGCAACTACAGTGAATATTCCCGACACCACAGGCTACTGCTTGCCAAATGAGTTTGGAGCAAAAATTAAGTATTTATTTGAAAATGTAATAGGAATTGACAAGGTAATTGTGTCTGTTCACTGCCACAACGATTTAGGCATGGCCACTGCCAATACTATTACCGCTGTACAAAATGGCGTAAGACAAGTAGAGGTTACTATAAATGGAGTAGGTGAGCGGGCAGGCAATACTTCGCTGGAAGAAGCAGTCATGACTATGGAAACCAGAAAGGATCTAAACGTAACAACCAATATCAATACCAAAAAAATTTATCCCACTTCTCGATTGGTTTCACAGCTAATGCGCATGCCGATACAGGCAAACAAAGCAATTGTGGGACGTAATGCCTTTGCCCACTCCTCTGGCATTCATCAAAATGGAGTGCTAAAAAACCGGCTTAACTACGAAGTGATTGATCCTAAAGATGTTGGTATTCAAGCTTCATCGCTAGTTTTGACAGCCAGATCGGGCAGATCAGCACTGCGTCATCACTTGGAACGTCTTGGATATAAAAAATTATCTGATGAGAAATTAAAAGAAATTTACGGAGGTTTTTTAACACTGGCAGATAAGAAAAAAGATATTACCGATGATGATCTGCGTATGCTAATGGGCGAAACAAAAGGAAATAGGGGAATTACGCTTACTCTTTTGGAAGTTAGCTGTGGAACTTCTGTCACGCCGAAAGCAAAGGTAGCTGTTAGAGTAAATGGAAAAATAAAAAACGCAAGCGCAAAAGGGAACGGACCGGTTGATGCAGCATTTAATGCGGTTAATGAAATAGTGAAAAAAACAGTAAGACTTGAAGAATTTCTTGTCCAAGCAATTACCAGAGGCAGTGATGATGTAGGTAAGGTGCATATTCAATTAACTCACAAAGGTCAAACTTATTATGGTTTTGGTGCTGATACCGATATTGTGGTGGCCTCAACCAAGGCGTATTTGGATGGATTGCAAAAAGTTCTATAAATTATGTATAAACTTATCAATTTCAAAACCAGAAAACCATTTACCCCAAAAAATTTCATCTTTGCCGATGGAAATACCCCTGTTGAGGTACTAATAGATATTGAACAAGTCAAATCGCGGATTAACTTGGAATATTTTCGGTGCTCTCCGGCAGTAGTCACCAAATATCTACCGTTTATGCCGATTAAAAACTATGAAAATTTTATTTCTTTATCTGATGGAGCAACACCCTTAATTAGAAGCAGAAAATTAGGCAAGAAATTGGGAGTAACACTCTACTTCAAATACGAAGGACAGAACCCAACAGGTTCATTTAAAGACAGAGGGTCAGCCCTTGATGTGACAATGGCCCGTGAATTAGAAGCCAAAGCCATTACTGTTGCCTCAACAGGAAATATGGCGGCATCATGCGCCTGTTATGCAGCAGCAGCCGGCATACCATGCTTTGTATTTGTCCCCGAAGGTGCACCGCCATCAAAATTAGCACAAGTGATATCGTATGGCGGAAAAATTGTACAGGTAAAAGGATCTTTTAACGACGCAGTAAATTTAGCGGAAAAAGTGGCCGAAAAACTGGGGTTTTATTTGGCAGGAGATTATGCCTTTCGAGTGGAAGGACAAAAAACAGCGGTATTTGAAATTATTGACCAGCTTTTTTACCAAGTGCCGGACATGATTATTGTACCCATGGGCTGCGGCACCAACATTGCGTCTTATGGCAAGGGACTGGCTCAATATAAACAACTTGGGCTGATTGACAAACTACCTCAACTGGTTGGTTCGCAGGCAGAAGGGGTTTCGCCAATTGTGCAAAGTTTTAAAAAAGGACAAGACTTTATTACGCCGTTTACCAAAACAAATACTATCTCATCGGCAATTGCCATTGGTAATCCCTTGGATGGAACAAAAGCCCTAAAAGCCATCAGAGATACCAAAGGAACTGCGATTGCCGTGAATGACAAGGAAACCCTTGAAGCACAATATGAATTAGCAAAAGAGGAAGGGCTTTTTGTAGAAAGTTCGTCTGCTACTTCGTACGCCACGTTAAAAAAATTAGTCAACGAAAGATCTTTAGCTGGAAAAACGATTGTTTGTGTCTTAACAGGAAATGGACTAAAAGATACAGCACCAATTCTGCGCATTGCCACCAAACCGCCAACCATTCATCCAAGTATTGAACCATTTTTAGCTTTTTACCACAACGCCTACTTTGAGGGAAAATCAGTGGTCTTTTTTGAAAAAGACACGGTGGCATTCGACAAACCGCCATCCTTTTCCCAGGTAAATAAATTTGCCAAAGATTCATTTGCCAGCAAACTGTCGACTACCCACAGCAAAAAAATAAAAAACAAAATAGATGAGTTTTTGAAAAAAGGGAAAAAAGTCACTTACGCTGATTTCCAGGATATTATGCAGGATGTGCTCGAAACTGTACCGTCAACCTCAAAAAAAGTCTTTATTGTGGAGGATTTTATGATTACCACCGGAAAAGATCGGATTCCAAGCGCGATGGTAAAAGTGCGAGTTAATGGCAAAACGCGGGAAGCAATATCAGAAGGTGTTGGTCCGATTGATGCGATAATTAATGCGCTTAAAAAAACAACTGTTAATGAGATGGACTTTACTCTGACAGGTTTTAACGTGATCGCCAGAAGCGATGGCACAGATGCCGCGGCCTCAACCGAAGTAAAGCTAACCCAAAATGGCAAAGTATCGGTTGGGCAGGGAACATCACCTGATACACTACAAGCATCAATCGAAGCATTTGTTAATGCATACAATGGACTGTTTACATAGTTTATTGTTGTCATCCTGAGGAGCTTAACACCTCGGATGGTGACAGGCTGATCCCGCTTCGCGGGAGAAACCATGGCTCCTCCGAGGTGAATCGAGGCGAGATAATTATGAGAGATCAAAATTGCAATAATTGCGATCAATGTCAATGCGAGGAGACAGGATTAAAATGGAGGAGCAAAGAATTAACCAGTGTTCCAAATGCTTCTACTTGGATAAAGCGCGCACCAGCCAGAGCCATGATGCGCTCTGTTGGTTTTACCGACGAAGATTTTGCCAAACCTCTTATTACCGTTGCCTGTCCTTACACCAATATTACTCCCTGTAACGCTCATATTCAAGACTTGGGTGAACTGGTCGTAAAAGAAGTAGAAAAAGCAGGAGGAAAACCGATTATCTTTGGCACCCCTGTGGTGACTGATGGCGAAACCATGGGCATGGAGGGCATGAAGTATTCGCTGGTGAGCCGGGAGCTAATTGCAGATTGCATTGAAACCATGCACGAAGCTTATACTGCAGATGGCGCGCTTACACTTTCCGGCTGTGATAAAACTATTCCCGCTGCACTTATTCCCTTGGCGCGCAACAACAGTATTGGCCTAACATTATATGGAGGAACAATTCTGCCGGGACATTATAAGGGAAAAGATTTGACAATTGTTAGCACATTTGAGGCAGTGGGAGCTTACGGAGCAGGAAAAATGAGTCAGGAGGAACTACACGAAATTGAATGTAAATCATGTCCTGGAAATGGCGCGTGTGGAGGAATGTACACTGCCAACACTATGGCGTCTGCTATTGAAGCGCTGGGCATGAGTATTCCCGGTAGCGCTTCTCATCCGGCAGTCAACCGAAAAAATGAAATCTCAGAAAAAAAGAGAAAAGACTGCGAAGAATCGGTAAAAGCATTATTTAATTTGCTTGAAGAAGGTATTCGGGCAAGAGATATTATGACCAAAAAAGCCTTTGAAAATGCGATTACTGTTGTGTTGGCGCTGGGCGGCTCAACCAATGCAGTGCTGCATTTACTTTCTTTAGCGCATGAGGCAGAAGTTAAACTGACCATTGATGATTTTGCGCGTATTGGCAAAAAAGTACCGCTTTTAGGTAACTTTAAACCATTTGGCGATTATGTGATGGCAGATTTGGACAACATTGGCGGCGTGCCAGTGGTGATGAAAATGCTGCTTGAGAAAGGACTGATTCACGGTGATTGTCTTACCGTCACAGGCAAAACCGTCGCCGAAAATCTGGCCAATATCCCCAATTTCCCTAATTCCCCCAATCTCCCCAAAACCCCCGTCATCTACCCCATCGACAAGCCGTTAGCGCAGCCTGAACACCATATAATAATTATGCGAGGCAACTTAGCACCGGACGGAGCAGTTATGAAATTAAGCGGTAAAGAGGTACATTTACATAAAGGACCAGCAAGAGTTTTTGAATGTGAAGAAGATGCTTTGAATGCAATTCTTGCCGGAAAAATAAAAAAAGGCGATGTAATGGTCATTCGGTATGAGGGACCGAAAGGCGGCCCCGGTATGCGGGAAATGCTCTCTCCTTCTAGCGCGTTAATGGGAGCGGGCTTGGGAAAAGATGTTGCCCTTATTACTGACGGACGGTTTTCCGGCGGCACACATGGGATTATGATCGGTCACATTGCGCCCGAAGCC
>CAYZZG010000032.1:9617-9932 GCA_964482825.1 uncultured Gammaproteobacteria bacterium
GCCCAGGATGGCGGACCAATTGCCTTGATTACGGAAAATGATAAGGTTATAATAGACGTAAAGAAAAAAACAGTTGATATTGGAATTTCCGAAAAAGAACTAGCCAAAAGAAAAAGAGCTTGGAAGACGCCAAAACCAAAATACACTAGGGGCATTTTGGCAAAATATATCAAACTAGTCTCAAGCGCCAGCAAAGGAGCAATTACGTCATGATGTCATGAACACCTCGGATGGTGGCGAAAGCATCAGACTTTCGACTCCTCCGAGGTGGAAGAAAAAGAACTATGAAATCAATCCAAACTAACAAAGCCCCAA
>CAYZZG010000033.1:0-4091 GCA_964482825.1 uncultured Gammaproteobacteria bacterium
AAGAGTCTCAGCGCAGGCTCCATGAAGGATCTCTAGATTCTTCGTCTCGCCGAAGGCTCGCTCAGAATGACATGGTGAATACTATGAAAATTATTGTTACTCATAGTTCTCCCGATTGGGATGCTGTTACATCGGTCTGGTTGTTAAAACGCTTTTTACCCGGATGGGACGGTGCAAAAGTGGAGTTTGTTCCGGCAGGAGAACGTTTTCAGCGTCTAGATAATAAGCGTCTAGCGTCTAGTTCGAAGAACGAAAAACTAAACGCTAGTGGCTATACGCTAGACGCTATTGAGAAGATTGGGGAGGGTGAAATAATTCATGTTGATACTGGTCTTGGACCGCTTGATCATCACCAAACCTCGGATCAAAATACCAGTGCGGCATCATTGACATGGGATTTTGTCAAAACTGAGAACCAAGAACTTAGAACTAAGAACTCAGAGAGAGTAAAAGACAAGATGACAGCAATAGGCAGAATAGTGAAAATAGTTGTTGACATAGATCACTTCAAAGAGGTTTTTTGGGAAAACCCTACCGCAGATTATCATGAATTCTCACTTCTTGGGCTTTTGGATGGGTTGAAGTTACAAAAACCCAATGAAGATGATTATGTTATAGAATTTGGAATGGCATGCCTTGACGCAATGGTGCATAATTTTGAAAATCGGATTTGGGCAGAGAAAGAAATTAACGAAAACGGCAAAAAGTTTATGACCCGCTTTGGAGAGGGCATTGCTTTTGAAACAATCAATGATGACGTACTCAAATTGGCACAAAAAATGGGGTATGTGGTGGTGGTTCGTAAGGACCCGAGAAAAGGGTATGTTCGTATTAAGGCACGGCCTTCGGTAACAATTAACAGTTCACAATTAACAATTAACAAGAAACAAGATATTGATTTGACATTGACGTATGAACAACTCAAGAAGATGGATCCGCAGGCCACGTGGTTTCTTCACATCTCAAAAAAAATGCTACTAAATGGTACGGTAAAGAATCCAAAAATGGTTGCCACAAAGTTGACACTAGATGAGATAATTAAAGTGCTAGAAAAAAATTAAAAGTCAAAGGTTAAAAATCAAAATTACAAGTAAAAATTCATCGCGTCTGACGCGATTACTTTTGAATTGAACTTTTGCCTTTTGCATTTTGCATTTTAACTTTTATGAAAAACTGTATTTTCTGTAAAATCCGCGACCGTATCATTCCCAAAGACTTCACCTACGAGGATGATGAGGTGATGGTCTTTCCTGACATTAAACCGGTAAGACCAATTCATTTGCTGGTTATGCCAAAAACGCATGTAAAAGACTTTTTAGAACTAAGCGACGACGCGCTTTTAGGGAAACTTAAAACCACTATCCAAAATATGATAAAAGAGCAAAAATTAGAAAACAGGGGATACCGGCTGGTAGTTCACGGAGGAGGGGCACAGATTATCAACCATCTTCACATTCATCTTCTTGGTCCCATGGGCAAAGCCGCCGCAATGTAACTTACGGTTGACTTTTGATTCTTTGCGCGTTATCATGCGGCTGTGCTATTTAAAGAAGCAAATAGATCACCACTGCCCGAAACTCCCTTAGAAAGAGATACAGTTCTACGAAGAGCTTTTGGACTAATAAAAATGTTTGATGCTCTTTTGCGTCAAGATTCTGATGTATTAGCCGCCAGAAATAATTCTAAACCCTCGATAAATTTTTTGTTTCCAGGCGCAGGTGTAGGAAAACCGCCTTTTACTCTAATAAAAGATGGAATAATTTATCGGGTAAAATTTGAATGTTCTACTATAGCAGAGGAAACAGTATTTAAAGATTGGAGATTTACGATGGATGCTTCTCCTAGTTTAAATCATCCTTCACCTCCCTTCAGAGCAGAAAAAATTGAACTAGAAGCAAGATATGATCTGCGTTTAGGAATGAATAGGGCGCTGATTAGGTGTGAGAGAGTGCCGGTGGAGGGAGCAAGAGAAGTATATACTAATTCTGAAGAAGCTGTTGCCGCAATTCGGGCTAGAGCACGTTCGTTTAGGAAACCGAGGCACTCAAACATTATACGCTCATCATAGCTGTCTTTACACCCGTTTAATTTTGCGCTACAATAGGTGGACTTAACTTCTTTAGGAGGTGTTTTATTTATGGTAGTTGTTAAAAAAATGCCAGGAGACACAGATGACACGGTAATTCGTAAGTTTTTGCGAAAAGTAATCGCAGAAGGTGTTTTGCAAGAAGCAAAACGACGCGAGTTCTACCTAAAACCATCGCTGGCACGCAAGCAAAAGCGGGAAGAAGCAAGACGAGCAAAGAGAACGTATGGACAACAATATTAAAGTACTTCTCTTTGTGGAGAGCAGATACAAAGTAAACCGCAAAAAAATAGCAGGAGCTGTTAAAAATATTCTGAGAGAACATAGCGTGGCCGGGCCTGTAGAAGTCTCTATTGCAATTGTGGGAGATAGAAAAATGCGCGCTCTCAATAAAAAGCACAGAGGAAAAGAAGGTACTACCAACGTGCTTTCTTTTTCTCTCGCCGAAGGAGAAGCCATGGTTTTACCAACTGATACGCTTCGTTTGGGCGATGTGGTATTGTCGTACCCGCAAATTATTAGAGAAGCCGCAAGAGATGAGGTATTGGTTGACGATAAAATCAACGAATTGGCGCAACATGGACTAATGCACCTGTTGGGATTACACCACGAATAGACGGTGGATGGTAGAAAATAGAAAATAGTAATTGAAGATAGAATGTAGAAGCTAGAGATCTATCTTCCAGCTTCTATTTTCAAAAAATCTATCTTCTATAGTCTATTTTCTATCGTATAAGTTATGGTTTTTTATCGTAAATATCGGCCGCAAACAATCGAAGATTTAGACAGCCAAACTGTTCGGGCTATTCTTACTGCAGCGCTTTCTTCTAAGCAAACACCTCATGCTTTTTTATTTACCGGACCAAAAGGACTTGGGAAAACATCAGCGGCACGAATTGTGGCGAAGATCGTTAACTGCGAGAAAAGACAATTAACAATTAACAATTCACAATTAACAAAAAGTAAAATGTTAAATGTTAAAGGTAAATTGTTAGATGTTGAGCCCTGCAATAAATGTATTCAATGCACCTCGATAACCAATGGAACTAATCTTGATGTTTTCGAAATTGATGGGGCGTCAAATAGAGGAATAGATGAAATTCGGGATTTGCGGGAGAAAATCCGTTTGCTGCCGGCATCTGCTGCCAAAAAAGTTTACATTATTGACGAAGTACACATGCTTACAACAGAGGCTTTTAATGCTTTGCTAAAAACTTTGGAAGAACCGCCCCCGCATGCTTTGTTTATTCTTTGCACCACCGAACCGCATAAAGTTCCCGCCACTATTATGTCGCGCTGTTTTCATGTGCAATTTAAAAAAGCGAAAGTAGAAGAACTTATTCGTTCGTTATCAAGAATTGCAAAAGGGGAAAAATTATCAATCAAAGATGACGTGCTTTTGGAAGTAGCAAAACTTTCCGACGGCAGTTTTCGCGACGGTGCAAAAGTAGTTGAGGAGTTGAGTTTACTGGCAGGTGGTAAGCCAATAACAAGAGATCTAATAGAGCAAAAATTTAAAATAATAAGTCTGGAAAGAAGTACAACAGAGATGTTAGATTTCTTAAAAAAAAATGATGCAAAGAGTTCACTTTCTCTTGTTAATAACTTATCAGAAAGTGGAGTTGACATAAAATATTTTATTGAACAACTGATTCAAGCTTTACATAAAGGATTACTGGCAGAAGTTGGAGTTGAAGCAGAAGATGCTAAATTACCATTGTCTATTGAGGAAATAAGAAAATTAGTTTCGCTACTTGCGCAGGCGTATGCAGAGGTAAAGTATGCCGTTATCCCTTCATTGCCGCTGGAGATTGCGATCCTTGAGTATACGCAAAAAACGCAGAACAAATCAGAACCGTACACAGAACCAGGCAGAATAGAAGTTCCGCGTAGTTCTGTGTCTAGTTTTGCAAAGTTTCGCGATGAAAAAATAAAAGAACAGGCAAAAGATAGTAATTCATCAGATATTTGGAAGCAATTGATTAATGCCGTGAAGGTTCATAAC
>CAYZZG010000033.1:4109-4571 GCA_964482825.1 uncultured Gammaproteobacteria bacterium
GGGGATGTTTGCTCGACAGTTTTGATGATAGCACCTTAACAATAGCAACAAAATACAAATTTCACAAAGAAAAATTGGAAGATAAAAAAGCACAAGAGATTCTCAAACAAGCGATAGAAGAAGTAACTGGAAATAACGTTGAAATTAATGTAACATTAAAAAAAGGTGGTGAATAGATTTTGTTAAATCCATTTAAGCAAATTGGCGATCTTAAAAAAATGCGCGACGAGGCGATGGCGATTCAAAAAGTGCTAGCGCAGGAAGAAATCGTGGTTGATAAAAACGGCGTGCATATCGTGATTACCGGAGACCAAAAAATTCAATCAATCGAGACAAATGGGCGTTCAGATAACGATATAAAAGAGGCAGTCAACGAAGCCATTAAAAAATCACAAGAAGTCGCAGCCCGCAAACTAGCCCAAATGGGCGGCGGACTGGGGGGTTTACTGGGTGGTGGCGGAC
>CAYZZG010000033.1:4581-8180 GCA_964482825.1 uncultured Gammaproteobacteria bacterium
AAAACTGTCATTCTGGAGCGCCAGAGCAGATCTTATCTATCGGAAGATCCTTCACTGCGCTCAGGATGACAAAATAGTGTCAGAAGTGTGACCTGTTACGTAAAGAATTTACCCTTGCTAAGATTTATTTCTCTTGTTACAATGATTTTATGCCAAACGAGTTTGTTCTTCTCACTGGTCGCGCCAATGTGCCACTAGCCAAGAAAATTGCCGATATCTTGAAAGAGAAAGTTGACATGCCAATTACTATTTTCTCAGATGGAGAAATACGCGTTAGAATTGGTCCAAATTTGCGCCGTCGTCATGTTTTTATCATTCAATCCACCAGTTCACCGGTCAACGACCATATTATGGAGCTTATTTTACTTATAGATGCAGCCAAACGGGCATCGGCCAAAGAAATTACTGCGGTGATTCCATATTTTGGTTATGCCAGACAAGACAGAAAAGAAATGTCTAGGGTGCCGATAAGCGCTTCGATAGTGGCAAATATGATTGAACAGGCAGGAGCAGATAGAATCCTGACTGTAGATATTCATTCAGAACAGGCAGAAGGATTTGTAAATGTAGCGTGGGATAATGTTTATGGCAGTTACACTTTAATACCGGCAATTAAAGCTAAAAATCTTAAAGATATTGTGGTGACGTCGCCGGATAAAGGTGGAGTGGTAAGAGCAGCAGGCTATGCCAAGTTACTGTCGCAGGCCAATGATATTGCCATTGTATATAAAGAACGGGATATTAACATTAACAATGTCTCGGAAGCCATGGCCATGATTGGAGATGTAAGAGATAAAGATATTTTACTAGTTGACGATATGCTTGATACAGGAGGAACACTTTTTAGTGCGGCTGATTTTGTTAAAAAGAAAGGAGCAAAAAGTGTACGAGCGGCAATAACCCATGGACTTTTTACTGGCAACGCTTTGGAAAAATTAACCAATTCCTTGATTGACGAAGTAATTGTTACTGATACAATCGCCCAGCGTGATGAGATTCGAAATCATCCAAAGGTGACTATTGTTTCTTCCGCGCCGCTTTTGGCAGAAGCAATTAGACGCATTCATACAGGAGAATCTATTGGTGAAGCTCTTATACTAAAATAAGTATGAAAATCTTCAGTGGTTCTTCAAACAAACCTCTAGCGGAAAAAATCGCCAAAGAATTAGGGACATCGCTTTCTCCACTTGAGCTTCATGTCTTCCCCGACGGCGAAACGCGGGTAAGAGTTCTGGAAAAAGTTCTTAATGAAGATGCTGTAGTGGTAGAGCCAACCTCACTGCCAGTTGATCATAATTACATGGAATTATTTTTTATTGTCGATGCGCTAAAAAGAAGTGGCGCAAAGACAGTAACTGCAGTAATTCCATATCTAGGATATCAGCGCCAGGATCATATTTTTCGAGACGGAGAAGCAGTATCATTGCAGGTTATCGTTGAGACATTAGAGGCGGTTGGGGTAGACAGAATAATTAGTTTTGATTTTCATACCATTCGTGTACCCGAGCTGTTCCATATTCCGGTAAAACACCTTTCCGCATTAGCGTTGTTTTCGAAGGAAATACAAGAGATCATTCGGGGTCCTGTCAGGCGTTTCCCTCCCGCCTTCGCTAAAGCTTCGGCGGGCAGGCCCGCCAGCGCTGCTCGCCCCGCAAAGCTCGAAGAGCGTAGTGGGGTCGGGAGTCCTTCCACGCCTGCCACCCCTCATTATTCAGATACGGTACTTATTTCTCCCGATAGAGGAGGAGTTCGGCGGATTAAAATCCTTTCCGAAATGTTAAATAATATATCATACGCTGTTATTGAAAAAAATCGTGATCTGGCAACTGGCAATATTTCTTCAGAAGTAATCGAGGGAGAAGTAAGAAAACAAGCGATTATTGTTGATGATATGATTTCCAGCGGGGGAACAATCAAGGCAGCAGCAAGTTTACTAAGAGAACAAGGGGCGGAAGAAATATATGTTTTTGCGACCCACGCCGTATTTTCAGCAGAAGCAAAAGAAACTCTGGAAAATTCTCTCTTGCGGAAAATATTTGTTACAGACAGCGTTTATTTGCCGGAAAAAAAACGGCCCAGCAATTTAGAGATTATTTCTTTGGCAAAAACCATCGCCCAGTCACTTCTCAAATTGTAAAAGTTGTCATCCGGAATTTGTGATATACTGTGATCTAGTCTATTAATTGGAGATTTTTATGCGAATGCCCAAAGCGATACAAGGTTTAATAGAAAGTTTCGAAAGACTTCCCGGCATTGGTCCAAAGACTGCACAGCGTCTTACTTTTTACCTTTTACACGTTCCGCAGGGCGAACTAGAACAGTTCTCAAATCACTTGCTAAACTTAAAGAAAGAGGTAGTTTTATGTTCGAAATGTTTTGGCATTGCCGAAGACACATTATGTTCCATTTGCAGTGATCAGACTCGTGATCAAACAACAATTTGTGTGGTTGAGCAGCCACTTGATGTCTTTGCTCTAGAGAAAAACGGCAAATATAAAGGGGTCTATCATGTGCTTCATGGAAAAATCGATCCACTTAACAATATTGGACCAGATGAGATCTATATCAAACCCCTACTTGATAGAATTATGAATTATGAATTAGGAATTAAGGAAGTAATACTTGCCACTAATCCGACGATGGAGGGGGAGGCAACCGCGATGTACTTGCTAAAGCAATTAAGAATTCAGAGTTCAGAATTAAGAATTACTAGAATAGGACGGGGGCTTCCCGTTGGCGCCGATATCGAATACGCCGACGAAATAACGCTTCAGCGGGCCATGGAGGGCAGAAGCGAGTATTAAATTATGCAGCGTTTAGCTGTGCTGGAACTTGCACTTGCCAGCCAGCATCAAGACCTGTTTCTTTGCTTGGAATAAAGCTAACTGTTACTAATTCTTTGTTGTCGTACTTTCCCATTCCGGTGAAGGTAAACGTTCCTGCTTCCGAATCAAACTGGTTACTTCCGACTAGAGCATATTGCTGGGTAGTTCTTATTACCATGGGAAATAAGGCTCCAAAGGAGGGTAATCGTGGGATCATGCCGTATGTTATTAACCCGGCAGTAAAAATATCACGATAATATTGAGTAGGTGTTGGTATTGATGGTGTTCTTCCTTCGCGGTCTGATGGGTCTGCTTCCGGTACCTCTGCTTGAGTTACTGCAACATTTATTTCGTCTAGAAATCTTACAGCGTTTTTTGGATCGAATTCAAATGATGATGGATTTCGTAATTGATAGGAGAGTGCGATCGGACGATTTGCGCGCGCGGGATTAATACCTGCTAGATGAATAGCATCCGGGGAATATGTATGATCATAAAAGGAGGGTCTTGTTCGTTCAAGAAACACTGTAACGGTGGCATTTTCAGGAACGATTCGATCAGCTACTGCGTGAGGCCCGCCAAGCCAGAGCGAAAATGGCGAGTTGGTATGGTCTACCCTAATGAGGTGTGTGTTTCCAAGGCCTAGTTGTTCAATAAGTTGTTTTGGTAGTTGGGTTAAGGTCATCTCTGCCAGATCTCTTTGCAGCTGATCAAGAGAAGAAGGGGACCTGTCTGCTATGCCTTCCTGATCAAGCCATAATAAGCTATTAAGAC
>CAYZZG010000033.1:8243-9120 GCA_964482825.1 uncultured Gammaproteobacteria bacterium
TTCCTTTCCTCCTGCCATAATGGTGTTTTTATATCAAGCCAAGTATACCAATGTCAATAGTCAAAATATCAAATAACATATATATCTTGTCGCAACAGTTCAGGATTTGACAAAGAATTTATTGTTCGAGCGTAGTCGAGAACTATTTTAAAAGAAACTTCTCGATTCGCTACGCTCACTCGAAGAATATTTTGACAACTCTTGAACGATTACCTCTTGTCGCTATTGACAACCACTTAAATGATATATATCATTAAAGTATATGACACAAGTGTCTAAATATCCTATTCATAAAGATGTGGAGAAAAGAATGTTTGAGATTTTCAAAAATACCATTTCTTCTCTTAAAAATGCTGAGGATATTGAAAATTTTTTGGAAGACTTTCTTTCTCCGGTCGAAAAAATAATGTTAGCAAAAAGACTTTCAATTGCGGTACTTCTGGCAAAGGGATACAGGTATCCATCAATAGCAAAAATATTACGAGTAACTCCTCCCACCATAGCATCAGTCAGCATCAGCCTAAAGTATTCTGGCAAAGGCTATAAAAAAATGGTAGAGAAGATTTTGCGAGATGAAAAAGTTGATGCGTTTTGGGAAAAAATGGAAGAGGTCATTTCAAATATTCCCCAAAAAGGGAGAAGTATGGTACATCAAAAAATTGAATACCAAAAACAAAAGCGCGCGCGAAAAAAAGCATTTTAACTTTTACCACTTTAATGATATATATCATTTAAGTGATTATTATTACCTCAACCATATATCCTAAAGTCAACAAGGAAATAACGTAGAGAATCGTAAATATTAGCGCTGCGTTGGTAATGGTTGCTGAGGTAAAATGTTAACACATTGCCAGCCATACCGACGAATATACTACAC
>CAYZZG010000033.1:9130-9530 GCA_964482825.1 uncultured Gammaproteobacteria bacterium
TTGCTTGATTTGTAAACTAGACCTTGATAGGATTGATGGGTGATTATAAAGGAGGCGATTTTGCAAGAGTTAAAAAATGTGATTGATCCAGAGCTTAATATTAACATTGTTGATTTGGGTCTCATTTACGATGTTGCCATAAATCAAGAAAAAGGTTTAGTCGAAATCACCATGACTCTTACTACTCCCGGCTGTCCGCTTTCAACAGTATTTGAAGAATGGGTTCCAGATGCAGCAAAAAAAGTAGAAGGAGTAAAAGATGTTCATATCAACTTGGTGTGGGAACCACCATGGAATCCCGATAAATTAAGCGATGATGCAAAAGAAGAACTTGGTATAATAAGATAGTAAGATAGTTTAAAGTTTAAAATTAAAAAATAAAAGTTACAATGTAAAATTA
>CAYZZG010000034.1:0-5999 GCA_964482825.1 uncultured Gammaproteobacteria bacterium
GTTACTGGTTGACTGAGTCGCTTTGACGCCTCAATTAAACCCAAGTCCTGACTATCCCCGGTAAAAAGAAACGAATGATCGCCGTACTCAAGTAAAAGAATCAAAGATGCAAACTCTGCGCTTTCGCCAATAATGCCATTTGGGCTTGTTTGAGTTATAAAATCTTTGGTCGGCCCAAGTACCGACAGTATTAGCCCATCTTTTGTTTTGAAAGAGGCTCCGGCAAAAAGAAGTTGCTTGGTTTTTTTCTGCTTTAGTATTTCTTGCTCCAACTGTTTGAAGCCTGCTGTTTGATTTGACAATGCTTCGGTAGCAAAAGCGCCAACAGTGTAGCGCTTGAAAATTTCGGTCAAGCCATTCAGATGATCTGCATGGGGATGAGAAAGTAAAACTAACTCTATCTTTCTGTCCCAAAAAGTAAGATGATTACCTAGACAGTTTAATATTGAACCATCAGGTCCACCGTCCAAGACAATGTTTGTACCCTGCGGCGTTTTAATAAAAATCCCATCTCCCTGCCCGACATCGCAAAAAACAACATGCAGCTTTCCATCGTTTCGGGTAACTTGCTGATAGATTACTATACCAATCAGCACCAAGATACTTGTAAAAACAATCGCTGTAAATTGAAGAATTTTACGATTCATGTATCATTAATTATTGTCATCGCGAGACCCGCCTGTGGCGGGGCGTGGCGATCTATGGAGATTGCTTCTCCCTCGATTAACTCGGGATCTCAATGACAAGATTGCAATTAGCAAAAAGTAATACCCAAACACAAACTGCCATGGGATTTCTTTAAGCAAAACTATTCCGCCAAGTCCCGCAAAATATCTAACAACTAGCTCAAAATAGTATAAAAAGGGTAACGTTACCCAAAGTAATATCTTTCCAAGTAGCGGGAAAATAAAACTCAAAACCGCGGCAAGACCGCCAAAGACCATCAGAGGCGCGATGGTCCATAAAACTAAGGTGTTAACTAAAATTGACCAGATCGAATAACTGCCAAAATAAAAAAGCAATAGCGGTAACGTGGTAATTTGCGCCGCAACTGTAACCAAAAAATCTTCTCCACCTAATCTACCTAATCTTCCAGATTTCCCCAATCCCCCTTTTAACAGCGGCAAAATAAAAATTAGCCCTGTTGTGGCGGCAAACGACAGCTGAAATCCAATGTCAAACAACAAAGCTGGTGAAACCAAAATCATAATGTAACCGGTAAAAAGCAGAATGTATGAGGCAAGATATTGTCTGCCAATTATTTGTGAAATAAACAAGATGCTTCCCATAATGCTAGCTCGAAGAATTGACGGCTCGGCACCAGAAAGGAGCGCATAAAACCAAATACCTAAAAGAGCCAAAACCAAACCCAGCTGTCTTTTGAAAAGACTATTAAACAAAACCTGCAAAAATCCGGCCACAAAAACTACATTCATCCCCGATGCCGCCACCACATGAAAAACACCGCTTACCCTAAGCGCATCGGAAAAACTTTTACTCATGCTTCCTTTAACCCCAAACACAATTCCCATTAACAAACTGGCAAGGTCCGGCGGCAAAGTATTTTGATATAAACTGGTTGCTTGTTGGCGAATAAAAGATGCAACTGCTAATGGAATTCTTTCTAATCCTCCTAATTCATCTGGTGATATTTTTTTTATTTGGGGAAAATAGATGTTGTACCAATTTCTCTTACTTGATCGGGTTATTTTCCCCTTTATTTCTAGCCGATCGCCATAATGGAATTCTGGATATACCGCAAGAATTATACTGAGTTTTTGATTTCCATAATTAGCAGATACAACCTGATATTTGCTAAATATTTTGGGCTCGGAAAGCAAGGTTGTTTCAAACGCGAGTTGCTGACCGTCGTGAAGTTGAGGCTGAGTTTGATAGAAAAAGTAAGATCTAATGCTAAGGACTAAAAACAATATAAATACTACCCATAGTATCAAGCTATTCATACTACAATATCAGTAAAACTGTAGAACAGTAAAACAGTGAATGAGTATTCGGTAATGCAGTATACCCTTTTACTGAATACTGATCTACTGCCAAACCGCTTTACTGTTTTACCGAATGAGTGTCTTTAATTATTAATAGATCGAGATTTTCTCCTTTATCTTCTCAAACACACTCTTGCCTACAATCTTTTTACTGAGCAGTTCGTCAATTGAACTATATGGACGGCCGTTGATAATCTTTCCCGCTGTCACTGGCCCAATGCCAGGTAGTGCTTCAAGTTGCGATTGACTAGCAGAGTTTATATTTATCTGCTCACTTGATGTTCCAATCGAACTACCTACTTGCCCCTCGAAGCCTTGGCGAAGTGGGGTTTGCAAGGCGTCGCCTTGGGATGTACCAGACGGTACGTCGCCTTGCAAGGGTATATAAATCTTTGCTCCGTCCGTTAGCTTGACTGCCAGATTAAGATTCTTTGAAATCCACTCTCTGTCTGCGCTACTTGATAGACCTCCACTGGCAACAAGGGCGTCTTGTATTCGCGCATCAATTGCCAATGAATATACCCCCGGACGCTGCACTGCCCCCTCTATATCTACCATAATTTTTTGCGAACTTTTTTGAGACTGACTAGCTTCGAGGGAATCCTCAAAAACTACCTCATTTTCTGATGATTTTGAGCCGATTAACCATATCAAACCATATACAAAAAATATCAAGCCAAGAGTAGCGAAGATAAGCGGAAGCCAAAACCGTTTTAACAGTGGAGTTAATCGTTCAAGGGCAGCTTGGAATTCCATACCAAGAAAATTTCTAATTATTCTAATTTCTAATTAACCTAAATAATTCCCAATATCCTAATTGGGATTTTTGAACTTGGGATTTGATTAGAAATTAGGTTAATTAGACTAATTAGGTTAATTTAATCGGTGACAAAATTTATAATCTTTCCCTCAACATACACAACCTTTTTAACACTCTTCCCCTCCAAGTGCTTACTCACTTTTTGTGATTCTCGCGCAATTCTTTCGACTTCTTCTCTATTCTTAATACTTAATACTTGATACTTGATACTATCTCTAAGTTTTCCATTTACTTGAACCACTATGGTAATTTCAGCTTTTTGTAAGTTTTTCACATCATATCTTGGCCATTTGCTAACGTGGATAGAGCTTTTCTCTCCTAACCTCTCCCATAACTCCTCAGTTAAAAACGGTGCCATTGGTGCAAGGAGCTGTAAATAAATTTTTACTTCCTCAACAGAAACTGTTTCTTTTTTTGCCAAGTAGTTGTAGTAGGTCATAAGCTTTGCAATAACGGTATTAAAACGAAGTCCTTCCATATCATCTGTCACTCCTTTAATAGTCTGATGCATCATCCGTTTGTCTTCATTTGACATCTGAGTTTTGAGTTTTGAGTTTTGAGTTTTCTGAAAAAGAGTGTAAACTCTTTTGAGGAACCTGTGCATTCCCTCAATGCCTGAGTCACTAAAATCACCACCCTGATTGAATGGTCCAACAAATCGAAGATAAGCACGCAGCGTATCTGCGCCGAATTTTTTAATATACTCATCTGGAATAACTACATTTCCCTTTGATTTACTCATCTTTGCCCCATCCTTAATAATGAGACCATGAGCATAAAATTGGGCATAGGGCTCTTCAAAATCAATAAGTCCATTGTCTTTAAAAAACATCGTGATAAAGCGGGAATATAAAAGATGAAGCACTGAATGTTCTGCTCCACCAATATAAATGTTGACCGGCAACCACTTCTTTACGCGTTCTTGATCGAACACTTTATCATCAAATTCTGTTGCTAAATATCTAAAGAAATACCATGCGCTGTCGAGAAATGTATCGGAGACATCGGTTTCTCTTCTAGCTTTCCCTCTACAATTGGGACATGAGGTCTCAACAAACTCTTGAACACTCGCTAACGGAGAAACAGCTATTGCTTGCCCTGAGGAGCTTTGCGACGAACGGGGCTTCCAATCCTTAACATCGGGCAGTAAAACTGGAAGTTGATCTTCTGGCACCGGCTGCCAATTGCATTTCTCACAGTAAATCATGGGTATTGGGGGGCCCCAATACCGCTGACGAGATATTAACCAGTCGCGAAGGTGATAGCTAGTAACTCGTTTTCCCCACCCTTTTTCTTCGAAGTAATCCTTTGTTTTTTCCATGGCTTGAGCATAATCCAAACCATTGAGAAATTCTGAATTAACCATTCTACCAGGTTGCCCAGCTTGGATAACCTGCTCAGGTTTGGTAATCGGCGACATATCACTGTCTGGACCCACGACTACTCTCTTAATAGGCAATCCAAACTTCTTGGCAAATTCAAAATCTCGCATATCATGGCCAGGACACCCCTGAACTGCTCCTGTACCAACTTCTATTAATACGAAGTCAGATACCCAAATAGGAACTTCTTCTTGGGTAACATGATTAATAGCATAAGCGCCAGTAAATACTCCTGTTTTTTCTCT
Organism: uncultured Gammaproteobacteria bacterium; assembly: GCA_964482825.1. GTDB lineage: Bacteria > Patescibacteriota > Microgenomatia > Levybacterales > UBA12049 > CAYZZG01. The sequence goes on from CAYZZG010000034.1 coordinate 4,454, forward strand.
TCCTTGTGAAACTCTATCTTGCGCAGATTGAGCTTTGGCTTTCTGAATATACTCTTTAACTTCTTTTAACTTTTCTTTAGAAGTAATTTTTAATACCGAATGATGCTCTGGAGATAAAATCAAAAAAGTACAAGCATAATTAACAGGTGTCGTGGTAAAACACGTGATAGTTTCTAAGGAATTTTTAACTTTGTAAGTAATATTAATCCCTTCTTTCTTCCCTATCCAATCTCTTTGGGCGATTTTGACTTTCTCCGTCCAGTTAAGACCTTCAATATTATTAAGAAGTCTTTCGGCATACTCGGTGATCTTAAAAAACCACTGCTCCAGATCTCTTTTTTCAACGACCGAACTGCAGCGCTCGCATCTTCCATCGATTACCTGTTCATCTGCTAATACTGTTTTACATGACGGACAAAAGTTAACCGGCGCTTTTTTTCTGTATGCCAACCCCTTTTTAAACAATTGAATAAAGATCCATTGAGTCCATTTGTAATATTTTGAGTCATATGTTTCTAGTTTTCGTGTCCAATCAAAACCATTACCAATTGCGTGCAGTTGCCGATAAAAATTTTCTTCACTGATTTTTGCCTGCTCTTTTGGATGTTTTCCTACTTTTATGGCGTAGTTTTCACTGTGAATTCCAAACCCGTCAAGACCAATTGGTTCAAAGACATCGTTACCTTTCATCCGTTGGTAACGACCATAGGTATCAGCGCCTGTAAAGGCATAGACATTGCCAACATGCAGCCCTTCTGCAGATGGATATGGAAACATCATTAGGTTATAAAATGGTTTCTTAGCACCGTCAAGATTTGGACTATAGATTTTTTCCTCTTCCCATCTCTTCTGCCACTTCGGCTCGATAACTGACGGCTGGTATTTTTCTACTGACTTTTTATCTTTATTCATAGTTAAAGTATACACTACTTGTTATACTTTTTCTATCTGTGCTACTATTGAGCTATGATCTTTTTCAAACAATCACTTTTACTAATCTTCTCCTTTGTCTTTGTTTATGTTTGGCAAAAAACGCCTTTGGCTGATTACACAATTCAGGTATTGGGTTTTTTGATATTTATTTTGTCTAATCACCTCTGCCAGAAAAAAAAGTTTTGATCTTGGTAAAAATTTGGGCGAAGGATCATTTGCAATTTTTATTCTTAACACTATCATCTTGCTTCTTATCTACTCAACCGGCATATTTAACTCAACACTTTTTTTTCTTTTATACTTTTTAGGTTTTGGCATTGCCTTTGTGTTTGAACCGGCGATTGTGTTTATGTTTTCAACCGGAGTGATCCTGGTATTTCTGGAAGAAGCGTTAAAAAACGATGTTACCAGAAACTTCATTCTACTTGGATCGCTTTTACTTATTTCACCCCTGGCCTACTTTTTTGGCAAATCTTACCGCAAAAGCGAACAAGATGAAGAAAAATTGCAAGATATAAAAGAGCGGACAAATCAGTCGGCAAAAGAGATCTCCGAAGATGTGGAAGAACTGCTTGAAGAAGAAAAGAAGACCTTAAAACCAAAGGATGTGGAG
>CAYZZG010000034.1:6031-9255 GCA_964482825.1 uncultured Gammaproteobacteria bacterium
CGCTGAGAGAAGAAAAAGAGAATACTTGATGTGGGAAGTGAGATATTTTTGATAGTGATTTTTTGATGTCAAGATATCAAGACTTCCTGATTTCAAAGTCAAAGAACTCACATTTCTCACTTCAAGATATCTAACTATACGAGCATGAAATATCTTTTCATCATATTTTTTTTTCTACTTACTATTTTCTACTTACTATTTTCTATCGTGCCAAGCGCGAGGGCGTTTACCATGTCCAACGATAACTGGATTCTTAAACTTGGCAATTTTAATGTTGCTTCGGGAAAACCAACCAGCGATAAATACAAAGTTGGCCTTACTGTTGGACAAACCGCTCCCGGGCTGTACACCGGCACAAATTATAAGGTACGATCCGGCTTTCAGTATATTTCCTCTATTATCCGGTTTAGCTTTACTATTTCTTCAACCAGTATTGACTTTGGCATTCTCTCGCCGACAAATCCGGTAACACGAACCAACAGCTTAACTGTAAGTAATGGCTCGGCCTACCTAGTAACTGCGTCGGAAAATCATCCCCTTCAAGCCCAAGGAGCAACCGCTATTATTCCAGATATCAGTTGCGATAATGGCACTTGCAATGCAACCGATTCTGCCGCTTGGCTGCATACACTCACTTATGGATTTGGCTACCGCTGTGACAATGTAGTCGGAAGTGATTGCGCCAGCGGATTTACCGACAAAACTGCCTACAAGCGCTTTGGCAACGGGGCAAATGGCGAAACAGGAGTTGTTATGAATGGAAAAAACGTGGGAAGAAATAAAAAAGCAACAATTACCTATAAAATAAACATTGCTGCCACTCAGGCAGCCGGAACGTACACAAATATAATAACCTACATCGCTACCCCAACGTTCTGAAATGAAAAAAATAATAATTATAATTGTTGTAACAGCTATAACCATTATAGTTATTCCCATCAATAAAGCCGAGGCTTCAGCTTTGTCGCTAGGCATATCTCCTCCTATCTTCCAAATCGAGGCAATCCCTCCGGCCAGTGTTGAAGCACCTCTGACCATTGAAAATTTAGGAGACGAGACCGTTGATCTTACCATTTTGCTAAAACCCTTTACTGCCGGAAAAAATGAAAACGGCGAGCCACTATATCTGACAGACAATATATTTTCCGGACCCGATCCTTTAATTGCCCAGCGAATCCAGATTTTAGACAACAGCCACAATATAAAAACACTCACCCTTGCGCCGGGACAAGGAAAAAAACTAACGCTGCACATTGGAATTCCTAAGGACGAACCATTGGCAGACTACTACTTTTCTATTGTTTTTGTATCAAAAGAAAAAGAAGAGGATCAAAAAAATGTGTCTAAATCAGCTGGAGGCATTGCCAGCAATGTATTGTTGTCCATCGGGCCAAAAGGCAGCGCCCGTGGAGTAATCGAAGAATTCTCGACCGCATTTTTTGCAGAAAATGGGCCCGTGCCCTTTACGGTACGAATAAAAAACACTGGCGAGCACGTTATCGCCCCCGAAGGTAACATTGTCATCACCAACATGTTTGGACAAACCGTAGGAAAGGTTGATCTATTGCCGGTGAATATTTTGGCTGGAACAATCCGTGCCATCCCCGACTCCCTTCAATCCCCGGATACTACTCCCTCTGCTACCATGAACTATGAACGAATAACTAATAACCCTCCTGTGGCTTATTGGCCAGAAAGCTTTTTGCTCGGTCCCTATCAAGCAACTCTAACAATTGCTCTAACCAATGAAGGACCGGTATTTACAAAAACCATTACGTTTTTTGGTTTTCCGGTAAAAATTGCTATCGGATTTTTTGTTGTCATTGCTATTATTATCCTAATTAGAAACCGATTAAAAAGAAAAATTGTTGCGGTAATTGCTCTTTTGATACTATTTGCTTTATTTCCAAACAAAACCTATGCTGCAGCACTTCGAAACGCTTCGGATACTTTAAGCACATCACAAGCATCAACGCCTTCTGCTTTTACTAAGGCAGTCCACACCATTAACTTTACTACCGTCACAGTTCTTCCCACCGGTGGAAGCATTGTGGTTACTTTTCCAGCTTCAAAAACTACCGAAACAAATTCTGCTTCCGCCTCGACCGCCACCTTTATGCCAAATTCTATTACCGCCACCAATATAGCGACCAATTTTTCCGCCGGCCTTGCCGGATGTAATTTTTCTGTTAGTGCTTTTACTCCCGGATTCCCATGGAAAATTACCTGCACCCTAACAAACGCAGTCCCTGCCGGTACAACTGTAACTTTTTTGATTGGCTGTAGCAGCAAAGGCACTTCCTGTCCCAAAGAAAACCAAGTCCCAACCCTGATTAATCCGCTAAAGGTAGCAAAAAATGGAACTAGCGACGTGCGCCATGTTAGAATTGAAACTTTTTCCTCCGGCTCGACCACTCCGCTTGACAGGACGGTGGTTTGGGCAGGAACACTGGAGGGGATAATTGTTTCTGCTACCGTGCAACCAAGCTTTTCCTTTTCCATTAGCGGGCTGCCCGACGGCATTCCCATTAACACTGCTCTTGGCTGCGGCACTTCACATTCTCTTGACACCTCAAATACCGGTTTTGCCACCACCGCTACCAACATTAATCTTGGCAATCTAACACCAGGTGTTGTAAACAGGGCGTTTCAAAAACTGGGAATCGCCTCAAACGCCATTGACGGGTATATAATTAGCGCAACTTCATCGGGAAGTCTTAGAACTACCCCTAACACAGTTATTGCTGACGCGCAAGGCACTGCAACGGCAAACGACATGCCTCCTCCAAAACCCATAACGCCAAGCAAGGCGGCATTTGGTATCCACGCCTGTGACGCAAATGGAAAAGTAAGTGAATCTGTGTGGGGCAAATCGGAAGCCAGGTTTGCCAATCCGTCTCCCGCTTTTCTCTACAACCTTGTTAAATCGTCAATTCCTCCGGCTGACCCGCAAGACATTATTTATGTTGAGTATGCAGCTACCATTGTCGAAAACACCCCCACCGGGGACTATCAAACAGCTATTACCTATTTGGCAATCCCGACTTTTTGAAATGAAAAAAATAACAATTATAACTGTTATAATAATTATAACCATTATGATTCTGCCCGTAGGCTTTGCCTACGGGCAGCAGACCCGCACCATTACAATCTCTCCTCCAAAATTATCTCTAACCGTTGCTCCGGGAGAAATAGCTCAAGGAACATTATCACTTCTGAATCAG
>CAYZZG010000035.1:0-9201 GCA_964482825.1 uncultured Gammaproteobacteria bacterium
CTCAAGGATAAAGAAGGAAGCCTTCTAGAGCATACACCCGAGGAAATGTGGCAGCGGGTGGCTGGTGGTATTGCACAAAACGAAAAAAAATCAATTCAAAAATATTGGCAGAAAAAATTCTATAAACTGCTTGAAGACTTTAAATTTGTTCCCGGAGGGCGTATTCTTTCCGGTGCAGGGACAAATTATCAGGTAACCTACTTTAATTGTTTTGTGATTCCTTCTCCCAAAGACTCCAGAGAAGGAATTTTGGAAAGTCTTAAACAGTTGGTTGAAATTCAATCCCGCTCAGGTGGTGTTGGACTCAACCTTTCATCTTTAAGACCCAGGGGAGCACGAGTTAGAAAAGTCAACGGCACTTCTTCTGGTCCGGTCACCTGGGCTGGACTTTTTTCCTACGCAACGCACGACGTGGTTCAGCAAGGGGGCACACGACGAGGAGCAACTATGCTGATGCTTTGGGACTGGCATCCCGATGTTGAAGAATTTATTACTGTTAAAGAAGATCTTTCCAAAATAAACGGGGCAAATTTGTCTGTCTGCGTTTCCGATGCATTTATGGAAGCAGTTAAAAAAGATGCTGATTGGGATTTAATCTTTCCCGACATTGACGACTCCCGTTACGACAGCAAATGGAATGGAGAAATTGATGAGTGGAAAAAAATGGGCGGGAAAATTAAGGTTTATAAAACAGTCAAAGCAAAAGCATTGTGGAATCTTATCTGTACTGCTGCCTGGAGATCGGCAGAACCGGGTCTTCATTTCTTAGAAAGGTCAAACAAACGGTCAAATACTTTTTATTTTGAGAAGCTAGTTGCGACAAATCCGTGCGGCGAACAACCGTTAGGGCCTTGGGCTGTTTGCAACTTAGGCGCAATGAACTTAGCAGTCTATGTAAAGGAGGGGAAATTTGATTACACCCGTTTTGGAGAAGATGTAAAAATTGCGATCCGCTTTTTAGACAATGTCATTGATCAAACATATTACTTCTTTTCCGAAAACGAAAAATGCGCAAAAGAGATTCGGCGAACAGGACTTGGCATTATGGGCATTGCGGACGCGCTTATCAAGATGAAGGTTCGTTATGGATCAAAGGAATCTTTGCCGATTGTTAAGAAAATTTTTGAGACTCTTCGAAATAGCGCGTATGAGGCATCTAGCGATATTGCAAAAGAAAAAGGATCATTTCCAAAGTTTCAAAAAGAGAAGTATCTCAAAGGATACCATATTAAAGCACTACCTAAACAACTGCAAAACAAAATTGCAAAACAAGGGATTCGTAATGCGGTTTTGCTCACCATTGCCCCAACAGGCACTACCAGTTTGGTGGCAGGGGTATCATCGGGTATAGAGCCGGTGTATGAGTTTACTTTTAAAAGAAGATGGAGGGGCGGAGAAGATATCATGTATCACCCGTTACTAGAAGAGTGGATGAAAGATCATCCAAACGAAGAACGTCCTGATTACTTTGTGTCTGCCAATGATCTTGCTCCTCTTGATCATGCCAGAATTCAGGCAATCGCACAGGAATACATTGACTCTTCTATTTCAAAAACCGTTAACGCACCTAACTCTCATACTGTTGAAGACGTGCAAACGCTTTACATGGCAGCATACGACATGGGACTCAAGGGTGTTACCTATATGCGTGAGGGATCAAGACAAGGAGTACTGGAGCGAATAGATGATAAAAAGAAAGAAGAGGTAAAACCTCAAGAGAAACAGCTGGTTATTAGCGATCCGTTTATGCCCCGTCCGATGATGGTAGAAGGTGTAACTTATCAGGCAGATAGCCCGGTAGGAAAAACCTACGTTACCATTAACCATAACGAAGGCAGACCGTTCGAGGTGTTTATCACCAACGGCAAGAGCGGTTCGGATGTGGCGGCCATGGCTGACGGCTTAGGAAGAATGATTTCGGTATTACTTAGGCTTAATAGTCCGGTTCCGGCGCGAGAACGGATGCGAAAAGTGGTGTCAGAACTGGCCGGAATTGGAGGAGCACGCAGTGTTGGGTTTGGCGAAAACCGCGTGCGATCTCTTCCCGATGCCGTTGCAAAAGTACTGGCAAAATATTCGGGGTTTCGAGTTAATGGTCAAGTAGAAGATATACAAGTAGGAGCAGCAGTTCATGGCGCAACACTAGAGAGTGGTTCTGTAAAACAGAATGACGCTGGTAATGGTTCAAACGGAAACGGCCATATAAAAGATGGAGTTGAAGTGATTAAGGAAATTGTAAAGGTAGAACAACTTCCCCTAGCAGAAACCATGCAAATATCATCTGCCACAAACCTGTTTGATATTTGCCCTGAATGCGGCGCAGCCAGTCTGGCATACGAAGAAGGTTGTCAGAAATGTTATAGTTGTGGATACTCTGAATGTTAATTTAGCGTCTAGAAATTAGCGCTTAGCGTTTAGTTATATCCACGAAGTTTCTTAAAGTCTTTGTCAAAAGAAATAATTTTTTTATCTCCCGCAATTATAAACAGGTAAAGATCGGTAAAATCAACATTTTTCGTTTGCATCTCCATTAGCGCTGCAAGAATTATTCTCTTCTCGATTTCAATAATTCTTATGCCAGAGAGAGAAAATAGCTTTATAAGAAGAGGAAGAAAATTTTCTTTTTTGAGATTATAATAGTTCTCCAAAAGCCAAATAAGTTCATCGACGACTAGTATGGAAATAAGACCAATAACTTTTTTCTGTTCAACTTGTCGTATCAGCTTTTTTGCCTGTTGTGTTTGCCGGGGAGTATCTTGGACTAAATACCTGGCTAAAATATTTGTATCAATAATTACCTCGTTCACTCTGTAATTCCTTCTTTTGCTAGCCTATCGGCTGTCTTCTTTTTTGTTTCCTCCATGACAGCCTTCCAAGACTTACCAAGCTTAGAAGGATCAACGTATTTTGTCAGACTTCCAGCAAGTTCATCTACGACCGATTGACTCATTGGTTTTACCACAATAGCATCTTTTGTGCGTTGAATAAAAACTTTTTGTTTTGGTTTTACATCAAGCTCACGCATAAGAGAGCGGGGGAGCGTAATTTGGCCCTTGGAAGAAATAGTGGCAATCTTCATATTACTTTACACCATACAGTTTTTCTTTACTTTTGTCAAGAGGTAAAGAAATAACCGTTCATGATAAAATTATCTGACTACTGCACATAACGTAAAATTTTATGAGGGCATAAGTATACAATCACCCCTTGAAAAAACAATAATAACGGTATACTATAGTGAAGGTATAGGTAATCACGGTGGAATTCCGTGGCAGTGCCGCTACTGTCCCGCCTTCGGCGGGATCCCTACGAAGCATTAGCGAAGGGGGATAAAGCCAGAAAACTATACTTTAATATAACTTCCCGAGCAGGAATTTTTTTGTTTACTCCTCGGGAAGTCGAGGAGTTTTTTTATGGAAAATAATAGTAATTGTTACATTGCTGCATTGCTAAATTGTTAACAATAAAACAATGGAACAATATAACAATTGATAGGGATATAGATTATGCTTGCTAAAATAGTGAATCCGTTATTAATAATTTTCATTGCTGTAACATTGCGGCTATTGCCCCATCCTCCAAATGTGGCGCCGATTGCAGCGATGGCGCTTTTTGGCGGTGTTTACCTTAACAAAAGATATGCTTTGATAGTGCCGCTTATGGCCATGATCTTCTCGGACATATTCTTAGGTTTTCATGCGACTATCCCATTTGTCTACGGAAGTTTTTTGCTCACCGGTTTGCTGGGTATATGGCTGAAGAAGTATAAAACCATCAAAAACATTTTTTTTGCTTGTGTGGTATCCTCGTTATTATTTTTCCTAATCACCAATTTTGGCGTATGGCTGGTGTATGGTTTTTATCCAAAAACATTAGCAGGACTTATGGAGTGTTATATAGCCGCGATTCCTTTTTTTAGAAATACTATTCTAGGAGACTTGGGTTTTACTGCAGTATTTTTTGGATCATATGAACTTCTTTTAAGAATTTCATCTCAAATGTATGTTAAAAATCTACACAAAAACAGGGGATAAGGGAGAGACATCACTATTTGGCGGAAAACGTGTTTCGAAAAGTTCGCTTAGAATTGAAGCGATTGGTTTGGTTGATGAGCTCAATTCTGCAATTGGGGTGGCGATTGCAGAAATTCAAAATTCAAAATTCAAAATTCAAAATTACAAGTCAAAAGTAAAAAGTGAATTAGAAAATATTCAGCAGGATTTGTTTGAGATAGGTTCACTGCTGGCCAATCTGGGAATCAAGAATCAAGAATTTAGAATCAAGAATTTAGAACGCCGAGTTAACTCATTTGAAAGGACTATTGATGAACTGACAGAAAAGCTCCCAGAGCTGCGGAATTTTATTTTGCCCGGCGGAGGTAGAGCAGGTTCACTTTTGCATCTGGCTCGTTCAGTATGTCGAAGGGCAGAGCGAAGAATTGTTCAATTGGCAAAAAAAGAATCAGTCGAGCCTTTAATTCTGCAATATTTCAACCGCCTTTCAGATCTTTTATTTACCATGGCTCGTTTTGTGAATTATCAAGAGAAGAAAAAAGAAATCATTTGGATAAAGTCTAAAGTATAGTGCTACGTAGCAGCATACTCTGGACATTTTTGTGTGAAGTTCGGTGTAAATCCGACGCTGTGCCGCAACTGTAAGGTACGTTCAGTTTGCATGAACGTACTAAAGCCAGACCATTGCAATTCTTCCGAGCAGAAGCATAAGGATTCTCCTGACCCTCCTTCGCTAAAGCTTCGGAAGGGCAAGGGAGTTTTTTATGTTAATTCAAGAAGTACTACGACCAACATTTTCTCCAGAAGAGCTGCAGCGTCTGGTGCGTGTAAAGACCAGATGGAGCAAAGATAATTATCATGATAAGCTTCGCTCTGACGAACATTCGTTGACTTGGTATATTGACCATTTTGATACTAATTGGCGGGAAGAGAGTTTACCAAAGGATTGGTATAACCTAAAGAAGAAAGTAGGATTTAGTATGGATACGCAAATGAATCTGCTGAAAGGAACAGACTCTGCATCCATTTCCTTGTGGGCAGAACAGACAAGAAGGGATGCGCTTGGGTTTTGCTTAGAGTACTTGTCAGGTAAACTAGTGTACCCATTTCTTTACGAGCAAGATCTTATATCAATGGAATACGTTGACCCAAGATATAAGAAATCACTTCTTGCAGGTGTTTCTGAAAAAGAACGGCATGGACAAGTAAAACGATCTCTTGCTCAAATACAAGCGTTTTTCCTTGATCCAACAACACCTGACGGGTCAATTGCTGTTATGGCAAGCCCAAAAGGGGAAACAGGATTAACAACAGACGATGGGAGGCGTATTGTGTATCCTGATTCTCATTTTTTCCTGTTTGTGAAAGACGGAATGCAGATAAAAGGAGTCACCATTAAAACAGACTTTACATTAGCTGAGTGTCGGGATGTTATTAAAAAGCTTACCGGAGTAACGCTTCCTGAGGATGCTTCTGTTGAGGAGTATGTTGCTGCGGTGACATATCTCAAACCATGGGATAACCCATGGGAAAAAGAACAAATAAGTATTTTTGAAGATATTTTGCCGGTGTTACAAAATGCACGATCAGAATCAAACAAAGAATTTGCATTTGAAAATAAAACATGGGACGAAGTAGAGAAAGACATACGGCGGGGAGAACAGTTATATAACTTTAATCAAGCAACTCAAGATATTCTTGACGAATTCACCCGGTACGTTACCACTTCTTCACGTTTGTCAGTGTTAGATTATCGTAAAGCAACTGCTGCGACAATGCTTCGCCTGTCAAAATTATTCCTTACGGAAGATAGTTCGCTGTCTGTTGGTAACAGATATGCGTTGAGGGCAAGCAGTGATCAAAATACAGAAAAAAAGTATGTAACATTTGGAGCAATATTAAATAAAGTGGCTACTATACCAGGCTGTGCTGGAGGAGGTAATAACGATGGAAAAACATCCTGGATGAATTCGCTGGCCCCTCGTAAAGGGACATTGGAAGAGACTTTGTGTTGTACATGTCCTTATTGTGGTAAACAAGTAGAAGCAATAATTGCTGGAGGGACCATTACCTGTCCTGATTGTAAAACTTCTGTGTCGTATAGCAAATAAGTATTTCTTTGATACTTTCTTTATAGCATGGTATGATGGTAGGGTATGGACGACAATCAACAAATTGACAGTTCGCAATTAACAGTTAACACCGGACAAAGTGCTCAAAGTCAACCACTGCAAGACTTACAGCAAATTACCCAGTCTACTCAAACATCAGCTCCGGTTAGTTCGGTAGGTCCAACAAAAGAATCCGAGCCAATAGCTATTGTGGCACCCGAGGGAACAGCAGAATACATAAAGCCTTCAGAGAGTGCTCCTGAAATTCCTAAAGAGGTTGCAGAGGCTGGAGTAGAAGTTGTTTCAGAGATGCCACAACTTATGCCGGTACATAAAGAAATTGGTATTAAATTGGCCAAAGAATCAGTTCCGGTGCAAACACAGCCAACAGGAGCTGTTCAACTGCCACAGACCCAACATGAAGCGGAATTGCTGCTAAAGAAAAACAATAATGTAAATAATTCGTTTACCTGGTTAATTGCCTGGCTTATTCGTCAATTTAAGATGTCTCAACAAGAAGATAAATCTACCTAAACACTATGTCGCTTGATACTTTTTCGCCTCAAAATATTATAGATTTTTTTGTGGTATTTGTCTTTAGTCTGATCGGCGCAGTTATTGCCTTGGGGTTGGTAGCGGCAGTTTTGTATGTGTTGTTTCTTTTGTACAAATACCGTCATAGAGAACATGAGTCGCTTAATTCAGTGTTGTTGCAGGTAGCGCTGCCGCGCGATAATGAAATAAAAATTGACGCTGCAGAGCAGTTGTTTACCAGTTTTGCCTCTATTCGAAAAGCAGGACGACTTTCTTTCATAAAAATGCAGCCCCATCTTTCTTTGGAAATTGTCGGCGTGCCGGGAGATATCCGTTTTTTTGTTCATGTCCCAACTAAGCTTCGCGATCTGGTAGAAAAGCAAATCCACGGTGCCTATCCTGATGCAGAAATCCTGCAGGTGGCCGAAAATCCAAAACAGCAGGGGTATGTTATGGGTAATGAATATAATATCTTTTCTCAAGAAGGTAAAGTGGCTTTTGGATCATGGAAGCTAAAATCTGCTAATTATTTACCTATAAAGGTATATAAAGATTTACCCGTTGATCCATTATCAACAATTACTTCGGTTTTAGCAAAGATGACTAGTGGCGAGGGTGCTGCTATTCAGATTCTGGTTTCTCCGGCCAACGGGAAATGGAAAAAGCATGGACGATCTTATCTTTCAAAAACCAAAAAAGCAGAGGCAAATCCCGAAACGGCAAAATACTCTGCAGATGCAAAAGAATTAGAAGCAATCGAGAATAAAATTAGCAAACCAGGGTTTGACGTTGTTATTCGCGCGGCTGTTTCATCAAGTAGTAAGGAAGTAGCAGAAGCACACTTAAGCAATATCTCAACGGCTCTTTCTCAACTTAGTGGTACTAACTCATTTAGCAAAAATAAGCATAGGCTAAAGTGGGCTTTTATGACTGATTTTATTTACCGTTACATGCCAGTATGGGGGCAAACAAGTGTATTAACCAGCGAGGAGCTGGCAACGCTGTATCATTTTCCCAACAAAAGCATTACCACGCCAAATATTCACTGGGTGACTGCCAAACGCGCGCCAGCGCCGGCCCAAATTCCCACAGAGGGGTTGTATATGGGAAAAAGCACTTATCGGGGTCTTTCAAAACCGGTCTTTATGAGTTTGGATGATCGCCGCCGCCACATGTACATCATTGGAAAAACCGGTACGGGGAAATCGGAATTCCTAAAAGACATGATTATGCAGGATATTAGAAGCGGACAGGGACTGGCAGTGATTGATCCGCACGGTGATCTTATCGAAGATATTCTGCCAATGATTCCTCCGCAGCGGGCAGAAGACGTGATTTATTTTGATCCTTCGGATAGTCAGCGGCCAATGGCCTTAAACATGCTCGAAGCACAAACCGAGGAGCAAAAGCATTTTGTCGTGTCCTCGATTATTGGGTTGATGTACAAACTGTTTGATCCGCACCAAACCGGTATTATTGGTCCCCGTTTTGAGCATGCCATTCGAAATGCCATGTTAACCGTGATGTACGAACAAGGAGGCACATTTATCGAGGTTGTCCGGGCGTTAACCGATCAATCATACGTACAGGAGCTTTTGCCAAAAGTGCAGGATCCAATTATTCGCCGCTACTGGACAGATCAGATTGCTCAGACTTCTGATTTTCATAAATCCGAAGTGCTTGATTACATTGTGTCCAAGTTTGGCCGTTTTGTTACCAACAAAATGATTCGAAACATTATTGGCCAATCCCAAAGCGCGTTCAATTTCCGAAAAGTGATGGATGAAGGAAAGATACTTTTAGTAAATCTTTCCAAAGGAAAAATAGGGGAGGAAAACTCCAGTTTCCTGGGTCTTATTCTTGTTCCAAAAATCCTGGTTGCCGCTATGAGTAGACAGGATATGCCAAAAGACCAAAGGCGCGACTTCTTCCTGTACGTTGACGAGTTCCAGAATTTTGCCACCCCTGATTTTGCCCAGATTCTGTCCGAGGCGCGAAAATACAAACTCAATTTAATTGTGGCCAATCAGTTTATCGGCCAAATGGAAGAAGAGGTCAAAAACGCTATTTTTGGCAACGTGGGAACGCTGATGGCATTTCGGGTTGGGGTTTCCGATGCAAATTATCTCCAGCACGAGTACCAGCCAACCTTTACGGAAGCAGATCTTATTAATATAGAGAGGTTCAATACCTATACCAAAACCATTGTCGGCGGTGAACCGGTGCCGCCCTTTTCTATGGATTTAACCCGTGATTTAACCGAGGAGAAAAAACTGGCCAATCCTCGAGTGGCCGAGCTGATTAAAGAACTTTCCAGGCTTAAGTTTGGAAAAGATGTGAATGTGGTAGAAGCAGAAATAACGCAACGAGCCCGACTCTAAATTACCGGTGTCGTCCTGAATCCGCCAGAGGCCCTTCCTTCAAAGCTCGCATTTTGGAACCTTGGTGCAAAAAGTGAGCTCTTTTGGTACAATTAGTCGGCTAGCGTCTGTAGCTCAGTGGTAGAGCGTTACTCTTATAAAGTAGATGTCCTTGGTTCGATC
>CAYZZG010000036.1:0-9197 GCA_964482825.1 uncultured Gammaproteobacteria bacterium
ATACCTTTTTTTTTTTTTTTTATGATTGAGGCATCAAAAGGAGTAATAAGTAAGGTTTGCGGATCCGAAGCGCCAATCGTAGCCAGTTCCATTACTTTTAGTCTTGTTGATCCTCCATAAACAGATACCACAATGCTTTCCACTAGTGAGGGCGTTGCCCTTCCGGTTCTAACAGTTGCTAAATCTCCATGCAAAACCTCAAGTACCTTCTGCATCTTCTGTTTCACTACATCCAAATTCATAAGACTATTCGGATATATCCATCCTGATTATCTTTTTAACAACTATGTTTTCTCCAAGCTTGGCGATTGCTTCTTTTATTAAATCTTGAACAGTTTTTGAGCTATCCCTAATATATTCCTGCTTTAGCAACGTGTCAATATCTTTTGGATTCATGGCCGCAACTTGCATGGCAAGTTCGTGAGCAAGATGTTTAAATTCGTCGGTATGAGCAACAAAGTCTGTCTCACATAAAAGCTCTATCATTGCGCCAACACGAGCATTTTGGTGAATGTAGGAATCAATCAATCCTTGTAATGTAGTTCTCTCTGCCTTCTTAGCTGCTTTTTCTATACCATGTTTTCTAAGCCACTCGAGTGCTTTATTGTAGTCGTTATTTGTCTCCTCAAGCGCTTTCCTGCAGTCCGCAATAGATGCTCGGGTCTCCAATCGTAGTTTTTTGAGAAGTTCAAGCTTTACGTTTGTCATAATCCTGAGTCTTGAATCATGAATCATGAATCAAGAATTATGTTTTATTTACAGTTTTCTTTTTCCTTACCGCTTTGGTTTTAGCTATCTCTTCGCTCTTTGCTTCTTTTGTCTCAATCTTATCCGAAGCTGGCTCTTTTAACTCTTTGGCCTCTTCTGTTGGCGTGGCTTCCTGCTTTTCCTTAATTCCTGATTCCTGCTTCTTGCTTCCTTCTTTTTTCCCTTCAATCCATGCATCAATGATATATGCAATAATGAGTTTTAGTGAACCTACCGCGTCGTCGTTGGCCGGGATTGGATAGTCGATAACAAGCGGATCGGCATTAGTATCCACAATTCCAACTGTGGTTACCCCCATTTTTTGAGCTTCCCGTACTGCTAAATCTTCCAAGTGTGTATCAACTATAAAGAGTGCGTCTGGTATTTTTTCCATACCCAATACGCCACCATAAAATACTTCAAGTTTGTGACGATCTTTTTCCCAAAGGCCAATTTCTTTTTTGGTGTATTTGGCTTTTTCCTCCTCGTTGGCAAGACGTGCTGCGAGATCGGTAAGCTTTTTGCAGTTTTTCTGCACTTCGGCAAAATTAGTCAATGTCCCGCCAATCCAGCGATTTGTGACGGTGAACAAACCCAAGGAAACCTCTTTCTCCTGAATTTGCTTGATAGATTCTTCAATAAGAGTCCGTGCCTGGCGTTTGGTGCCAACTATTAATAGTGTTGCGTTTGACTGAGCAAGGTTTTTAACAAAAGCCGCTGCTTCTTCCAAACCTTCTTTTGTTTTGGCCAGATCAATAATGTGGATGTTATCACGGGATTCAAAAATAAATTCACGCGCTTTGGGGTTTTGTCGAGTCACCTGATGTCCAAAATGACACCCGGCCTCCAGCAGTTCTTCCAGTGTAATATCTCTCATAAATCCTTCTTAGCTCGCCAAAGTCTTAAGACGTAGGCGGCTTCCTCCATTCAGTTTTTATCCGCCAGCTGGCGGACAAGATTTATACACCGAATGTGTGTGATATCGTTTATTATAGCAAATACAGGAAAAAAAACAATACCGATGTGTCCTACTTAAGACACTCCCGAAGTGGATTCCTATTGACACCTGCGGAAACGAGTGTAATTTTAGTTAGCGAGAAGTTTTCTGTAGACGTAGGCCATGGCCAGCATGGTGATAGGAATTGTGACGAAAAGTCCGACAAAGAAAAATAGAAAACCTGCCAAATTGATCACGCCCAATAAAATACCAAAGATAAACAAATTCCATTTTTCCCCTTTGGTAATCTCGGCGCTCTTTTTAAGCGCATCGAAAACTCCTAACCTTCTATCTACAATAAGGTAAGGGTAGAATCCATATTTTATCCCCCAGATAATACCGGGAATAATAAGTAGTATCATACCTCCCAAAACAATAAACCCATAGACAATACTGCCCAAAAGGTAAGCAATAAACGGAATATGAGAAAACAAATCTTTAAAAGTATTTGTCTTCCCTTCTACAAATCTCACCGAAATAGTAATCAGTCCAATATTTATTACCATCTGCAATGCGCCAAAAATAATACTGACAAGTAAAGATGCTGCCGCTGAAAAATCCTGACGGATAGTTGGAGTAATAATACCGGGAAGCACATTAAGAAGCATTAGAAATAAAACAATTTCTGCCAGAAAAAAGAAGTGCTTTCTTGTAGTACTTAGACCAAACTGCAACGCTTCTTTTTTGGAAAACCTTTTCATTACCTTCTAAGGATTACAGATGCAAAAGCAAATGTCAAATATGTTGTTCTTTTCCTCTCCCCCACTGTTGAAGAAATTGATTTCTTCTGCGGCGGTTTCCTTCTCTGATGGCGCTAATCACATCAACACCGGTAATATCAGGAGAAAGTAATCTCTGTCTAATTTCTGGCGCTGTTGGTCGGTTTTCTGCTACATCCCTTCGCAACTGTTCCAAAGGATCACCCGGTGTTAAGGATGGTAATACGGAATTCTCTATTGTACAAACGACGATTTCTTTACTCGGTGGAACAAATGATTTATCTCCTAATGCCTGTGCCTGGCGCAGTCGCGCATCGCTCAGTGCTTCTAAGTCTCGCTGATGTCTTGATCGATTCTCCTGTCCTTTATTATTTTTTCCTTTTTTACTCATAATCAATCTGCTGCATTATACCTCTATGGCCAGAGAAACACAATTTTTTCCCTATTGACAGCAAAATCAACTGATGTTATTCTCCAAAACATATAAATTAGAAATTATGGCAGCACTAGAACGACGAACAGGTGTTCAGGGCCCATCCCTTCGAACACCCGATGTTGGGGGACATGTTGAACAAAGAGAGCTTCCATTCAAAGGAAAGGTTGCATTGATTACTGGTATTAGTAATCGAAAAGGCATAGGCATTGCAACGGCAAGAAGACTTATTCAAGATGGTATAGGAGCTGTGGCATTTACCTCGCGACCTGAAAGTGAAGAAAAAGCCCTAGGAATTGCTGATGAACTTACCGAAATGGGAACGCAAGCGCATTGGATTGGCGCAGATTTTTCCGATATTAGTGCAGCCCGAAGCGTTATTGGTTCAATACGAGATCAATTTGGCCGCCTGGATATTGTAGTGAATAATGCGGGAATGACTGAAGGGGTAACTCCCTACCACGAACTAACACCAGAACAACTTCAACAACTCATTACTGTTGACCTTCTTGTACCTATAATGCTTGTTCGTTATGCATTGCAAGATGAAAGAAAACGGTTACTTCCAAAACAAGGAGGTAGAATCATTAATATTGCAAGCATCGTAGGAATATACGGTAATACAGGACAAGAGGCTTACGGCGCAGCAAAAGCTGGTCTTATTGGATTTACAAAATCAGCCGCAGTGGATTTAGCCAGAATTGGAACAACAGTCAATACTATAGCTCCAGGGTTTTTAGTTACAGATCTGACACAAAATATCGCCAATAATTCCCTGGCAAGTAAAATAATAAAAAGCGAAACGCCCATGGGAGGTTTTGTCCCCACAGATGCAATAGCCCATGCAGTAGCATTTTTTGCTCATCCAAATTCACAGTTTATTACCGGACAAGTACTCGAAGTTGACGGTGGACTAGGTGGGGCTTATAACGCAAATCCGGGCCTTCGAAAAGCAGGATTTTTTAGAGATAAATAATATGGTGCAACCAAGTGAGCAAGGATTAATAGTGCAAAGTCAGGAAAGAAAAGAGCGTCAGCCGCTACGTGGACATGATATTTTAGTCACTGGTGGTTTAACCGGCTTGGGACTGAAAGCCGCACAAACACTTTATGGTTTGGGGGCAAATCTTACGTTGAGCACTCATACTCCCTCACACCAAGTACATGCTGAAGGGTTATTCGATCCAAAGAGAATAAGAATAGTTCACATGGATCTGACTGTCCCCAAACAAATAGATGCCGTAGTAGAGCAAATGTATGGCATTACCGATGTTATTCACTCTGCCGCCGAAGGAATGGGACCGGCAAAAACAACAATTGCTAAAACTCTCATGATGCTACGAAAATTCCCACCAGAGTCCGATAGGGGGCGAGATTTGATTGCAAAAATGGTAAGACGCATTGAAGAAGTCATGCTTTATTCTATGGCAATTAACCATGATGGCCCGACGCAACTTCTTGAAAGAGTACAAGATATCTTGCCGCCTGATGGATGGTTTGTGTTTTATTCAAGCCTCCCCTCAAGTGTTAACCCTGAATGGGCAAAATTCTATAAAGGCGTGGCATTAAGTAAAAACGCATTTGAAAGAGAACTCATTGATCGTGCGCCAGACTTAGCAGCGCAAGGTATATACACCGCAATTGTCAGTGGAAATGTCCTTAGGGATAGCGCAGTCGGACAAATGATAAATGATTTGGTAGTTCCTCTAGTCCCCAAAGAACAACAAGAAGCTATGTGGGCAACATTTATTACCTACGCTGATATGGTAAGAGAAACTACGCAAATATTAGAATTAGATCCCAGAAATTTCTCAATAGATGACTTCCCAGTACGAAGATACATAGTATCCCCCACGGAAGTAACGAGCGCCCTTACCGATGATCACCCTGTCTTCCAATTCAAAATCCCCGCATAAAATCTATTGAGCCAGCAAAGCAAGAAGAAATTATTTCTGCAGAGGAAATTGCGGCACTTCGTTTGCTTGTTGTCGTATTGTTCTGTCAAGAAGTCTTCTACTAATAGCTTCCGGCAACATTACCCCTCCGATGTATCCCTCGGAAAGTATTTTAGTGCCGGCAAGTGCTTGTCCATATCCAACTAACTCATTTTGTTTTCCTGCAACTACTTCTTCGACAACTATATTTATATCAATTCCTGGAACCGCTGCATTTTTATATGTAATTTCAACTGATGTAAGCCGCGGAGACATTCCCGCTGGAATTTTTCCGGTGAAATGTTGCTGCAGCAGAAGAGTTTGCCCTATTGCTTCTGCTTGTTCAACGCCTCGCAAAACAGGGTTTCCTTCAAAATGGCCTTCAAAAATCTCATCTGTCGGTCGCCAAACGCCTACTGCCTTTAAACCATCTTTGCTAATATATAAAGCATCAACGCGTCGTTTAGAAAAACCATAACCAAATGCTTCAAGCGCTGCGGTTACTTTTTTTTCGGAAATATACCGATAATCCTCAATATCACCAAACTCTATAACATGTTTTCCTTTAGTATCCTGTGGAGGCGGATTTTTTCCTTGTTCTGCTTTTACCATATTAACTTAGGGCGATAGTAGCAAACCAGAAAGCCCGTGTCAACAACAACAAATGTTATTGTTTGATATACTGTAAGCATGGTAGAAAGAGCAAATAATGCTTACCAACCGAAAGAGCCTGTACCGGATACTGAATTATTTGAAAGGGCAAAAACTGATCCAACCGCCTTTGGAGACATATTTGAACGATATTTCGATAGACTCTGTCGTTATGTGTATGATCGCGTGGGTGATTTCGACATTACAGCGGACATGGTAGTTGGTGTATTTGTTGGCTTTATCGAAAATATACAGAAATTTCAAATTCTCCCAGACATCCCACCAAGTTCATACTTATTTAGAAGTGCGCATAATGCGGTAGTGCGTTGGAGACGCGATATGGGTAGACATCCCATAATGTCTTTTGATGAAGAGGAAGCAACAGTAATAGATGACTTTAGAACACCTGAAAGCGTGGTAGGAGAGCAAGAGACGAGAAAAGAAATATATGAGGCAATTGGAAGACTTACGCCTCTTCAACAACGAGTAATAAACCTTACCCATTTTGCCGAGATGACTGCAGAGGAGATAGCCCAACAGCTTAATACAACAGTAGGTGCGGTAAAAGCAGCTTTACACCGAGCGCGCCAAGACCTCAAAGAAAAACTTAGGGGACTGGTGGAAACCGAATAGCAATTTTCTACCCTATCCCCGGTACGGGGAAGGATAGGCAGAATTCTTTTACTTCTTTGCCAATTTTTTTCACTGCTTTTGCGTCTTTATGATTATTACCAACCGCTACAATCCATTTGGCAATTTGGCGGGCGTCTTTTTCTTTAATGCCC
Organism: uncultured Gammaproteobacteria bacterium; assembly: GCA_964482825.1. Taxonomy (GTDB): domain Bacteria; phylum Patescibacteriota; class Microgenomatia; order Levybacterales; family UBA12049; genus CAYZZG01. The sequence goes on from CAYZZG010000036.1 coordinate 6,267, forward strand.
CGCGTAGTCATGGCCGGTGTACCAAGCCTTAAACCGCTTGGCGCATATGGAGGCAGCGGATCATCGGGAATTGTACTTTTACTGGCAGTAATGCCTACAACATCGAGCGCTTTTTCGATTTCTTTGCCGCTTGCGCTAAATGATTTCATGCAATCAATAACCATCAGATGATTGTCTGTGCCGTTAGTAATTAATTTGCACCCTTGCACCATAAGTTCATCTGCCATGGCCTTGGCATTTTTGACCACTTGTTGTGCATAAGTTTTGAAGGATGGTCTAAGCGCTTCGCCAAAGGCAATTGCTTTGGCGGCAATGTTGTTCATGTGCGGACCGCCCTGAAAACCGGGAAAGACCGAACGATCAATGAGTGTTGGCAGATTTTCGATGGTTTTTTCCACCTGTTTGAGTGGATTTCCTACTTTCCCTTTGGTCAATATCATGCCGCCGCGCGGCCCGCGCAAGGTTTTATGAGTAGTGGTAGTTACTAATTGAAAACCAAAGTCAAAAGGGTTCTTGAGTACTCCTGCAGAGATCAGCCCTGCAATATGAGCAATATCTGCCATGGCAATTGCTCCTACTTCGTCGGCAATTTCTTTAAACTTGGCGTAATCATATTCTCGTGGATAAGCCGAGAACCCGGCGAGAATAATTTTTGGCTTTTCTTTTTTGGCAACTTTTCTAAGCTCGTCATAATCGATTTCTCCGGTTTCGATGTCTTTCATCTTGTAGCGGACAAACTTAAACAGTTTTGCCATGTAGGTTACCGGACTGCCGTGGGTTAAATGACCGCCATGAGTCAAATCCATACCTATAATTGTATCTCCAGGTGTTAGCCAGGCAAAATAAGCTGCCACATTGGCTGGTGCTCCGGACAGCGGCTGGACATTGGCGTGATCTGACTTAAACAGTTTTTTTGCCCGCTCTATTGCGAGAGTTTCTAAGGCATCTGTATATTCTTGTCCGCCATAATACCGTTTTCCCGGATATCCTTCTGAATATTTATTAGTAAAGACTGTGCCAAGCGCTTGTAAAACAGCCGGGGAAACGTAATTTTCCGAAGCAATCAGTTCCATGCCGTTTTTTTGTCGCTTTTCTTCTCCTTTGACTAGGTTATAGATGGCAGGATCGGTTTTTTTGAGGTTGGTTGTCATCGCTTGCGACAAAAGAATAGCATTACAAAAACGTTTTTGCAATAAGCAAAATTCACCTCCGAGGCGGATGATATTATCTTTCAAGGTCGAGAAAAGTGTATGAATATTCTCCAGATTGACCATGTTCTTTATGAATTATTTTTTTAAACATCGAGTAGTCCGGAAAAAATGCATCAGCGCCGTAGTCGCCTTTTACCAGCGTAAGGTATAACCGGTCAACAAACGGCAATGCTTGTTTAAATATTTGCGCCCCGCCAAAAATAAAGATTTCTCCTTCATCAGAATCATGAATCATGAATTTTGAATCATGAGAAGATACATCTTTATTTTTACTTAATTCTTGCTTGCCCTGAGCCCTGAGCTTGTCGAATGGGTCGAAGGGATTCTTAATTCTTGATTCTTCTATTTTTTTACCGGTTTCAATCCCTTCTTCCAACGAATAAACAACAATCACTCTACTTATCTCTTTTCCCTTATCTCTTGTTACTATTATATTTGTTCTATTCGGCAACACTCGACCGATGGATTCAAATGTTTTTCGTCCCATGATAATCGGGTGTCCAGTGGTTAGTCGTTTCATCCGCGCAAAATCTTCGGGGATTTTAAACAGCAACTGATTATTCTTCCCTAAACCACGTTTTTCATCAATAGCCGCAATGATACTTATTTTCATAGAATCAGGAATCAAGAATTATGAATCAAGGTTTTTGACTTTTTAATCAAACCATTAAGTAATTTATTAACAGTAATCGTTTTCTCTGCAATTATAACGAAATCTTCTTTGGATAAATATCCAATATCCTTAGCTATCAGTAGTTGATTCTGGACTTCCGTGAGAGATCCTAATGCCATTGAATAAAATTGAGATTTTTCCTTATATGAGCTTCTACTAAATCCTTCAGCAATGTTTGATGTAATCGATACAGCTGCTCTTCTTATTTGATTTGTTAAACCAAATTGCTCTGCTTGTGGAAACTCTTGTGTCATTCTATAAATCTCCAAAATCAGCTTATGACCTTCTTACCATGCAATTAAATCTGTAAATGATTTAATTTTGCTTGATTCTTGATTCATGACTCTTGATTCTTATCTATCCCGCCATCTTGCCGGTTTTTGGATCATAGAGGCCGCCGGCTACGGTTAATTCTGCTTTTAATACCGGATACGGATCGTAGTTTTTAAGTAGAACATGCTCCGGCCGAAAATCATCCAATGATTTTACGCTTGGGTCAATTTTTACTGTCGGAAACGGTCGGGGCTTGCGGGTTAATTGTTCTTTTACTTGTTCCACATGATTACCGTAAATATGCACATCACCAAAAGTATGAATAAATTCCCCGGGTTCTAACCCTGCAATTTGCGCTAAAACAATTGTCAACAGAGCATAACTTGCGATGTTAAACGGCACACCTAAGAAAAGATCTGCTGTCCGTTGGTAAAGCTGGAGTGATAATTTTCCGTTTCGATTACTTATTTGATACATATTGTGGCAAATGGGAAATCTGGATGCATCCTCATGCGTTGCCATAGTATATAGATATTCCGGGTTCCACGAATTGACAATCAGATTTTTGGCATCCGGATCATCTTTAAGCTCTTGAAGTACCCACTTTAATTGATCAATAGTTCTGCCCGGCCTTCGAGTAGGCCAATGCCGCCACATTTCCCCATAAATCCGCGGCAGATTTCCAAACTTCTCAGCGAAATTTTCGTCTGTCCGTATTCTTTCTATAAACTCTTCCTTCGTCATCCCCTCTTGATTCTTAATTCCTGATTCTTG
>CAYZZG010000037.1:0-9040 GCA_964482825.1 uncultured Gammaproteobacteria bacterium
CCGATAACAACTGGTTGGGGAATAGGCATAATACATTTGCCATCGGTCCAACTCCACATCGTGTTTGGATCGGCGCATGTTGGCTGTCCATCCCTAAATGGTTCGCCTACTTTCGGAAACGGAATACACCTGAAATCCTCAAATGAGTAATATTGGCCTTTCCCGCTGCATCGATATTGTTCTTGATCGTAAATTGACTTGCCAGTATCGTCCCATACGCAACCATTTGGAGCTTGGTAGGTAGAACTTTTTGGACAAGATTTGGAACGTTCTTCCAACTCTTTTTCCGTTTTCGGAGTAGGTTCTGGTTTGGGGCTGGGAAGAATTACCCTACCGCCTGTGGATGTCTGACAACTTTGTGTTTCCCAAGACCATGCATATCCAACAGAACAGAGAGGAGCGGCATCCTCTCTAAATCCTGGCGTATCGTCGTCTGACGGAATACATTTATTTACAGCAAAAGACCAGTATTGTCTAGGACCGCTGCAGCGATATTGATCGTAATCGTTAATTTTTCTGCCTGTATCTTCCCAAACACATCCTTCAAATTGCTTAAATACAGCACCAATTGGACAAGTAGTCAAAACAGCATCTTGAGGCACTGGTGTTACAGAAGGAGTTACCGAAGGAGCAAAACCAGGGATAACCTCTTGACCAAACTGTCCACCATTAATTGGACGCTTATTGACATTTGCCGCAAGCGTTTTATATGTCTTTAACAACTCCTCCCTTCCAGCTAGATCTTCTGGCTTAATTAATGATGGGTCAATAGTGTTGGTAAGAGATTTTATACGTTCTTCATATGTTGCGTTTGTTTGGCGAAGTGTGGCAGTTTGGGCAAATTCTGCTTGTACTGCCCGAAGTTGCTGCAATTCCTCAACTTTTCTTACCTCAACCAGTTGGTTATAGTCTGTTGGAGAAACAACTGTTTGTGCTTCGTCCAGTTTTTTGGCATCAGCAGGCGGAAATGTTCCAAGATCAACCAGTTTTCTTACCTTCTCCCGTGCATCTTCTCGAGAAGTTGCCTTGCTCAGTTGATCAACTTCTTCGGGAAGTATAAATCCCTGCGCTTTAAGATCTTGTAATCGATCAGTGAGTGTTGGTGGCAACGAAGGAAACCCAAGTGCATCAGCACTTCTATCCATCGCATTTTCGGTGGTTTTGATAACTTCTGTGAATACTTTTGCTTCCTTAGATGGAACAGGAAGAAGACCTTTTTCTAAAACCACATTATGGCGAGCTGATTGCTCTTGTAGTTTTTCTGCTAAGTCTTTTTTATCCTCACTTTCTCCTTTAAAGTTTTTTATCTCTTTTGAGACAGTTTCGAAAGTATCTTTATATTGTCTAAGAGTATCTGCATAAAGTGTTTGTTTATTCTTATCTTTAGATAGTGCATTTGCTTCACGGAACCGCTCTTCCGCATACCGCATTTTTATCTCAAGTTGTCTTTGTGGATCAAATGTGGTGGCTAGGCTAATTGTTTCTCCGAATTGTTTAAAAAAATAAGTGGGATCGCCAGGCAATGCGCCACCTTGCGAAGTTATGTAAGGCGCTGCAGTAGGAGGAGTCGGTGTTGGTAACGGAGGAGATGTTGGCGTGGGCGAAAGTGGCTTTTCAGTTTCTGCTGGTGTAATTGTTGGTGTTATTGATGGACTTGGTGTTGGAGATATTTGAATTGTTGGGTTATCTTCTACTGCCTGCGGATAGAATTTTGCCACTTCTGTCTGTTGTTGTGGGGTAAAATTACTAAAATCAATATTTTTCGCCAATATATCAGCCCGTTCTGTATAAAGGTATGGCCGTATTTCAGGTGGTGGTGGAACATTATCAGATTGCTGTTTTTTCCATTCTTCTATTTTTTCCGCAATATCGGAAGAAGGCGGAGGGAGTGTTTGATATGCACGAAGTTCTGCAAATCGGAAGGCATTCACTGCTTCTTTATATGCAGTAGGGTAGTTTTCAGAAACCGCTTGATCCAATTTGACAATTTCGGCTATTGGAAATTGACCCGAGGTTACTAGCTTGTCTAATTCTTCCCTTACATCTTCTCTATTCTTGAAACTATAAATCTTGTCGCTTTGTTCGGGCGTAAGTAGGCCTTGGCTTTTTAATTCTTGAATACTGGTTGATAACTCTTCTGGAATGGGAGGTTTCCCAGCTGCATCTGCCACATGATCCATGGCATTTTCTGTTGCATTCGTTATGGTGCTCCACGTACTTGTGACTGCCGGAGGTGATGAAACAGCTAAGCTCTGCGCCACCACTGCATGGGCAGAAGCGGCATCTTCTACTTTAGTAACTAAATTATCAACGCCTGATGTGTTGTTTTTCTTTAGCGCTTCCATGTTTTGCGTAACGGTCTCCATGGTGTGTTTATAGCTTGCAGCGGTATCTGCGGCCAAGTCGTATTGTTTTTGCTCAATTAAGGTTTTTGTTTCACTCAGGCGTTCGTTAGCGATCTGCAATCTAAGCTCTTCTCGTTTTATAGGATCAAATGTAACTGCCAGTTGAACATTTTCTGCCAGTAATTCAAAAGGATGAAATATGCTTCCAGGAACTATACCAGTTGCCGGCGGAGGTACAATATTTTGCGGTATTGTTGGCGGGGGTAGCTGTTCTAAAGAAGATAGGGTTATTCCCAACACTTGTTGTTGCTTACCGTAATATGGACCAAAATCATAATAAGAAGTTCGCGATGCGGCAAAGATGTTTTGCGCTGAGGCGATAAGAAGACAGGCGAGGAAAAATACCCCACCTGCAATACGCAGGACCCTAGGCAATGGCCCTTTAACCATAAAATAAAATCTATAAATACAAAATATAACCAATTCTAGTAAATCAAGAAAAATATTCTTTTGTCAAGTAGCAAAACTTGCTACACTGAAACAGTGAGGAGAAAAAAGCGATCTTTAAAACTACTCTTTGTTACCATGCTTACTCTTGGTGGTTTTTTGTATCTTCTCTTTTTTACAAAACCAGCAGGAGAGTTCTCTTTTGAACCAATACGTTCTTCGCCGATACCCCTTTTCTTACTATTACTGTTTATTTTTTTATCCTCGGCTATAACTTATTTAATAGGCAATATGCGAAAAGGGCTTTTTATTGGCGCAGGTATAGTTGGCTATCTTATCTTGCGCTTTCTTAACTTAGCTCAACCTTTTTTTATTACTGTTTTGATTGCACTTCTTATAAGTCTTGCCTTTGTCTTCTTTTCACGCAGAAACTAAATTTTTTCCAGTCGGGATTTAATAAGCAGCCTTTTCCATGTTGTACCGGGCGGTGTGCAGGTAACAAGCGTCAGATACGCATTATCCGCATGCTGTTGAAATACTGATTCATCTGTTGGATCAACAACCGTTGTTGCAAAAATCCTATACTTATAGACTACTCCCTTCATGTCAACAAAAATTTCGTCACCAATTTTTAGCTTGTATGCATGTGCAAAAATAGTTTTGTAGTCTTTTTCATTAAAGAGCTGAGGCAGTGTAGAATGACCAAAAATAACCGCAGTGCCATTTTCAGGGGGAATTGCTGTTCCATTGTAATGTACAAGGTGACTTGCTAAATCGTTATCCATTGTAGAAACCACAGCATTTGTTATTTTAATCGCAGGAATAGTAAGCGTATAATAAGAAACTCTAGGTGTACCTTTGGGAAGTTTGGGTGCAGTAAACCAGTTTTGCGCATTGGTATAATCAATTCCACTAAACCTTTCTGCTGCTCCAGCAAAGAGACTTCCTAAAGATGATGGTGCAACTACTGTTGTTTTGGGAATTGGAGTTTGTATATCTTGAGTAGCAAATGCAGGCGCGAAATAAAGTTGCCAAGATATAAGAGGAAAGAATACATATAAAAGCGCTATTATTCCCCCTAGAAAAATCAAAATACTTAATATTCTTAACGATTTCTTTCGCAAATGAAAATTTTTCGATTTTCTATAGTAATAATTAGCCATTTGTAGATATGACAAAAGTAATGTTGCCTGTTCTTTTAGGCAAAAGCGCAGGTAAGAAAGGTAGCTGTGGCTGCAGTACAATGTCAACATTTTTTACCTGCGAAATTTTACTTATTATACCCCTTACTTCATCAAAAGCTTTCCCGCTTACTGTTTTTTTTAGCTTCTCTTCATCAATTTTTGGCACAAGAAATGCATTAATGTGAAGAACAGCTGTTATTTTATCTTTACTTTCTTTTACATCTTTAAACTCGTATGTCGTTCCTTTGTCGGAAAGAATAAAATCTGAACCTTCTTTTTGGATAACGCTTTTAGAAAACTCCGCCAGGCTATCTCTATCATGCGTAAACGCATCGTAGGCAACTGTTCCCTTTATACCAACTGATGTTGTTTCTTCTCCCACATCGTTACTAAGCTCTTTCTTTACAACTGTTGTTTTAATAAGTCCGGGGACTAAATCCTTATTATCTGCCACTTTTGCTTCAATATCTTTCCTGGCCTTTTCCTCCAAAGTACGTGGCAACTCTAACAAGAGTTTATCAACATCTGCCTTATCAACTACAGTTATTTCTTTTTTCGATCCTCCCGAAAAGGCATTATCGTTTTTTGCCTCAACTTGAGATGAATCAAACGTGCCTACAGAAAATTTTGTGCCTGATGGTAAGTTGTACTCCTTTCCTATGCTTTTTGCGGTAACTGAAGCTTTCGTAGACTTTAAGTCGGAAAGCCCCGAACTGGAAGCAACCTTTACATCGTTATCAAATACAAACAAGAGTCCATTTGAGGATTTTACCGTTGTTCCGGCAGAAAATGTTTGCTCTTTAGCTAATGAGCTTAATATAGTAGCTGTTCCTTTTGCCTTATCTCCAATTTCTTTTTTTCCTGTAGTAGGCGTAGTTACCGATCCATCTTCAGAAACGGAGACATTTTCTACCTGCACAATACTCTTTTCAAAATCAGATGGTTGGCCGAGAGCCAAGGTTACTGCTTGATCTTCCTCCACAACTTTAGGCGAGACAACAATAGTAACTGTTGCTTTGAGGAAAAAGATATATAAAAGCAAAAAGCCAATTACTGCTAAAACAAAAGCTAAGGGCAAAAAGAGTATTTTACCTTTACCGGAAAATCTCGGCAAAACAATATTAACCTTTTTTAAAAAAAATAATGGTTTTTTAACCATTGCAAATATTGTAAGTAACAATGGGGGAGCTGTATGATGAGACTTTTGAACCGTTGAGAAAGTCTGTTCTAAAACCTCTTCTTCCTGTTCCTCCTCTTCCCCCAGATTATACTGATCTAGTTTTGGTTCTTTTTTGTCCGATAATTCATCTATTCTATCTTCTAAAAGCTCTACACTTTTTGCTGGCTGCGCAACATCTTTATCTCTTACGAATCCAAATTCTTCCATGTGTAGTTCTTTATCGGGTAAATCTTCCAAATTTTGTTTAATAATCTGTGGCCCTTCCGTAATTTTCGATTCTTTTGCAGTTTTTACTGCTTCCCCCTTTTCAATAGGCTCTTCCAGTTTTGTAATAACATCTTCATTAACTGATGCAGAACCCAGTAATTCAAAACCCATTTGTGTCGCTGCTCCAAAAAGGATGGCACGAGCATCAAAACCATTGGGAAGGGTGGTAATTTGAGGAACATGGAGAAACGGCAAGCTTTTACTCCAGGAATGTCCCAAGAAATCCTGAGATAATTCCTCATGATCTATGCCATTAAAAATAATAATACGTGAGGGAAGAATCTCATGCTGTGTAAAATGATGAAGGATTCTATCTGTAGTTTCTGTGATTGACCCTTCAAGCTGTGTGCGCTTTGTTTCGATAACTCTTCCAGCTCGAATAAGTGATACGGCCACATTGCTCTTTCCAAGCTCTACCAGAATTGCCGAAACCGGCACGCCTTCTTTTTCTGATAACAAATGGGCAATTGCTTCGTGAATCACCAAAAATCCAATCGGCATAAGTCCCAAAGCATCGCTTACCTTTTTAAGACGAATAAGGTACTCCCGCTTTATTTTTCCATCTTCCACCCAATTTTCTTTTACGCCAAAAATAGTTTTTTGCGTTTCAATATTTGGAGGAAGCGAACTTTCCGCAGCAGATATTGCTTTATCAAGTACTTCTAACCACTCTTCAATAGATGCAGACTCTATCAACTGGCTAAAATGCTCTTCATGCTCACCAACAACATGCGCTTTTCCGGCAGTTTCTTCAAAAATTACCGCATTCGCTTTTTCGTCACGAAGAAGAAGAGAAAGAAAATACTCTGCTTTTTCCTTTTTTCCGAATGGAAGAGAGAAAGGCAGTTTCATAACAAATTCAAAATGCAAAGTTCAAAATGCAAAATTAAATTGTTCATCGTTAGTTCGTTCACTGTTCATCGTAGCTACTGTGAACTATGAACGAATAACCAACTAACTATTTTTGACCTTTGACTTTTAACTTTTCACTTTGAACTTTTAACTGTTTACAACCGCATAAATTCTTCTTTGTCCGTTTCCTATATTCTCCTGCTTTATTATCTTAACTCTTTTTAGCCGTCCTGTAAAATCAACGTGCGGTCCGCCGCAAAACTCAACAGAATATGCTCTTTTTGAATCAGCTTGCCCTGAGCCGATTCGGTCTGAGCTCACGGTCGAACGACTTGTCGAAGGACCAATAAAGTATATTTTAGATTTCTTTCCATATGTGTCTTTAAACAAACCAATTGCACCGATTTCTTCTGCCTCTTTTGTAGGAATCATCTCAAAGTGAACCGGCAGGTTTTCTTTTATCTTTTCGTTGATGATATCTTGAACCTTTTGTATTTCTTCATCTGTCAGCTTTCTATCGAAATTAAAGTCGAACCTTAACCGCTCTGTGGTAATATTTGAACCTGTTTGATGAACTTGATTACCCAACACATCACGCAAGGCCTGATGCAATAAATGAGTGGCCGTATGTCCCATGATGGTTTTTTCCTGTGTGTCTGCTAACCCACCACGGAACTTTTGCTCTGCTCCAGCTCGTGATACTTTTTGATGCTCTTCCATTTTCTGAGCAAATGTCCGGTCGTTAAACGTGTAACCCAAACTTTTAATTTGTGTCGGAGATAAACCATGGGTGGTGTATAAAGTAAACGCGTCTTCCGCGGAAATTTCGGTTACACCCTTTAGTTCATCGCCTATTCTTTTTTTGTCATCCTGAGCCGCGTCAGACGCGGCGAAGGATCTAGATTCTTCAGCCTTTGGCTTCAGAATGACATGCTGGTATCGTTTTTCAATAAACCTCCTTGCATGGCTCAGTGTCCGCTTATATATCTGTTCTTCCTCAAGAATTACACCTTTTATTTTTTCGTACTGCTCAACTAATCCCGAATCAGTCTCTTTATACTGTTCGACAATCGACTCCAGAACTGGAATTACCTCTTTACCTTCCAATTGATAGAAATGATCCAATCCTCGTCTTATCAGCCTACGGAGAACATACCCCTGTTCCTTATTTGACGAGACTACGTTATTTGCTGCTATAAATGTACTTGCCACAAAGTGGTCAGTAATAATCCTCATATGAAAGTTATAATTTTTATAATCTTTATCCGTTGCTGACTCTATAGAAGCAATAATTGGTGAAAGAAGATTGGTTTGGAAAATATCCTGTTGATTCTCTACTGCCGCCAACAATCTTTCTAGACCCCCGCCAAAGTCAACGTTTTGTTTGGGGAGCTCTTTAAGAACTCCATCAGCTTGTTTAATATACTGCATAAAAACAGAGTTTCCAATTTCCATATATCTGCCGCAATCGCAATTTACGTGACACTTGTTCCCAAATTGGGGATTATGTGGTGTGTCAAAATCAAAAAATACTTCACTTGATGGCCCACCCGGCTCTCCCGAGGGCATTTTGTCAGGAATGCCTGCTCGTGACCACCAGTTTTTGTCAAAACCATAGTAGGAAATGCGTTCTTCAGGATTTAACCCTACACTTGTAAATAGTTCTTTCCAAATTGTAACTGCCTCTTCATCTCTGGGAACGTTTTTATTTCCCTCAAAAACTGTAACATAGAGTTTTTCTGCAAAAAGCCCGAGGTCTTTTGTTAGAAATTCAAAAAACCACGGTAATTGCTCCTTTTTAAAATAATCACCCAAAGACCAATTACCCAGCATTCTAAAAAACGTGGTATGACGATTATCGCCAATTTCATCAATGTCTTGCGCGCGGAAACAATTTTGCACATCGACAAGTCTTTTTCCCTGAGGATGTGATTCTCCAAGAAGATAGGGGACTAATGGCTGCATGCCAGAGTTTATAAAAAGAGTTGTAGGATCGTTTTGCGGAACCAAAGACGCATTTTCGATTCGTTTATGTCCTCGTTTCTCAAAAAACGAAATATAGATATCAATAATCTCTCTTGCTGTCATAACCCAATTATACCACGGACTTAAAGTTGTATAATAATTATCTGATATGAGGTCTGCCGAGACTGAATCCGTAGCTAAATTAATACATCATATAAATGTTTTATCGGGTAGGTGGAAATCTCCGTATGACGTGCTGGATTGGAGATTAACAAGCGGGATACCTGCGCGATTGCGACCAGCTGTTAGGATGGCTGAGTGGATATTAAATCCGCGATATGACTGGGAAGCAGAGGCATTTCGAATAGAAGACGATAGTCCCTATTTAACACGACTTCACATATCAATGAAATCTCATCATGGCAGAGCTCCATTAAATGTTCCGTTTTTTGGCAGACCGACTCTTAATTTAAGAGAAGTGTTATCGCCACTTTTCTCAAACTCAATTGAAAAGTTCCCTTTTCGGCTGCATTATCGGGAGTTTCTAATGGTTGAATTCCCTAAAATATTACTTTTTGAACCCGTAGAAGAAGACGAGTTGAGTATTGATCCAGATACCATGCCCGCTTACGACCGGATCATTATAAAGCCTTTTTGGTTGTTTGAAGGGGAAGGTGAAAGAGAAAAAGCAATTGCAGAAGACCCATTCAGGTTAGTTTTTCATCTTTCTGGTGCACCGATTGCTTATATCCGGCAGGAGCTGCAAAAACTTGGGATAAAAATTGACCAGGCTCTCCTTC
>CAYZZG010000038.1:0-262 GCA_964482825.1 uncultured Gammaproteobacteria bacterium
GCTCCTTTTGGAGGACCATCAAGACCGTGTTTTTGGGCAAAGCTGCTGCATTTTTCAAAGTTTACCTCTTGCTCGCAGATCGCCCGACAAGAATTTTCGGAATCACAGCCAAGTTCGCTTTTGGCAGATTGCATCATTTTGTCGTCGGGACGTTTTACTTCGTTATAAAATCCTTTCTTTTTGGCAAAAGACATGCATGTTTCTCTGTTGCTTTCGCTGTCGCAAAAGGCTTTGCAGAGAGAGAAACTGCCACAATTACCAA
>CAYZZG010000038.1:272-8217 GCA_964482825.1 uncultured Gammaproteobacteria bacterium
GTATTTTTTTGCCATTTCCTCCGGACTTTCTTGGGCAACAACGTTAGGCACAATAGTGGTAGTAAAAAGAAGGATGAATATAAAAAGAGCCTGTGAGAAAAATAATCGCATTATCATATTACCGACCTGTATCAAATGGATTTTGATATTCTTCTGACGCTGAAAATGGATTTTGATACTTTGCTTTTTCGTCAAAAGGATTTGTGTATTCTGTCTTTAGCGGAATTGCCGGCTCTGGGGTAATTGTTGTCTGCGCCGCTGTGGCAGGAGATTTTTGGGAACGGTTGGAAACATTAAGAAATACCAAAAATCCTCCAATAACAAAAAGAAGTATTATGCCAACCGTAACAAGAAGCGTTTTATTACCAAACCATTTCTTTTTAGGAGTAGGATGCTCCGAAGGCCCGTGCTGCTGATTAGAGGGGCGGGAAGTCAAACCTTGGTCCATACAATTATTGTTTACACATTTTTCCTCTCTTGTCAAATAAAACACTACAGGTATTTTCTACTTATTTTCATTCTTCGAAAAACAAAGTAGAGAAAATTCCCCAAAAAACCAAAAAGTACGGTAAAAATTAATAATTCAATTGCCGTCAGGGTATGAACGGCACTTTTTACTACAGCAGGCAGATTAATAAAAACATCCCACGAGTTTAGCCGTTGCACTCTTCCCAATACCACCCCAAATGCGATAATAAAGTTAATGATAATAATAAGGGAAGTCCTATCTTTCTTACTTATTTTTAATTGCATAAGCACTCTCTCAAATGGTATAAACGCCAAAACAAAGGTAATGACGCTAATTATCATAAGAAGGGTATATATAAATATCAGAATAACCAATTCAACTGTCGATGCTTTTATTAGATCCTCAAACAGATGAATAATATCGGTAAGTATATAAAGGGTATTAGGAATAAAAACCAGCCAGAGTAATCCATAGACTAACTTTAAAAACATTCTTTTTTCTCTTGCCATGGTCTTTCCTAAAAATATGGGAATTAAGGCTAAAAATGTATTGTATGGCATCCAAAGTAAGTCTACGACAATGATTGACACAGTGATAATTATAATAAATTTTAGGTAAAAATAAAGTAAGGATTGAAACATTATTCCTGATATAATCACTTCTACATGAAAACTAACTTGTGGAGAGAGTTTGATATTATCAGCTTTATTAAGAAACGTAATTTCCCTTTCAACTCTTCTGTGCTTGTGGACATTGGTGATGACGCTGCAGTTATCACACCCCAAAAAAATAATCTTGTCTTTACCTGCGATACACAGGTAGAGAATATTCACTTTAAAAAAAAATGTATGACTCCTCAACAGATTGGAGAACGGGCTGTTGCAGCGGCAATAAGTGATATTGCTGCAATAGGAGGAGTGCCAAAATTCTTACTTACTACTCTTTTTCTTTCCCCTAAACTTGAGGAGACATACGTTCAAAATCTCTCAAAAGGACTTGCAAAGGCCTCCAAGCAATACGGCGCACAGATAATTGGCGGCAATATAACAAAAAGTCCTGTTTTGGCAATTGACGTATTTGCGATAGGAGAAAGTAGCGGTAAATATCTAACACGTGACAAAGCAAAAGTGGATGACACAGTCTGCGTTACGGGTATACTTGGCGATGCTCATACTGCATTATTACAAGAGAAATACTTTAAAATTAACCCTCGAATAGAGGAAGGGAAACTTCTTGCAAAAACAGGATTAATAAACGCAATGATTGATATAAGCGACATACTCCATATATGCAAACAGAGTGATGTGGGAGTTGAATTATTCTTTGAAAAACTCCCAAAAAGGCCAAAAACTCCATCTGACTTTGCTCTTCATGGCGGGGAAGATTACGAACTTTGTTTTACTACCGATCCAAAAAATATTGAACTTATCAAACATCTAGTAAAAAAACAGATAGGAACAAGAATCACCGTTATTGGAAAAATACTTCCCAAAGAAAAAGGCCGATGGCTAATTAATAAAAATGGTAAAAAATTACCACTTTTACCGCTTGGATGGGAACACTCTTCTTAATTTACACCTGCTGTGTTCTTTCTTCGAAAGAATACAACTATATATTTTCCAGCTGCAATAGTAGTAATAAAGATTACCACTACAATAATCACTCCAATAATACCCTCGAATTCTATTCCAAATACTAATCCCTTATCATGTCCCTCTTCAATCGCAGTTTTAGCTTCAGCTGTATACGCCAGAGCTGTTGGATGGATAGGATAGTTTTCTTGTACTTTTTCAAAGGCTCGTATTGACCTGGTATAATAATCATTCCAAAAGTTTTCCAGACCTGTTTGCCAAAGAAGAAAAACTTCATTTTTACCAACATCAATATTATTTTTTACCACGAGCGTTCTGACATCGCTAACGTCACGTAAAAAATTATAGTTGCCAAGTGTCCCGACAATACCAAATGTAGCAATGCCAATTATTTCCCCCTGCTCATTGAGAGCAGGACCACCGCTATTACCCCTTTCAATTGATGCATCGGTTTGAATCAATTGTCTTCCGCTATCATCAAGTTTTAATGCGCTAACAATTCCTTGAGTGACGGTTGGCGTAACCGAGGAAGATTTATAATCCAAAAGTGAATTACCACCGCTATCTCCCTCAACCAAGGCAGGAAACCCAATAACCACAATTTGCGCCCCTTCCTTTAGAAGCTCTGAATAGCCAAGGGCAACTGCAGGAAAGGTAAGATTTTTGGCATCAACCACCTTAAGAAGAGCGACATCAGAACCAACCGCTTTTTTCTTTCTAAAGATTACGTCTGTTGCAAAGCGATTTGGGTAGTCGTAATCAACCAATGTCGCTTTGCGAACAGATGATGTCATGTTTACCGCGTTAAGTATATCTCCTTTTTTCATTCTTTCATTATCAAAAACAAACGGCCCTTTCCCAAGCTGTACGTAAAATGTATCCCCGTCATCCTGTATTAAAATTTTTCCTTGGTCGAATAGTTCAAGTGCTTTTCCAGTCAGCGCGTTACGTGCATTTGGGTTTGATTCTACAGAACTTACTAGACTTTGCACTTCTGTTTCAGAAGGCGAGTTTCCCGTTGTTAGAAAAGTTATTTCCTTTACAAAATCTTCCAGAAAAACCCGTGTTTGGGGATAAAGCAATTCTTCGAGAAATACCTGCTCTGGATATTTTTTTACCACATGACCGTTTGTTACAACATGACCATTAGGACTTATAATTACTCCTGTGCCTTTGGCAATTGAACAGAGACGATACTCTGGTTTTAGATATTGACTGTTAAATGTGATTCCGCGAACAATCTTTTTGCATCCTGCATGAGCAACACCTACCACCGATGGCTTTACCAATTCGGCAATATGCACTGTCTCGTAGGTAACTGGTTTCTTTTGCTGGGTAATGCCCTGAATTTGCGTAGAGGGAGAAAAAAAAGAAAGAGAACTAAGTAGCGTATCTATTGCCGGCGAAATATCAATCACTTCGTCTTTCTTGATACTTACCTTGTAATATCTGTCATTTGCGATTAAATAGTAATCTGCATATTCCACAGTTTTGCCAAAGTATTGTTCTCGGATGGTCAGTTTATACGCCTCTTTTCCGCCAAGACTATTAAATTCTCTTTTAACTAATTGTTCTTTTACATTTCGCTCGTAAAATCGCACCAGATATTCAAGATCGCTATTCAAGACTCCTGCTTGCCCTTTTTCTTCTAAAAGAATCTCTTGCAGGCGCTCTGGAGTATAGGTTGTGAGGGTGATTTGAGCAATACCCACATCTGGTTTAAGAGAAAAAGTAACAGTATCGACTGCTCCTTTTTCTTCGAGAGAAGCTGGAAATTTATCCCATAATGCCGTATTTACTTTTAATTCATATCCAAGCTGAGCAGCGCGCTCAGCGTAAACAGTGTCGCTTGGAATATTGCTAACTATCTTATCCCTCAGTTGACTTAATTTGGCCACGCCGCTGTTTTTTTCCCCAACAAAATCCTCCGGCGGTAGTTTTTTTGGAGAACTTGCTCTACTATAGATTGAGAGAGGGTTTTGTACGAGAATTGTTACAGCAGATACGCTTACAATAAAAAGGACAACGCCTATTAAACCCGAAACAGTTTTATTCATGCAAACCCTTTTATTATACAACTATCCGAGGTAATCTTTTAATCTATTACCCCACGTGATGGGTGGCAGGCTTTATTTTTCTCGATAAACCTGATCGTGTGTTCCTAGTTCAAAGAAATGAGTACTTGATACCCTTCATAAATTCTTGAAGAACTCATGGATATCGGTTACTTCAATTGCTTTGTCTTTGTTCTTTATTGCTTTTTTATATGCCCTAATTGTTCTGTCCGAAGCTTCAAAAACGGGGTATTCCATATCTTCAACA
The DNA here is from genome assembly GCA_964482825.1 of uncultured Gammaproteobacteria bacterium. Lineage (GTDB taxonomy): Bacteria > Patescibacteriota > Microgenomatia > Levybacterales > UBA12049 > CAYZZG01. The sequence goes on from CAYZZG010000038.1 coordinate 4,656, forward strand.
TCTTTAAGGATTAAATGCTTAATATAACCTGCCACAGGCAAACCAAACTTCTGGGCTTTGCTTTCGACAAATTCTTTTAGCTGAATAGGAAGATTAATTTTTATTTGAGTTTGTTGTGTAATCATAAGACGATGATAGCACTAATTCCAGGACTTTTCAAGTACTTTTAGTATAACCGCTCACTGTGATTTACAGTGACAGTGATAGAAATATAATTATTAATGTGCTATTATCGGACAAAGGAGCATGGAATAATGTTCCTCCCATCCGAAGGTGTAAACGTAACCCACCCTCGGGGTATAATCGGAACTTTCAAAACAAATATGGCATCAGGATCTGAACTAGAAATCAACAGAATTCTACGGGAACGGATGGAAGATATTGCCAGAGCGCGTCAACGTCCAGATGTGCAAGCTTACCAACGAGATCTTGATCGTGCAGTAGCTGAGGCGATACTACCGGCATTACGTGAAGAAAGAGCTAGCAATGAGGTTTTAGACAGAGCCGAAGGAATAACATTGCACGATGAGATTGGCGAAGTTGCTGTTGGAAGAGAAGTTCTTTTAGCATTACGGGACGCTCAGCTCTTAACGGTTGCTCGCATTTCAACAATAGGTCAATTAGAAGATGCGGGGTGGAAAGATATACGAACAAATCCTAGAACTGGAGAAATAACTCGTATTGCAGGATATTATTTAGAGTTTCCTCCTAATACACGAGCATTATTGCACGGAGTATGGACAATGGGAATAATCGCTGGATATACTCAAAGAGGAAAGTCTGATTTTACCTCTTGGAAGCTCATAAGACAACCTCAGTAGATTGACATTACCCCAGATAATCTTTTAGTCTATTGCCCCTTGATGGGTGGCGGAGTTTGCGAAGGGCTTTGGCTTCGATTTGGCGAATGCGCTCACGGGTTACCGCAAACATACGACCTACCTCTTCTAGAGTTTTTGGTTTTCCGTCTTTAAGACCAAACCGCTCTTCAAGTACCCGACGCTCTCTATCAGACAACGTACTAAGCACCTGATCAACCTGCTCTTTAAGAAGTTCTCTTGAGGCGGTATCAAACAGCGTTGGTGCTGTGGTGTCGTGAATAAAATCACCCAAACGACTATCTTCCTCATCGCCAACCGGTGATTCCAGACTGGCGGGCTCTTGTGAGATTTTGATAATCTCAAGCGCTTTCTCTGGATCAATACCCAATACCTTTGCTACCTCCTCGGGTGATGGCTCACGACCTAATTCCTGCATAAGCTTTCGAGATGCGCGAAGGAATCGATTAATATTTTCCACCATATGAACAGGAATACGTATTGTTCGTGCTTGATCGGCAATGGCGCGGGTAATGGATTGACGAATCCACCAGGTGGCGTAGGTAGAAAATTTGTATCCCCGTCGCCAGTCATACTTTTCCACTGCCCGAATAAGCCCTTGATTACCCTCTTGGATAAGATCTAGTAGCGTTAAACCTCGACCGACATATTTTTTGGCGATTGAAACAACCAGTCGTAAGTTTGAATTAATCAGGATTTTCTTTGCCTCACGATCACTTTTTTCCACCCGTTTTGCCAGCGAAATCTCCTGTTCAAAGGTAAGCAGCGGAATTCTGCCAATCTCTTTAAGATACATTCTTACAGGATCAGAAACTGTTCCTTCTGTTAAAACAGTCAGCGCCTCTAATTCTTTCTCCAGCGCCTCAATGGGCTGTTCTTCTGCTGAATCCGCTGCCACAGATTCAAATACATCGATATTTAAACGCAAAAAACGGTTGTACAGCTGGTCAAGCTCTACAATATGTTCTTCGGGACGGGGATAGAGATTCAGAATCTCATCCTGGGTAATAAATCCCCGTTTTTTAGCCGATGTCACAATTTCTGAAATGACTGGTGAAGAAGTCTTTTTTGCCATAACGTTTCCTTGTCTTATTGTACCACAGCAAGGCAACGAGGCAAGATCATAAAGAAGAGGTCATCCGCGGCAAAAGAGATGCCAAATGAGAAAATTCATTTCTTAAAGCTTGCAATGCTTCTTCATCAATTACCGCATCTTCCTTTTCTATTGCTTTTATTTTGTCGCCAATTATTTTCATCCGACCTCTAATATAAAGCACACGCAACTCTTGTGCCACTTTAATCACCTCATCAATGTACATTTCTTTACGTGTAAATGCAGGAAGTGGCAGAAGGTAACTGGTATCAAAAGCTTTTAAAAGTTCTGCGGGAAGAGTATGAACAAATACCGCTGCTTGAAAGGTTGTGATTTTTTCAAGATGAGGTGAAAGAAAGGCAAGAATTTTTTGATAGGCAGGTATAATAAACGAAAATTCACTCAAGAGTTTCCATGCCTTGGTAAAAGCTTCTTTGGGATTGTCGTTTTGAACCATCAGTGCAACTAAATATTCCTCTAGTACCTCTTCCCGAGAACGCTTAGTTTGCGCATCGAATATTTTTATAGGGGTAGTCTCTTTTTTTTGTAAACGCTCAACTTGCCGCGCCACGCCTTCATAAGAAGTAGATAGTGTTGTTGCCAGTTTTCGCAGGTAATGCTCTTTAATAATCTCATTCTGAATAAGAGAAAAAAGAGGCAATAATTCATCGGCAATATGTTTTTTCCCTTCCGCTGTTTTTGCATCAAATATAGAAAGAGCATGGTCAAGTAAAAAATCGTAAACATTAACGGGGTGTTTGGCCGCTTTTTTAAATGCAATGGGATCACTCCTTATTGCTTCATCGGGATCTTTCCCATTTGACACCACAACAGTTGGCGTTATTCCCTTTTTTTCTAAAAGCACTATACTTCGCTTAAGCGCCTCAAGTCCTGCTTTATCGCTGTCAAAGCAAAGACTAACCTCTTGAGAAAAACGGGTAATTAGGCTTGCTTGTTCTTCTGTTAATGCTGTTCCCTTAACTGCTACCACATTACCAATACCTTCCTGAAAAGATGACATCACATCAAACTCTCCTTCCATAATAATTACCCTATTTTCTTTCTTAATCTCATGCTTGGTAAGGTTGAGTCCAAAAAATGTACTTCCTTTGTGATACACCAGTGTTTCCCGTGTGTTAACGTATTTTGCCATTCTATCGTTTTCCTCAAAAAGCCTTCCCGAAAAACCTACAATATTACCTCTATGGTCAAACAGCGCAAAAATAATCCGCTTTGCAAAAAAATCATATAGTTTGTCTCCTCTTTGGATTGTCAGACCGGCATCAATAATATCCTGCTTTTTATATCCCTTTTTTTGCATCAGATAGGTAGTAAGTGTTGAGCCAATTTGCGGCGCGTAGCCTATGAGAAACGTTTTTATGACTGCTTCTTTTATTTTCCTTTCTTCTGTAAGATACGCAAGAGATTTTTTTCCGGCTTTGTGCTTTAGTAGAATGTAGTGATAAAACTCTGCAGCCAGTCGGTTGATACCATAGAGCACTTCTTTTTTTGAAGAGAGTCCTTTATCAACATATCTTTTTGCTTCCAGAGTAATTCCCGCTCGTTGGGCTAAGATTCGGAGGGCTTCTGGAAATTCCAAATGTTCATATTCCATCAGAAAGGTAAAAGC
>CAYZZG010000039.1:0-7823 GCA_964482825.1 uncultured Gammaproteobacteria bacterium
AGCTTTGAAAGCTATGGATGTCTAATAAATCCCGCATTCTTAAGACAGAGGAATTAACAATCATATGCCAGAAGGAGAACCAAAACCGCCCGAGCCTCAAAAACCAAAGGAAATAATAGAGGCAATTAAAGTACCTACTAAGAAGCCGGGTGGGAAGGAGGTATTTAAAACTGTCATAATACGAGAAGAAGGATATGACAGGAAGGGGAAAAAGAAAGAAGGTCCTCCGCCGGGTCAAATTTTTGAAGAAAAAGTCTAAATATATCCCTGTAATTTTAAGTTATTGCAACCGCATAATAGAATTTATATACTGAATAAATGAACAATTTTCTCAAATTTCTTACAGCAGTAGTCGCTTGCCAACTTGTAGGAATTATCAGTACGCCATTTACTCTATCAGCAATCCCTACTTGGTACAACACTTTAAACAAACCACCTTTCTCTCCTCCTAATTGGATCTTTGGACCAGCTTGGACAACATTGTACTTTCTTATGGGAGTGTCTTTTTTTCTTATATGGCAGAAGGGATTAAAAAAGAAGCAGGCAAAGCAAGCGTTATTTTATTTTTTGGTACAGCTTTTCTTTAATTTTATCTGGTCTATTTTGTTTTTCGGTTTGCGCTCACCTATCCTTGGACTTGTTGATATAGTTGTTCTTTGGGTGCTTATTCTTCTTACCATTATTAAATTTTATAAAATATCAAAGCCTGCAGCCTGGCTTTTATATCCATACCTTGCTTGGGTCTCCTTCGCCACCCTCCTCAACCTCTCTATCGTATTGCTCAACAAGTAACATGGTGGCTGTAAATTTTTACCCCAAGAGGTGTATAATAAGTTTAGCTGTGATTAAATTATTTTTTGACATTGAAACAATTCCTTCGGCCGATGAGCATCGGGATACGCATTTGGATGTGTTGCGGTTAAAAAAGAAATACCAAAGCATGGAGGATGATGATATTCATAAAGATACTTCGCTTGATGGGACATTTGGCCGCATTTGTTGTATAGGAATTATTAAAGAAGGACCTTCGGGAATACTGTTTAAGGATGTATTAAAAGGAACAGAAAAGGAAATGCTGTTAAAGTTTTGGGGATTGGGAGGAGGAGTTGGACGCTTTGTTGGGCACAATGCATGGGCTTTTGATATGCCCTTTATTGTTCAGAGATCAGTAATTAACGGTATTAAGCCGCTGCCAATAAATTTTCGCCGTTATACGAAAGAACCGCTTTTTGACACCATGCTTGAATGGACATTTTGGAATTACGACCGGGAAAAAAGTCCAAAACTGGACACACTTGCCAAAGTGTTAGGCCTTCCTTCGTCAAAAGACGATATGGATGGGTCTATGGTATGGCAGTATTACAAAGATGGAAAAATGGAAGATATTTGCAAATACTGTATGAAGGATGTCGAGATAACCCGCCAGGTATATTACAAAATGACTTTTGAAGATTTGCCTGTCGTGATGTCTTCCTCAGAAGACATTCCTTTTTAATCAGGCAACAGGAATATCCTTTTTGCTTGAACTCTTGATCAAAGTTAGCTACAATTAAGTTTATGTTTAAGCCAGTTACCCCGCAGGTGGACTTTCCCAAGCTTGAAGAAGAAATACTAAAGTTTTGGAAAAAAAGCAAGATTTTTGAAAAGTCTGTGGAAAAAAATGCGCCAAATGGTAACTGGACTTTTCTGGATGGTCCCCCGTTTGTTACCGGTATGCCCCATTACGGCAGTTTGCTTTCAAGCATTCCTAAAGATGTGTTTGGCCGATACTTCACAATGAAAGGGTATCATGTGCGCCGTGTTTGGGGATGGGATGGACATGGATTACCAATAGAAAACAAAGTAGAAGGAGAACTCGGTATTACCCGTAAAAAAGATATCGAAGAAAAAATAGGAATCAAAAAGTTTATTGAACGCTGTCTCCATTATGTTAATGTCGTTTCTGATGAGTGGGAATGGTATGTTGATCATATTGGCCGTTGGGTTGATTTTAAGCATGCATACAAAACTTGGGACACACCATATATGGAATCGGTGATGTGGGTCTTTAAGCAGATGTATGACAAGGGTTTTATCTATAAAGGTCTTCGTGTATCACTTTATTGTCCGCATTGCGCAACACCAATTTCCAACTTCGAAGTGGCAATGGATGTTGATAATTATAAAGATATAGTCGATCCAGCTACTACATACAAATACAAACTAATAACTAATAACCAGGAACCAATAACTTATATCTTGGCGTGGTCAACAACGCCATGGAATAAGATAGCCACGCCAGCACTTGCTGTTAATCCCAAACTGACATACGTGAAGGTAAAACAAAATAATGAAAATTATATATTGGCAAAAAGTGCATTAAAGATATTGGAAAAAAGAGATTCTTCGTCTTCGCCTCAGAATGACAACCTTCATAAATATACAGTCCTTGAAGAATTCAAAGGTAGTTCATTAGTAGGCGTAAAGTTTGAGCCTCACTACAATTACTACCCAATAGCACCAGGCGAAAAAGCATTCGAAATTGTGGCAGGGGATTTTGTGACTGCCGAAGAAGGAACAGGAGTAGTTACTATAGCAGCTTACGGAGAAGAGGACTTAAAATTAATGAAGGAACAAAATATTCATATAGAAATGCACTTGGATGAGGAGGGAAATGTAAAACCGGAGGTTCCGCTTTTTGGAGGCATGTACTATCTTAAAGCCAATAAATATGTTAACGAGGATTTGGGAAAAAGAGGACTTATTTATAAAGACGAAGATATTCCACACAATATGCCGCTTTGCTGGCGGTGTCATACTCGACTATATTACGCACCGATTGATGCATGGTATGTAAATGTTCAAAAATTAAAGCCTCTGATGAAAAAAACAAACGAACAAACGCATTGGTATCCAAATCATTTTAAATACGGGCGGTTTTTAAAAAGCATGGAGAATGCTCCGGACTGGAATATCTCTCGAAACAGGTATTGGGGAAGTCCTGTTCCGGTGTGGGAATGTGGTTGCGGGCAGCGGTTTGTGCCCGGTTCAATTCAAGAGCTGGAAGAAGCATCGGGAAAGCAGATTTCTGATCTTCATAAGCCAGAAATCGATGAAATTACTATTCTTTGCAAAAACTGCGGAAAAAAAGTTAGCCGCGTGCCAGAAGTATTGGATAGCTGGATTGAAGCAGGAAGTGCTTCGTTTGCCGAACGTCATTTTCCGTTTAACCAACAAGAAAAACTAAAAGATTTTTTTCCGCCTGATTTTATCGCGGAATATACCGGGCAAATTAGAGCATGGTTTTACGTACTTCATGTGATTGGTGCGGTGCTATATCAGTCTGAAGCATTTAAAAATGTTTTGGTTACCGGAGTAATTTTGGGAAGCGATGGCCGGAAAATGAGCAAAAACTTTAAAAATTACCCAGATCCTAAGGAGATGCTGCAAAAATATGGCGGCGACGCATTGCGGTTGTACCTTCTTGGCAGTTCGGTAATGAACGGAGAAGATATTCTTATTTCCGAAGAGCAGTATAAAATGCAAGTTAGAGGAATGATGCTGATACTTTGGAACACATATAATTTTTTTGTGACGTACGCCAATGTGGATGCATGGCATCCACAAACAATTAACAGTTCACAATTAACAATTAACAATATATTAGATCGATGGATAGCATCGTTATTAAATCAATTAGTTGTAGATGTGACAGAAGCGCTTGAATCGTATGATACTGTTGCGGCAATAGAGAGATTAAAAAAGTTCACAGAGGATTTTTCCACCTGGTACATTCGGCGAAGTCGCGATAGGGTCGGACCCTCAACAAAAGGTTCTAGCGATAAAGATGCGTTTTATACCACAAGTTATCATGTGCTAATAAATATCTGCAAACTTCTCGCACCAATAACACCATTCTTGGCAGAAACGATGTATAAAAATCTTACTATCGAAGAATCAGTTCATCTAGCCAACTGGCCAGTTGCCAATCTATCATTTATCGATACAAAACTGACAAAACAGATGGATCAAGTTAGAAAAATTGTGGAGCTTGGTCATGCCAAGAGAAAAGAGGCAAGTATACGGGTGAAACAACCTCTCAAACAACTTACAATTAACAATTTACAATTAACAGTTAGCGAAGGGTTGGCTCAACTAATTAAAGATGAGCTTAATATCAAGAAAGTTGTGTTCAAACGGGGAGAAAAAGAGATGTCGGTTATGCTTGATACTACAATCACCGAGGAATTACGGCAAGAAGGGGAGGCAAGAGATATAATTAGAAAAATTCAGGAAGAACGCAAGAAACTCAGAACTTCTCTTGATGAAAAGGTTTTTGTGGAGCTTCCCGAGTGGCCACAAAGTTTTGAACAGACTATAAAAAGGGAAGCACTTGTTAAAATACTCAGTAAAGGAGAAAAATTTTTGGTAAAAAGATTATGAACAAACAGTTTCTGGATTTTGGACTGTTTACTCCAATACTGATTCTTGTTGTGCTAAGTCTTGCTACGCTCTTTTCCATTAATTTAGTCCTATTTAGAAACCAGCTTTTTTACGTTGTCGTTTCTTTAATCGCTTTTTTAATTTTTTCCCGGGGAAACTACTATATTCTTCGTCTATCTGCGCTTCCCATTTATCTAATCTCACTATTTATTCTTACACTTGTTTTATTATTGGGATTTGAGACTAGAGGAGCAGTGCGATGGATTGAGATTTTTGGGATACAAATTCAATTTTCGGAAATTTTTAAACCATTTTTACTTATTTCTCTTTGTGCCTTTATTGCGGATAAGCAAAAAACAGGTAAATATCTTTTTGCGGCAGGGCTTTTTACGCTGCCGATCGCTTTTCTTATTTACCGTCAACCGGATTTGGGGAATGCGTTTGTATATATCGGCGTAGTGGTGCTACTTCTTATGGTGGTTGGTTTTCCCGTTCGCTGGTTTTTGGGTGGCATCTTACTTTTAGCAATACTATCTCCAATTTTGTGGAACTTTCTTCACGAATACCAGCGAAATAGGGTCCTAACATTTTTTAATATGAGCTATGATCCCTTAGGCGTTTCCTATAATGCTGTGCAGTCAATTATTGCGGTTGGATCAGGAAGTTTTTTTGGAAAAGGCTTGAGTCAGGGGACTCAGTCGTCACTTCGGTTTTTACCAGAGAGACATACAGACTTTATCTTTGCAACACTTTCAGAATCCTTAGGCTTCGTTGGAACAATGTTAGTGATTATGTGCTTTGGAATATTGCTGTTTCGTATATACAAACTCATTATCCAAACTGACAGTACATTTGTAAAAACGTTTTACGCAGGTGCTTTTTTGGTTTTTCTCATTCATTTTTTTGTTAATGTGGGAATGAATCTGGGTATTATGCCAATTGTCGGCATTACCCTTCCCTTTATGTCGTACGGAGGAAGTTCTATGCTTTCCAATTTTATTATCTTGGGGCTTGTTGCTTCAATGAAGAAAGATCAAAAAAACACACAAGTTCTAGAAATTAGATAATTTTTTTGCTATAATAGCTTCTATGAAATACGCGGTCGTTGCATCAGGAGGTAAGCAATATCCCATTACCGAGGGGCAAACAATAGATGTTGAGCATATTCCTTTATCGAAAAAGGGCCCTTTTACATTTGATAAAGTACTTCTATACAGGTCAGAAAACGATTTTTTGGTTGGAAAACCTTATCTTTCCAACATTACAGTAAAAGGTAGTATTATCGGAGATAAAAAAGGAGAAAAGATTCGGGTTGCCACCTATAAGGCAAAAGTACGAAACCGAAAAGTTTTTGGCCATAGACAGCATTTGACCACAATTAGTATTGACTCCATTACTAAAGAATCGGAAGTTTTTGCAAAAGCACCTCGAAGATCAACTACAAAAAGTAAATAATATTTCCTGATCTACTTTGATATGATTGACAGTTGCAAAAATATAGGATAGAATGTAGCTGTTTTCACAGATTCAGAATTTACACACTATGGCACATACAAAAGCACAAGGAGCAGTAAAAGGAAATAGAGATTCTATTGCAAAACGCCTAGGCGTTAAACTGTATGCTGGTCAGAAAGCTATTCCCGGGAACATCATTATTCGACAAAAAGGAACAAGGTTTTTTCCAGGGAATGGCGTTGAAATGGGAAATGATTTTACCATTTTTGCAACTGTTGCTGGAATAGTTTCTTTTCGAAATTTACGAGGAAAGAAAATTATTGATGTACAGGCTGCTTAATTTCATGTCATCTAGACTTACATGGATAACGACGCAAAACTTATAGAATTAGATATTCATCTGCTTCAGACAAACCCACTTCAACCGCGTGGAATTATTACCCAAGAATCACTTACGGAGCTTGTTGAATCAATTAGAGAGCAAGGTATTCTAGAGCCTCTCGTTGTTGCGAAAACTCCGGCCGGATATCAACTTATTGCAGGAGAAAGACGACTTCGCGCAGCAAAAATCTTGGGGTTCACAAAAATTCCAGTAGTTGTAAAAGAAACAACACCACAAGGAATGCTGGAAATGTCAATTGTGGAAAATGTTCAACGGGAAGATCTTAACCCCATAGAACGAGCGCTTGCGTACAGGCGTCTTATGGATGAGTTTGGGCTTGGGACAAACGAAGTGGCAAAAAGAGTTGGTAAGAGCGCGCCAGCAGTTTCAAACACCGTTCGGCTGCTTACGCTTCCCGATGCAATAAAAGATGCTCTTGTTGCAGGAGTAATTACAGAAGGACATGTACGGCCTCTTATTTCCTTGGGAGATCCTAAATTAATGCTGGAGCTTTTTAAAAAAGTGCTCCACGAAAATAGTACAGTACGCCAAACAGAGGAAATGGCTCGAAAAACAAAAGGGGAAGTAGAGAAAAGAGAACCAAGAACTAGCGTTGATCGATTATGGGCGCCAGAGCTAGATGATATGGCAAAAAAAATTAAAGAAACTCATACTGCAGACAGATCTGAAATTTTTCAGTCACGAATAAGAGCTAGATTAGTTTTGGAGTTTAAAGGAGGTCCAGAGGAAACAACAGAAAGATTAAAAAAAGTCTTTGATGCCCTCGTTAAAGAGTAATCCTAAAAAGAGTGGTCAACAAACCTTGCTCGGTCAGGTGGCCAATAGACAAACATCGATTTTCCAATGATCGCTTCTTTTTTAATGGGGCCAAATTCGCGAGAATCAGAGCTATGAGGACGGTTGTCTCCCATCACAAAGTAATAGTCGGAGAGTACGGTGACCGGTTGTCCCTCGTGCAGAAAAGAGCCGCCGTAAGTTTTTACATCACTTGCTAAAAATCTACTCTGATTTAACTTTACATTATTAACATACACCTCACCGTCTTTAATCATAACGGTATCTCCGGGTAGTCCAATTACTCTTTTAATAAAATCTTTATTTTCATCGTTTGGGGCATGAAATACGACAACATCTCCTTGCTTTAATTGCTCAAAGCGAAGAACAATAAGATTGGTTAATACATATTCTTTATCATGAAACGTTGGAAACATGGAGAGTCCGCTTACCTGATATGGCCTAAAAAGAAAAATATACGTTACAACAAAGATTGCGGCAGCAAGGAGCAATGTTTGTACCGTGTCGAGGAAAAAAAAGTAGATTTTTCGAAGTATTTCCATGTTGTATTTTCATTGTGGCAGAAGTAATCATTTTTTGTCAATAATAAAAACTTGTGGTAATATTAAAGCTGTCATGGAGGTATCCGTAGCTCAATAAAAATGCGGAGTTTACCCTGAGCGAAGCGAAGGGTTCACACCCGCCTGCCAGAGCACGTATAGCTCAGTTGGTTAGAGCGCTTCGTTCACATCGAAGAGGTCTCTGGTTC
>CAYZZG010000040.1:0-4541 GCA_964482825.1 uncultured Gammaproteobacteria bacterium
TATTACTCCTTTTGATGCCTCAATCATCGGCGAAATACAAAAAGGTATTCAGGAAGTAAATGTTGGACTGACTCCGATTGTTGACGGAAGCGGACACATTCGAATTTCCATTCCACCGCTTTCGGAAGAACGCCGTCAGCAGCTTATTCATTTAATGAAACAAAAGTTGGAAAACGGGCGGATTATGATTCGTCAAGTTAGACATGAAGCAATGGCAGAAATTAAAAAGCTTGGTCTTTCCGAAGATGAAACTTCAAGATTAGAAAAAGAAGCGCAAAAAGCAACCGACGACTCGATTGTTCAAATCGACGCAATGGGTAAGAAAAAGGAAGAAGAACTCACGCAAATTTAAAATTTAAAATGCAAAATTCAAAATTACAACTCAAAATTTAAAATTTTTAACTTTCAACTGCAACTTTTTACTTTTAATTTTGAACTCTTAACTACATTTTTGTGCTATAATTAATCTTTATGCTAATAACCGCCTTAATTTTTTTGCTTATACTCAGCCTCTTAGTTCTAATCCATGAGCTAGGGCATTTTCTGGTGGCAAAAAAGCTTGGGATTAAAGTTGAAGAGTTTGGTTTTGGTTTGCCGCCACGATTATTTGGAATTAAAAGAGGAGAGACTGTATATTCAATTAACTGGCTTCCTATTGGTGGGTTTGTTAAGTTGTACGGTGAGGATGAAGCAGGCGGCGGCAGACCAACAATTAACAATTCACAATTAACAATTAACAAGAAGAGAGATATCAGGCGGGCGTTTTTTGCTAGATCGGTGGGACAGCGGGCAGGAATTGTGGTTGCCGGCGTTATTATGAATGCGCTCTTGGCAGTGGTAATCTACTATCTGTTTTTAGGAATTTCAAACTTTAAAACAGAAATGCCGCTTCTTACCAACCACAAATTTCTCTTCGTACAACAAACAAACAGAAATATAGATCCAAACGACGGTGTAATCAGTGCGATTTCACAAGACTCTCCAGCAGCACTTGCGCGCATAAAAACACCATCCCAAGTATTAGCTGTTAATGGCCAAATGATGCAAAAAAGAGGAGATATTATTAACGCAATAAATAAAAATAGGGGTAAAGAAATTACCTTAAAACTGGAGCATCTAAAGACTAATCAAGAATATACTGTTACGGTTATCCCTCGAGTAACACCCCCGAAAAACGACGGACCGGTCGGTATTGGATTTTTACCGGTGGCACTTTTATCATACGAAACTCCTGTTGAGAAAGTATTTTCCGGAGTAAGTCACAGTGTTAACTTACTTTTGTATACATTCGATGTTATGGGACGGTTAATTAGTGTTTCGGTGCAAGAAAAAACCGCAGCGCCGGTAAGCGAGGGCGTTGCCGGGCCGGTTGGTATTTTTTCGCTTATTAACGATATTAGGCAACTTCCGCAAATACAACAACAAATACTGGGGATTCTTAATTTAGCGGGTATTCTTTCTATTTCCCTGGCATTTTTTAATATACTTCCCATTCCGGCGCTTGACGGAGGACGGCTGTTTTTTATTCTTATCGAAGGAATTTTTAGGAAAAAAGTCAGCGAAAAAATAGAGAGCAATGCGCATGCAATCGGTATGGCAGTATTACTTGCTCTGATCTTACTTATTACTATTCGCGATATATCGAGGATACTTTCAGAGAAGTTACCTTTTGGACTATAAAAGTGAATAGCATCGAATTATTTCTTGCGCAAAACAATGTTTCTTCGAAAAAGTATCAGAATATAATTGTAGTAACTGCTGCATCCGAAGAGACTGGAACAAAACTTGCCAAAGAATTTCTTTACTCGGTTATAGATAAAAAAACTGTGCTTTTTTTGTCCGGAGGCAGCACGCCCAAAAATATGTATGCTGCATTTGCGAAGGAAAGTTTGCTAAATCCCGGTGCTGTGGCAATGGTAGATGAGCGTCATGGAGAGCCGTTTCATGCGGCAAGTAATCAGCTAATGATTAAAAATACAGGGCTTTTGGAATATCTGGAAAGAAAATATATCAAATTTTATCCAATACTTACCGGTAAGAAGGATAGAATAACACTTGCTCGCGAATATGACGAAACCGTTAGGTATTTGTTGCATTATTTTCCCAAAAAAGTGGCTGTTTTAGGTATTGGAGGGGATGGTCATACAGCAGGTATTGCTGCTCATAGGTTTGATTTTACTAATCCATTATTTTTTCCGGAGAGAAAACTATTATTTGTCTCCGAATTTAAAGACCCAAAACCTATGTCGCCACAGGGCACAACTGTTCCACAGTATGGCTTTGGAGAACGTATTACCCTTACTTTCCATGCGCTTTCACAAATGGATTTACTTTTAGTACTCGCTTTTGGTGATAAAAAAAAGCTCGCTTTGCAAAAAGCTCTAGCCTTAGGAAAAGTAGAAGAAATACCTTTACGTTTTATTCAAGATCCCGCAGTTGCCCCCAAGACAATTGTGATTACCGACCAAACGTTGTAAAATGACAGGTGTCATCCTGAACGCTTCGCTTGTCACTCTGACCCGCCAGCTGGCGGGGAAGAGTCTCAGCGCAGGCTCCATGAAGGATCTCTAGATTCTTTGTCTCGCCGAAGGCTCGCTCAGAATGACAATAAGAAAATAAGAAACTATGCAAAGTCCTTTCGTTCTAATCATTTTCGGCGCAACGGGTGATTTAGCCCGTTCCAAACTTATCCCGGCGCTTTTTTCGCTCTACAAACAAAAACTTTTTCCCGAAACATTTTATATTGTTGGCTTTGCCAGGCGTCCCCTTGGGCTGTACCAGACGGTACGTCCCCTTGCGGATGAGGAGTTTAGAAAAATGATGGCTGATGGCGATAGTGATTGGGAGAAATTCTCTCAAAATCTTTATTATCAACAGGGAATGTTTGATCAAGAGAGTGGGTATGAACAGCTCATAGAAAAGCTAAATCAATTTGACAAAAAGATGGGTGCTTGTATCACTAGAATATTTTATTTAGCTACACCGCCCCAGCATTATGAGACTATTTTAGATTTTCTACAAAACACCAAACTTTCTGAGGGTTGCGGTCCCGCCTCCGCTTACCTTGCTTCGAGGCCTACGCCCACGCAAGCAAGGGGCGCTTCGGCGGGCAAGCATGGAGGCAGTAGTTGGACAAAAATTGCGATAGAAAAACCGTTTGGTAAAGATTTGGAAACAGCCCAAGCGCTTGATAAAAAATTGGCGACAATCTTTGAAGAAAAACAAATTTTTCGGGTTGATCATTATCTGGGTAAAGAAACAGTGCAGAATATGTTGGCCTTTAGATTTGCCAATGGAATTTTTGAGCCGGTATGGAATAAAAATTACATTGATCATGTGCAGATTACTTTTGCAGAAACCTCTGGTGTAGAAAAACGGGGAGAATTTTTTGATGGCGTTGGGATGCTTAGGGATGCTGGGCAAAACCACCTAATGCAGCTAATTACAGCGGTGGCTATGGAGCAGCCATCAAGTTTTACCAAAGAGGGAGTTAGAGACGCCAGGGCCAATGTATTAAAAGCGCTTCGTTGTTTTAATGGAGAAGGGCAAAATATGGTAGTGCGCGGACAGTACGAAGGCTACAAAAATATTAAAGGAGTAATGCCAAATTCTCAAACAGAAACTTTTGTGGCATTTAAAGCGTTTATCGATACGCCGCGATTTTCGGGCGTGCCATTTTATGTCCGAGCCGGAAAAAAAATGCCAAAAGATATTGTTGAAATTTCTATTGTTTTTATCCAAACTTGCCATATCCTGTTTAAGGAATTTGGCTGTCCGGAAGAGGGGAATGTGCTTACTATTCGGATTCAGCCCGATGAGGGAATTATCCTTAGGGTGATTGCCAAAAAACCGGGCAGTAAACTTTCTTTAGGCACTGTTAATATGAAGTTTACCTACCAGGAAGAATTTGGGGAAAAGGGTCAGGATGCTTACGAAAAGTTGCTTTTAGATATTTTTACCGGTGATCAGATGCTATTTAATCGTTCGGACGAATTGGAAAGCTCGTGGAGGTTTATTACAGATATGCTTAAACATTGGCAGCAAGAAAAAACAGTTGTTCTAGAGTATCAACCCGGCACATGGGGACCAAAGGAAGCAGACGACCTTATTTCCCGCGATGGCAAAAAATGGCTGTAGTGTAGTATAATGCCTCTCGCGTATGAGTAAATTACGGGAAGCAGGAATTTCTAGAAGGGAAACAAAGTATTCTGCAGAAAAAGCTATTTATACAGCAAGAGCAGTTGATGAGATAGAAAAACTTAGAAGGTATTTTGAATGTCAAGAAGACCAACCAACTCCTCCATTCACTATTGATGTTATTCGTGAAGCTGAAGATGTAAAGTGGTACAGCCTGGTTGATATGTATCACGCTCAATTAAGAGATCCCAGTAGTTTGATAAGCTCAAAAGTTGTACCTGGGCGTATGCGACCTGTGGTATGGTATATATCTCGTGTTGATCAAGGATTAGAAGGAACAACGACAGTGCCGAATGAAGCATCAGAGGGAGACCTAAAAGATGCGCTTGCTGCATCTATGCGTT
>CAYZZG010000040.1:4575-7458 GCA_964482825.1 uncultured Gammaproteobacteria bacterium
AGATTATAGATGAATTTGTTAGACAGCAGCGAGCAACTAATCCTGAAGAACCGATAGAAGATATAGTAAGACGTGCAGAAATCTTTCGTAGAGAACTTAATTTAGCAAAAATAGCTCGTATTGCGTATAGAATTGATCAGGTGCGAAGAAAAGCAAAATCTGTTAATAATAAAGTAAGCAATGAATAAACAACAAATTTCTATAGATGATTTTAAAAAATTAGAAATAAAAATTGGCACGATTTTATCTGCAGAGCCGATTGAAGGCTCTGAAAAACTGTTAAAGCTTGAGGTTGATTTTGGTTCTTCAGAGAAGGATTCTTTGGAAAGAGAAATTCGTCAAATCCTCGCCGGTATTGCAAAGTGGTATTCGCCAGAAGATCTTATTGGTAAGCAATGTCCGTTTTTAGTCAACCTCGAACCCCGTAAAATGATGGACATGGAAAGCCAAGGTATGTTACTAGCCGTGAACGTAGATAATAAAGCAGTGCTGCTTCATCCAGATAAAGTGGTTCCAAGCGGTAGTGAAACTAAGTAATTTAAAGTTTAAAGTGAAAAATTAAAAATTACAGTTAAAAGTATAAAGTTATGACTAACGACGAATTTAGGAAACATCTCATAAGGAGAGCATATACTTATAGCTTGGAAATAATTAAGTTTATAGAAACACTGGATAAAAATGACTTTGTTGTACAAATTCTTGTAAAACAACTTCTAAGAAGTGCGACCAGTATTGGAGCAAATATTATTGAAGCACAAGCTGCAAGTTCAAAAAGAGATTTTTCAAACTTCTTAAGTTACGCATTAAAATCCGCTAATGAAAGCAAATTTTGGTTGGGTTTATTACGAGATTCAGGAAAAGCTTCTCGAGAAGCAACCAATATTTTACTAAAGGAAACCGAGGAATTAGCTAATATTTTAGGTTCAAGTCTAATGAAACTTAGAGGTAAGAAATAACTTTTAATTTTACATTGTAACTTTTCATTTTTAACTTTTAACTTTAAAATTATTTTATGCAAGTTGGTTTTATCGGTCTTGGGAAAATGGGGGGGAATATGACGCTAAAACTTTTGGAGGGAGGACATGAAGTTGTTGCGTGGAATCGTTCAACACAACCTGTTAAAGAACTCAAATTCAAAATTCAAAATTCAAAATTCAAAATTGCAAATCAAAATTTAAAAGTTGCAAAGACGATTGAAGAATTGGTTGAAAGTTTAAAAAAGCCTCGAATTGTTTGGTCTATGTTGCCGGCCGGAGAGGCAACGCAGACTATTCTTGATGAAGTTTCAAAGCATGTTCAACCAGGCGATATTGTGATTGATGGCGGAAACGCGCATTATAAAGATTCGGAGAGACGGTACAAAGAGTTCAAAGACAAAGGAATTAAATTTTTAGGCATTGGAGTTTCGGGTGGAATTATTGCCGCAACAGATGGTTATCCTTTAATGGTTGGAGGAGATAAAAGTGCTTATGAATATATTCGCCCAATTTTGGAATCGTTAGCAATGCCCAAAGGGGGATATGAATATTTTGGAGAGGGCGGGGCTGGGCATTTTGTCAAAATGATTCACAATGGTATTGAATATGGCTACATGCAGGCAATTGGAGAGGGATTTGATGTTTTAGAACATGCACAGTACAAACTTAACTTACCCGCGGTTGCAAAATTGTGGGCAAAAAACTCACTAGTTTCCGGTTTTATGATGGATCGAACAGTAGAGGTGTTAGAAAAAGATCCGAAACTTGAAAACATTGTTGGTGTCATTAATGCCAGCGGCGAAGCACAGTGGACGATTGATACTGCAAAAGAATTGGGTGTTCCGGTGGAAATTATTGCACGGTCACTAGACTATCGGAAACGTTCGAAAACCGATCTTGCAGTTCAGAATTCTTTTACAGCCAAACTAATTGCCTCATTAAGAAACGCCTTCGGGAGACATGAGGTTAAGAAAAAATAAGTTCAAATCCGCAGGTGCAAATGGAGAACTCTCCCGATGTGTCTACCTACCACACACCAGGTGTGGGTATTATTGATATACTTATAGGCTCCGCAGGTGTAGCTACAAATCCACCCCAAGGGTGTAGCCTTAATAAAATTTATGGTAAAATCATTTTTGTGAAAAAGGAGGTTTTACCAAATAATAAACCTACAACAGAAAAACGTGTTTCTCAATTTGAGCTGGTAGGTCATTTGCTAAACGCCGGGTATACTTCAATATTTTCTAAAGAGCTTTCTCAGGGTTGGGTTGCATATGTGAGCGAAAGAAGTATAAAAATGCATGGAGTAAAAATAACGCGATGTTATGTTGTTGATGAAGACGGAATGGTGGGATGGTCGCATATATCGCAGTCAGATCATCATAAAATTGATCCATTGGAATCGGCAATTGCAAATCTTAGGAGCAGACAAATGCGTCTTGAAACGTTAATAGATGTAGACGATCAAGCAAGATATAGAAGAAAAAAACAAGGTAAGTGTATT
Source organism: uncultured Gammaproteobacteria bacterium (assembly GCA_964482825.1). Lineage (GTDB taxonomy): Bacteria > Patescibacteriota > Microgenomatia > Levybacterales > UBA12049 > CAYZZG01. Next base: position 7,057 of record CAYZZG010000040.1, read on the forward strand.
CAAAGTTTACAACGCCAACAACAGTCGAGTTAAATTAAAAAAAAACCATTTAGGAATATCTTGCTGGTTTGGTACAAAAGAACGCTATAGCGTTTCATTGTACCAACATTTTGTTTCTGTTATTATTAAATAGATGAGTAAGATTAAGACCCATGATGTACTAAAAGTATTTGCTGCGGGAGCAATAATTGTAGCTATTCCAATGCTTCCTACATTACCGCTTATTCTGCTTGAAACATATAAAGCCTGGAAAGAGATCAATAAGCGAGATTTAGGGAAAATTATCAAACGTTTAGAAAAACAAGAAATGCTAACTATGCGGGAAAATGGCGATAAAATCTCAATTGAAATTACCGAAAAAGGAAAAAGAAGATTGCTTGAGTATGGTTTTGAAAATCTACG
>CAYZZG010000040.1:7485-7757 GCA_964482825.1 uncultured Gammaproteobacteria bacterium
AGACGGAAAGTGGCGGCTGATTATTTTTGATATTCCGGAATATAAAAAGAAAAATAGAGATGCGTTTAGGAAAAAATTATTACAAATAGATTGCATTCGTCTTCAGGATAGTGTTTTTGCCAGCGCTTTTCCCTGTAAAGATGAAGTAGATTTTTTATGTCATTACTTGGAAATATCAGATTTCGTTACCATTGGAACCCTAGATAAAATCGAAAGAGGAGAGAAATTGCTTTTTAAGCAGTATCGCGATTGGGACAACGATACGCTATAGC
>CAYZZG010000041.1:0-7750 GCA_964482825.1 uncultured Gammaproteobacteria bacterium
TTATAGAATTGATCAGCCTGTTCTCTGGTAAAATCTTGCGCTTGAATACCCAAGCGAGAAAAAACTTCCCGCCACTCTTTACCAGTGCCGCTTTGGCTACTAAAAAAATCTTTGGCGTTTTGGAATGTTTTTACAGTATTTACTATCCACTGCTGTTTTTGTCTGTCAAAGTCCTCAATTCCTTTTTCTTTCCAGTACTGTTTTCGTTCGCCTTTTGATGCAGCATTTATTCGCTGATAGGTAGCAAAGCGCTGGTCAAACGGCAAAAGATGTTCTTTGGTAACTTCTGCTACTTTGGCATCGGGATTAACTGCGCTAGGTTTCATCAGAAGCCGTGCTTGTAAGCCCACCATTGCCCGGTGGGGAGCAATGCTTTCGGGAGAAGGAGGAGATTCTATTGGTCGTACTTGTTCTGTCATAAAATTATTGTAACAAACTCTTTTCTTTACGGCAATTCGCTTTCCCGTTTTGCGGATATTGGTTTGTGATCTATGTGTCCATGCTCATCCAAGGTAGAGCGGAAAAGCTGCATATGGAGTTGTCCTTCGTGTCTGGTAAAAACACCCCAGTAGTATTCCCGAGTATCGGGGTCATCTCTAAACCATGTTTTAATTTGGTCAAAATCCGGGGTTGACGGCTTTCCTCTATATCTTTCGCCCAGAGAATCAGGATGGATATGATAAATAGCCAGCGCGTGACCAAGAGGACTTCCTACAGCATCTTGAAAGTAGCGTTCTAGATTTGTATTGCGGGCAAGTTTTTCCGCATTTGCCCGATGAATTGCAGGGTCAGTATCTGTTGTGATTGTGTTAGCAAACACCCCAGCTGGTGCGACATACGCCCCTACAATAACAGGATTGTCGTTATTGTTAAAGGTGGTGATGCCTTGGAGAGCAAAAGATATTTCCTTGTTTTGTGTGTTGGCCTGCTCTGAAAGTTGGTTGATCATTGCCCATGCTACGTCGGATAAAACAACAGATTCTCCTTCGGGAATAGCAGGGTTATTGCTGTCAATTAAACGGGAAACTTTTTCTACAAGGCGTGGAAACTTTGTTGATAAATCAGCTCTTTCGTTTGTTGCTTGTCCAGTGGTCTCATCAAGAAGTCTTCTCGCAATGCTTGCTGCATTCTCGGGTGGTTGTGGAGTTTCCTGAGGAGGGTTTTGTTGTGGAAGCTCAAGAGTAAAACCAAGCGATGCTGCCAGCGATCTGCGCGCGGCAAAGAAAAGATGGGCGCGAGAGCCACGAGGTATCCCTTGTCTTGCTAGCTCCCCAAGAGCATCTTTCTGCGCTTGAGAGAGCGAGTTGTTAATATAGCTGGTAGTAAGATTGTAATCAGGAGCAGTTTTCTGTTGTTGCGCTGCTTCTGCTTCCATTTCCATTAGCGCATACACAATGGATTGGAAATGCGGACGTTTGTATACAATATGACCTGCTTGGTCTTTGTGTCTGCCGACTAGATCTTTGGCTAAATCGCGGAATCCTTTGGGGGTAAAATAAGCAAGAGCAAATTTTTTAAATGCTTCTTGTTGAGTTATGTTTTGCTCTCTGGCCAGAAGATTAACCAGCGCATGGAGTACTTGGCGCTCCGGCGCATAGGCATTAATATCAAGATGCGCATTCATGTTTTTCGCCCACTGATTGGTGAGTTCAACAGTAATTGCTTCCATCAATCCTCTGCCTCGTTCGATAAATTGTGCATGCGGTGCTCCTTGTTCTATTGTTGCAGTTTTAGGTTTGGCTACCAGGATTCCAAACTTACCTGGTTCTAAAACCTGTATTTTCTTTTCTTGATCGGTTTTTGTAAGTTTCCAAAAAGCCAGATCGCCCATCAGATGAGTGTATTCATGAGGATTTATTTCGTTGAGTAATCGCGCGATTAAATTTCCTAATTCTTCTTTAGATAATGCGGGAAATTCCTTATTGGTTAATTCTCGTGCGTGTTGAACAATTACATCCATGTCAAGAAAAATAATAGGAAGCTTGGAGCTGACAAAAGCATATGCATTTCGGTTTTCTCCGCAATAAGCCTCTGCTGTTTTTCCAGACATGGGGAAAATGGTAATTTCCGGCATCTGTGGCAAGGTAATGCCATAGGCTTGTTGGACAAACTCTTTGTAGTGATTAATCATGCTGCTGCCCATTTGGGAAAGGCGCTCCGATGTTAACCCGTGCCGTTCTAAATTTTGTGTTAATAACATCTGCTCTGCTGCTATTTCTTGCGCCAGTTCGTCTCTGTTTTTTTGTCCATAGATTTGCGGCAACCGTTTCTGTAAATTCATAGCCACATTGTATGGACTATGCACTGTTTCGACCAGTTCTCTCTGGGGAAATTGGCGAGGGTTGGCTGCTCTTTCATAATGCCACTGGTAACCTTCGGGAAGCCGTCTTCTTGCTTGCGGGGTAGGAGACTGAGGCTCTGGAGGAGTTGGTCCTGGGGTTGGTGTAGTATCGGCGGTTCTATTTTCCCATAAAAATTTAAGTAATCTTTTCTCGTCAGGCTCTAATCTGTTTGCACGGGCGACTGATTGGTTATTAACTTTCTCTGTTTGATTGGCCGCTGTGATAAGTGCCTCGGGCTCTATAAGAAGCGCTACTTCTGCATCAACCAGTTGAGTAACAACTTCTCCCGAGGTTTCACCAAAAATATTGGCCAGCCACTTAATACCTTTAAGATCACGTTGTATTCCCGCGTAGTCAATGGTGTTTCCTTGTTGATATGTATTGACTACCTCGTTAACATACTTCTTGACAAGCGAACCTCTTTGCGCAGTTCCAAAGTATCGTGCATACAGCGCTTGCGCATTTTGCTCGGTAAATGATGTCGCATTAATATCTAATTTAGCAAAAAGCGCTGTCCATTGTTTTCCCTGTTGGTTTTTCTCAAACCAGTCTTTTGCTCCGTTAAATGTTTCGGTGGTTTGCGCAGTCCACAAGCGTTTTTGCCTGTCAAAATTGTTATTTTCTTTTCCACTCCACCATGTTTTTCGTTCATTTGTCGAAGCATTATCAAACAGATCATAGTTTCTATCTTTAAAGTTGCCTAGTTGTTCTTGGGTGATTGGAGGAATGGTGGCGTTATCGGGATTGATCGCGTTACCGCCCAATAACAGCCGAGGTTTAAGGCCGTCAAATGCTCCAGGCGGTGACAGTCGTTCTGTTGGCGGCGGGATTTCCCTTGTTGGCACCGGCTGTTCTACAGCTGTTGGCATAAGGCGATTATATCACTGGCAGTTGGTAAAACCAAACTTGGTAATACAGGAGGTGCCGGTGGTAAAGGCGATAAGGTTGAGAATAAGATAGGAGAAGGCAATTACTAACAGTCCAACAATTGCCATGGTCAGTGTTTTTTTTGCTCCTTCAAGTTGTTTGGGGTCGCCGCCAGAGGTAATAAATTTATAACCGGACATAATAATAAAAGCCAGTGCGGTAATACCCGAAAGAACAAATGCCCAATCAACAATGTTATTAAAGACAATCGGAATGCAGTTAAGGGTTGGTACATTATTTTTGACACAATCTCCCCAGTCCATAGTTTTATGCTAACAAAGAAGATAAGAAAAAACAAGAAACAGAAAGAAATACTAGAGAGTTGAGATAGTGGGAAAGGTGATATTGGTCAAAGGTTGGCCGGTGAAGAAGAAGACAATCAGATTTAATACGAAGTAAGAAAGAAAAATAATCACCAATCCAATAATCGAGGCAACAATATGATTGCGTGCTTCCTCAAGAGCTGATTTTTCGCCGCCGGACACAATCCACTTGAATCCTCCATAAATTAAGAAAGCCAGCGCAATAATGGTTGCGCCAATAAAGGCAATGGTAATGAGGGTGGAGATAAGCTGGCCAAAGTTACTTGCGCTCAGATTACACAGTTTATTAAATGTACCCTGGGGACAATCAATAACTTTCCTATCCGATTGTCCAGCCTGGGCGAATACCTTTGGCACAAAAGAAAGAAGGAGTCCGCCTGCTATGCCGGCTGGCTGAAGAATTCGTTTCATTACATCCATCATAGTAATAAAATTATGCGCTTGTCAAGTGGCAAATTAAGTGGGATTAAAGTAGTTAACGCCCAAAGAAAAGCCTAAGAAATTAACCATCAAAAACGAAACCATGATAATAACAAGTCCCAAAACCGCATACAATAATTTATGCCGAGCTTTTTGCAACCCCTCTTTATTGCCGCCGGACATAATCCAGTCAAGACCTGCCCACAATACAAAAATAAGTGTTAGGAGGGCGCCAAAAATAAAGGCGGCTTGAAGAAACACCGGAATAATCTTGGTGCTGGCCACGTTAAACCCGCCAGTCGGCACACCGGCCGGAGCAGAAATTTCCTGACCGCCGATTTTGAGAACCAATTCTTTCATAAAATCTCAAACTACAAATAACAAATCACAAATAAATTCCAATTTCAAATAATCAATGCTAGATTAACTCTTCTGCACAATCTTAGAAAAGATCTTCTTTAGTTCTGTAGCTTCATTGAATAGTAAAATACCTTCTTCTCTGTATTTTATATCATTAATTTCAACTATCAAACGCAGCCAATAAGCGGATTCTTTTGACTCTTTTCGGCAGATTTTGATTCTCATAAAGAAGTCTTTCTTGCTCAATGCTTCATTTGCTTCAATATAGTTGGCTCCTGTTGAGCCAGATGATCGTACTACTTGCCCAATGTACACTAGGTTAGTAGTTGTTTGGGGCAGTGTTTTACAGAAAAGAGTGACATTTTTTGCAAAAAGAAATGTTCTTTCTTCGAGGTCGTAAATTTTTGGTTTTTCATAAGTTGTAATTTGTATATTATTTGTCATTTGATGCTTGTATTTTGCAATTTTTAGCCTATCCCCGGTATTCTTAGAATACTTACACCAATCACTTCCAGTATTACAAAAGAAAAGATAATAAAGAGGAGACCAACAACTGCCGAAGTCAGCCTTTCTCGGGCAGCCTGGGTTTTTTCGGGATTGCCGGAGGAGGTAATAAGCTGGTAGCCGGCAACAATAATAAGCAGCACCGCAATTCCGCCGGAAAGACTTAACAGTACAGCAAACAGCTTTTTAACAAGAGCAGGCAGATTTGCTTCTATTTCGCCAATCGCGGTATCACAGATATATTTTTGCTCATTTTTATTGGTTAGTTTGCAAAATGGGTTTAAAAAGTTCTCTTTAGCAAATGTATCCTCAATACCGCCGCCTGTTTCGCCGGGATAACCAACTCTAAAATTATATTTACAGTAATTACGTTCAAGTATGCTTCCTTCAACAAAGTTTCTTACTTCAAGATCATAAGTGCCCTGCTCCAGTCTTCCTAAATTAAGATTTCCCGAAGTAAGTTCGTCATATCTTCTTTTCGGATCAGTAATCCTGGGAATTGACGCTCCCTGATCATTGTCCCTTTTAATTACCAGTCGGTATCTCTCTTGACCACCAAGCCCCTCCCTTTCTAAAAGGCCTTGATGTGCGAGGTTATTAACTTTTATATAAATATCGGCATCCGAGGTTATTGTGTTTGGGCTTGGTGTGGGGGTGGCTGTTTGGCAGTTTTGCAAACAAGCAGCCGCAGCATTACTATCCGGATCATAGTTTCTTTCACAGAGTTGCTGGCAACTAAGAGAGGAAGTGGGTGCAGGGGTAGCATTAGATGGCACCCGAGATAGTGATATGGTGCATTGATCTGCCCCAGCTACTTGTTTTGGGGTAAAACCGCTGGTCTGGCAAACTTGGGTATTGCCGTTATCTGTGTAAACAGATAGAACATATTGCTTTGATTCAAAAGTAGTAGTTCTTACGCGCTGGTCAAACTTGGTGTTGGGATAGCCTTCTGGACTTAAGCCCTTTATAGCAATGCCTGTTCCCGAAGTATAGGTAAATTTATCAGGTTCGCCACGTACGTCTGGTGCAAGTGGTCCCGCAAGTTGCCCGACCCAATATTCGTTAATCATGATCAAATATTGATTGCCATCTAATAAGTCTCCATCTCTTTGCGGTTTTATAGACACATCAATGGCGATGTCGTTAGTGGTAACAGGATCTGGTTTAATGGTGGCAGAACAAGCTTTTACATCTGCTTGCGCTATTTGAGGAGAAATAAGAGGAACAATAAAAAGTAATGATATGAGCAGAATCTTTTTCACTCTTTCATCGTAAAACAAAAGGGAGAGAAAAAGCAAGCCTCCCTATTAATTTCCAATAATTACCAATTTCAAATATCAAATTTCAAATGGATTACTTTCTTGAATTGGTATTGCTTGAGGCATTTTTAATGATGGTACTTATTATTGCTACTAGCTCTTGACCTTCCTTTATAAGGAGTTCTCCTTCTATTTGAAATCTTGGATTGGTGGCACAAATTATTCTTATCCAAAACACTGTCTCTTTTCCTTCTTTGCGAACAACGGTATATCCATGGATAAAGTCCTTCTTTGTTAATGCTCCATCTGCTTCTTGATCATTTGCTCCCATTGAGGTTACTGATCTAGTTGCTTGACCAATAAATATAAGGTTGGTGGAAGTTTTCGGAATCTTATTTAAAAAGTTAATAACATCTACAATAAACTTAAAAATTCGATCATGAATATCATAGGTCTTCATTTGAAATTAGAAATTGGATATTGGAAATTTGAAATTATTCATGGAATGAATCTAAATCCTCTTCCCTTCACTGTCGAAATATGGCGGGGATTGTCGGGCTCATCTTCGATCTTTTTCCGCAGTCTATAAATCATTTGGTCAAGCGCCTCGTCCGAAACACCCGCCTGGTTTCTTTCGTCAGACCAGACCACCAGAATAATGTCTTCGCGATTTAGCACCTGATAGGGGTTTTTTATCAGAAACGACAACAGCCTAAATTCGTATTTGGTAATATCTTCCATGGGGTCATCGCCAAAATAAATCTGATTTTCTGATTCATTAAGACGAAGTTCGCGGGGAATAAGCTGGTTGGGGATGTTTTGCCTAATAAATTCACTAAACAGCGGGAAGGGTAGTTGGAGTTTGGATAAAACCTCGGTGGTTTTTCCTTCCTTTAACAGTTTTCTTTCTTCAGAAGTAAGGGATTGCCAAATTTCTAACAAAGAACCTTTAATTAAAACGCTGCGCAGAAGATAATTGATAAGTTTTTGTGTTGATTGCGCCGTAAATAACGGGTCTTCCAAAATATATTGCGCTGTAAGTTTCATCAGCTTGGCATGGCCGCCGGTTATGCTGTAAAGCGCATGGTGAGTTGCGGCATCAAGGGTTTTCCCGTATTCCTTTTCTAAAACACCAATGCGAAAATCAGTGGCAACTGGGTCTTTAAGATTTACAAAAATGTGATTGCCGATAAAAAACTCATAAAAATTTTTCCAGCGATCAACAGGAAGAAGTTGTTCCAGCGGTCTATGATTGGAAAATACAATACTTACTTTATTGCCCGAAGCAGTCCGCAGTGAGCGCAGATTCATAAAAAACAGATCATCTGTTTTGTCTGCGTATTCGGAAAAGCGGTCAAACAAAAATACCGGTGTTATGTCATGACGCGTAAGGACCTCGATTGCTTTTTTAAAGTTTTGGAAAAGCAGCATCGGGTCTTTGGCGACTAAGGCTTCCTGGAAAATCTCTCCCACCTCTTGGCTTACCTGCTCTTTTTGCTCAAGACTAAAGAGGAGATTAATAAACATAAATTTATTTAGTTCGTCAGGGGTAAAGGTGGATACTTCGGCAAAATTTACATAAACAAAAAGGAAAGCCCCTTCGCGTTCTCGCAAA
>CAYZZG010000042.1:0-7708 GCA_964482825.1 uncultured Gammaproteobacteria bacterium
CGGCTTCCGGATGACGAGCTTTTCCCCCTGCTCATCAACGAACAGAGTCGAGTCGGAGTATATCTCGCGCTGGTCGATGTCACGATCCCGAGCGGGCGGTTCATTCGTACCGACCTCTCGCTCTGTCGAGACATGCCGGAATGGTGGGGCTTTTGCCAGCAGGATGGTGGGTCGACGACCGTCGTCACCCCCGCCTCGCAGGCTGCCCCCGCGACTAGCGTCGCCGCGTTTCCAGCCGATCGGATTTGCCCGCAGGTGCGGAATGCGTCTGACCCCGGTCAGGCGATCGCCATTCTCGACGCCTTGCTACAAGGTGAGGGGTACTTCTACGGAGGCGAATTGTCTCCTGGAAGCACGATCCCCGCGGGCTCAATATTCTGGACGAACTTCGGGTCCAATTCCGGCTGGATCGTGAACGTCGATTTCGTCCCGCTCAAGAACTCTGGTCCGTGGGGTGCGTTCCGCGCAATCCGCGATCTCAAGTCCCCCACGACGGGCAGGTTCTTGTTGGTCACCGGACCGACCTGCTAGCTCGATCGCACATCGCCGCACCACGCATCGCACTGCTAGTTTCCACGGAAGGGCCCAGACCTTGGGGGGTCTTAAACTTGCCAACCAGGCAAGAAAGACGCCCCCAGGGTAAGAAGCCGACATAAGGTCAGGCACGCACGACGCAGCCGCGTCTTAAAAAACGCAGCTTACTGCTGTTCGTGCGCCCGATCTTGGCTTCTTACCCCTTCCCCCGTGCTTACAACGTGAAACGTAGAACGTGAAACGTGAAACAGGAGAATGAAACGTAGAACGTAAAACGTGAAACGTAGAAGTAATAAACATTGTAATTGTGGGGGAAGCTAGGAAAGTGAAACGTAAAACCTAGAACGTGAAACGTGAAACGAATCAGATAAAACATAAAACGTGATAGGATAATATCGTGGCAGAAAAGAATTTGCTTTTTGAGTTATCAAATAGCCTGGTTAAAAAGATTTATAGAGCAACACTTGAGTTTCCGTTTAAATTTCAAAGCTCAATTGGAGATCAGCTTCGCCGAGCAAGCTTATCAATAGTATTAAACATCGTTGAAGGCGGAGCAAAACAATCTCCTAAAGAAAGAAAACAGTTTCTAAAAATAGCATATAGTTCTCTTAAAGAGACTAAATATCTTCTCTATTTTACTCATGAATTTAGCCTTATCTCAGATGATTTTTATAAAGAATTGCTTGCAGAAACTAATCGCCTCGCTGCAGTGCTCTACGGTCTTCTATATAAAAGTAAAACCTAGGCTTCACGTTCTACGTTTTACGCTTCACCTGTTTGTTTTAGGTTCTACGTTTCACGTTTCACTTTAAAGGCCTATAACATTGACATTGTTACCTTTTTTCTGTTATAATTATTGTCTATAGTTTTTATGAAACCTATTCTTTTTGTTGCTATTCTTGTCTTTGCCGCAACTGCTGTTGGGGGCTATCTTTTGGCGGATCGCAATCTTCGCCAACAGGCAATTGACGCTTGTTTAAAAGCAGCCACTGTTGAGTCGGTTACCACAAAAACAGAAGGAACAAACGTCTACACCAATACCTACAAACTTCCGATCGAAGAATGGTACAATCGCTGTATGGAGCAAAAAGGTCAACCTATCTAACAATAATCAAATTACAAATATCAAATTACAAATAAATTCCAATATTCAATTTCCCAAAAAATAGTTTGATATTTGAGATTTGAAAATTATTTGTTACTTGGTGCTTGTGATTTGGAATTTATGTTATCACTTGTTTCCATCATCATCCCCATCTACAACGGAAAAGCTCATCTTACAGAAGCAGTACAGTCTGTTCTAAAAAGTACTTATAAAAATTTTGAAATTATTTTAATTGATGATGGCAGTACCGACAACAGCAGAAAGCTTTGCCAACTGCTAGCAAACAGATATCCTCAAGTGCGAACATTTTCTTTTGCCCAAAATAAAGGTTTGTCCGAAGCGTTAAATTTTGCTATATCAAAAGCCAAAGGAGTCTATATTGCCCGACTTAACCAAGATGACCTGATGGTTGCCGATCGATTAGAAAAACAGGTGGCGTTTTTGGAAAACCATCGTGATCACGTGGCAGTTGGCGGCGCGATTGAATGGTTTGGTTTCACCCCTGGCAATACAATAATTTCCTTCCCCATAACCGACACCGAAATTAAAAAACAGTGGCTGTACTTAAGCCCTTTCTCCGATCCCGCATCCATGTATCGAAAAAGTGTATTTGAGAAAACCAATGGTTATCAAAAAAAATTTTGGCCTGTTGACGATGTGCACATGTGGTATGAATTAGGCATTCGCGGTAAGCTTGCCAATTTACCCATTGTTGTTACGAAGGTTCGCTGGCATAAAAACGCCGGTTCAATCAAATCCCATAAAACGCAGACAAAGCGGCTGTTTCAACTTCATTTATGGGCGGGAAAACACATTCAAAAACCCGGCCTTTTGATCTGGGGATTTTGGTTGGGACAACTAACTGCCGGTTATATCTTCCCTGCCCGCTTTAACTGGTTTATCTACAGGCTTATAAAAAAATCTACCAGAAACAAAAACCCCGTTTTACCCGATTATTTTGCTACTTGACTTCCTGAAAAACGGTACTAAAATGGAAGTATATGATCAAAAGGACTATTTATAACGACATAAAGAATCATCTTTCTGAGCCGGAAATGACCGTCTTAATCGGCCCCCGCCAGGTTGGCAAAACATATCTTATGAAGCTATTGCAAGCCGAACTTGCAAAAAAACAAGAAAAAACCATTTTCCTCAATCTTGACATTGAGGACAATAAGCAATTTTTGGTGTCCCAAACCGCTCTTATCGATTATATCCGTCTTCAGGCTGGAAACACACGGGCTTTTGTATTTGTTGACGAGATTCAAAGAAAAGAGAATGCGGGTCTGTTTCTTAAAGGCATTTACGATATGGGCCTGCCTTATAAGTTTATTGTTTCAGGGTCAGGCAGCCTGGATCTTAAAGCAAAAATTAAAGAATCTATGGCGGGCAGAAAACAACTTTTTATTATCGAACCTGTCAGCTTTGAAGAATTTGTTAACTTTAAAACGGAATACACGTACGAAAACAAACTGCAGGATTTTTTTGCTGTAGAAATAACCAGAACACAAAGTCTGTTTGAAGAATATCTGATGTTTGGCGGCTACCCAAAAGTTGTGCTTGCAAAAACCATGGACAAGAAAAAAACGGAAATGGACGAAATATACACCAGTTATATACAACGGGATATTACTGATTTGCTGGGAGTTGAAAAACCTGACGCTTTTACCGGTCTTTTAAGAATTATGGCATCCGGCATAGGCAATCTGGTAAATATTACCGAGTTGTCATCAACTATTGGTATATCAAATAAAACAATTCTGCATTACCTGTGGTATCTGGAGGAAACCTTTATTTTAAAAAAAGTTACTCCTTATTATCGCAATATCCGCTCGGAAATTACCAAAACTCCTGTGTATTATTTTTATGACACCGGCTTAAGAAATTACCTGCTCTCTTTGTTTGGACTACCCTCAATACCTCCTGCCGTAAGCGGTCATCTTTTTGAGAATATTGTTTTTAATATGCTCCGTCAACATAGTCATTTCGCTTCAACCCGTATTCATTTTTGGCGCAGCAAAGATAATGCCGAGGTGGATTTCGTCATAAATTCTGGGCTTGAACTTATTCCGGTTGAAGCAAAATATACAAAATTAAAACTGCCGCAAACTTCGCGTTCCTTTAAGTCTTTTTTAACCAGATATAAACCCGCTAAGGCCTATATTGTCCATCTGGGTTTGCAGCTTGAAAGCAAAATAAATACCACCCGGGTTTACTTTCTTCCCTTCTTTAATATATCCATCATATTTCCCCCGCTTTAACTGGTTTGTCTATAGGATATTTAGAAAAATCGCGTCATGCATCGATTAGTCTTTCAGGTATTGACAAATAGATAAAAAGGTTGTATATTACAAGACGTTTACTTTTATGACAGCACCACTAGAAACACGCAGAAGATTTTTACGAAGAGCCGCAGTTGTTGCAGCAGGCGCTGCAGGTCTTGCTCTTGGACCGCGACCAGAGGCTCCTCCAGTTGCCACCTCTGCTCCCGTCGCAAGTACAGCAACAACAATCGAGCCCGTTAAGACAACAGAATCTTTAGTCGAAACACAATCATTCTTAAATCCTCTAGAGGCAGAAGCCAAACTTCAGAGCTTAGCAGCAATTGCCGATCCAGACACCCGTATAGCCGAAGCACGAAGGTATTTTGATGAAAAATTTGATAAGTCTAACGGCAACATAGGGGTTGAATTTGATGGAAGTGTGAGTCTTGGATACGGGCCATATGCTATAACACAGGGCGACTGGATAGCGTGGACAGGTGACACAATTCCAGCTACAGATAGACGCTTTGGCGGTGAATTCTTGGAACAGTACCAACCGATAGAAGGGTTTAACCAAAACAACAGTGGGCTAGTACGCATTACCATTCCAGGGAACGGAGGGAAAGGGATTAATTTTAGCACTCCAGGACGGGCTGCTCGACTAAGCCCATTATTTATTCCTAACCCCAATCTCAACTTTTCTCCCGAACTTCTCCTTCGGAAAGTTTATAATCAGGGCGCACGCACCGATGCACAATGGGCTGATAATGCAATACATGAATTAGATAGAGAGTTTGACGCTTCTGGTGGAAAAATTGGAGAGGAACTTAATATCAATGGAAATGATGGGCTTCTCACCAATGGTCGTTGGATTGTGTATACCAATTTTGCCGACCCCTCTCTTCCACGATACGGAGTGTTTAAACGCGACGGCTACTTAACTACATTCAAGCCTATTTATCCTTTCTTTCAAAAGGGATTTACCGGCGTTTACGGAGTTTTCCAGGCAATCATTCTCGGGAATGGATCGGTACATATTCCAACCCCAGGACGAGCGATTAAAATTGGAACTTCCTCTGTAAATCAAAGATTCATCCCCGTTGTTAATCAGCTTAATCAGCAATAACTCCCCCTACTCCTTTGCAAGGCGTCCCCTTGGGATGTACCAGACGGTACGTCCCCTTGCAAACCTGTGTTATAATATAAGCTAACATGACTGAGAGAAAGATTACCACAACAACCCAACCGCCAATCTGCCTAAGCAGAGGAGAATTTATTCTTAGCCTACTTGGCGCAGGAGCAGTGGGAACATTAATACCAACTGTGGTTTCTGTTGCCGTAAAGGCTGCCGAAACAATTTCTGAACAAAGAGAAGAAGCATTATTTCAAGATGAAAAAAGAAGAATTGCTGGGCAAAGCTGGCCGCTTAATGTTGCAAATATACTCCAAAGAACTACCTCTAAATCACTGACTGCATCAGAATTGGCTATTGCCAGTAATGCGCCCGAAATTGCCGGATTATATCCGGCTGTAAGTCCAAGTGATATATTCGTTGTTGGCTACGCATCGTTGGCGGATGCTTCAGTTAGGGGTTCCCAATCCTCGGGGTTTGCACTGGCAAAAATAGAAGAAGCACTAAGAGAAAAAGGTGTTGATCCAAACTCCTACCCAGACCAGGAAGTAATCCAGTCAAGGCTGCTTCTTGTTCAGGAAGGAAAGATCGGCGGAAGCAAAAATACGAAACTGATAATTATTCCAGATAGTAGATTGCCACTTAACGATATGTATGTTGTAGAAGGATTAGCCCTTAGAGAAGCGCTGGTAATTACTGAACAAAAAAAGAGTGCTCCCAATCAACCTTTGGGTAAAGAATTTATTAACAATCTTGAGTCTGTTGGTTTCTCCAAAATATCTATAAGATAGACTAAGAATAGCAAAAAACAAAAAAACTCCACTAGATACTGGACAAATCACGCTTTCTTTTTGTAAAGATCTTCCCAAACAACAAGATCGTTAGAATCGTGACTACCCACCCCAAAACACTCAGCCTTTCGGGGGTATAAAAAATATAGTAAGTCTTGTCCGCGCTAGGACTATCCATCACAAAACAGTTGGCAAACCCGTCGCAGCGATTAGGTGAAACGCCTTTTTCCAAACCCGTTATCATGCCAAACCAACTGCTATACAATTGCCATTGTTTGTCAAACCCTTCATTAAAAAAGAGCAGGTGTTTGCCTTGCGCGGGCTTCTTTATGGTAAGTTGCCAAAGTGAGGGCAAGAGCTTACCAAATCGATATTCTTTTGCAACCGCGTATGTCTCTACAAAATTATCTGCCGCTAATGAAAATCCCAACCATTGTGTAGGAAGCGGTTGCACCGAAAAAGAAGAAATAGCAAGTACTCCCTCATTTTCTCCGTCTTGATGCAAAACCAGCTTTTTGCCGCCGTTATCGCCAAGACCAGGTTGGGGCAAAAGATAACCATAGGCAGTCTGATAAGATAGCTTTCTAAATGTGTCTTCTATATCCGAAGCCCTTTGCGGAAAGAAAAACGATTCGGACCGTTGGAATGGCTTAAATCCGGCCACGTCAGGATATCCTTGATAGAGCGATATGTACTCGTTGGCGTATGAGTAGAAGTTGTCGTCAACGATAAATTTAGGATATTTTCCCGACAACACATTGTAGCGCAGTGACCAAAGCAAAAAATTATCGCTGGTAAACGACGCTTTTTGAAAAAGTTCGATATAACAATTTTCAATATAGCTTACTGCCGCGTTATTTACCAAACGGTATGTTCGGTATCCATCTTTCTTCTCACAAGCGGCGTTTTGACCATACAACACCTCTTTTGCGGGATTAAAAAAGAATGAGTAAGGTGAAAGCGCCTTGGGAAAAGTTACCGAAGACAGAAAGCGCTGCCCTGTAGGAATCGTCATGGAAAAATCTTGTGTTTTTGCAAACGACAGCGTATCGGTAGCAAGCGTGGTAAATTGGTCAAAGAAAAGCTCGGTAATGGTAATATCCTGCTCTTGATAGCCGGTGTTTTTCACACTAAAGAGCATACGCATGTCTTGGTTTTCTTCAAGCGGCCGCTCAAGAGGCAAGATAACCGAGGTATCGTTGGATACGGTCAGAAACTGATGAAGGTTGTAACAGTCGTCGGTAAGTGGTTCTTTAATACATATCCTTACCGCATTGGGTTTTGGCGATGAGGTAATAAATTGTTTTAGTTTTGGCTTTGCTGTTGATGTAAGCGGAAGGTTATAACGACTATCCAGATCCCTGCTTGTTCCGGACAAACGCAGATGCGCCTCTATGTGGGGTGGATTTTTCAAAAGATAGGGCGCGAGGTTATAAAAAACGCAGGTTGATTGGTTTTTACTGTGTATACGAAATGAATTATTTTCAAAAGCAAAGGCATAGGAAGCATCTTCCAAAGCGTCGAAAAAACAATTAGGCGCATCTGTTGGGATAAACTGCGTTAGATCGGCAATCCATCGCTGGGTAAATGCTTTTACTTCCAAAGGAACACTCTCTCCGATAACTGCCGCAGTTGCAACGTACATTTCCTCCGGCGCGATATCGTACGGCAGCGGTAATACGTAATTATTGATGCGAAGCCGCAGCGGTCCGGCGGTTTTTCCGGGCAGAATTGACCAGTCGGAAAGATACGCGCTCAGAGGTGTTGTAATATACGGTACTGTACCTAATTTGCTAGCCGGAAGAGACAATTCTTTTATTTTCTCAAGCACCACATTTCCCACAATGGTTGGAGTGTAACGTTGGTAAAAAGAGATTGTTAT
>CAYZZG010000043.1:0-7326 GCA_964482825.1 uncultured Gammaproteobacteria bacterium
TTCGCTGTTCGCATTTCGAACTCCTTAAAATTCGTGACAGCGTGAGCTGCGGAACAAGAAAATTTTTATGTTGACCTGCGCACATTTAAAATTCGAGCCCAAGTTGGTCTGTTGAAACAGTGCTTTTATCTTTTATTTCTTCAGCTTTAGCATCTTGCCCATCCCAAATCTTCACCTTCCCATACTCCCCATCAAACCCGGGCGAAACTGAAATTGTTCCTTTGCGAACCCGCTCTATCCCTTCGGCAATTCGGGCGTTTCCTATTGTGGCAATTTTATCAATTGATGTTTTAAGAAGTACATTGATCTCCGAACCAAATGCCTCGCAAAGTTGGTCAAACTGTGTTTTAACCTTTTGACTTGCCACCGTTGCCTCCATGCTTTCGGCAACAATTTCAATCAGCGGCACTAATTTTACAAACGGCGGGTGCTTCCCGGTTGAATCATGAATCCATTTGACTCCGTACTCATCCACTGTTAATTGTGAATTGCCTGCACTGAGCGAAGTCGAAGTGTTAACTGTTAATTGTTGAGCTGCCAGCTCTTGGACGCGCTGCATCACTCCCACCGTTATCGGCCTTTTGCACACCGGACAAATCACTCCTTTTTCTTTTGTTTCTTGCGGCGTCAAAACGACGTTACAGTTTCTGTGACCATTGTAGTGATATTTTCCTTCTTCGGGATAGAACTCTAATGTATATGCTATGTGGGGCTCATTACTCCCTGTACTACTTTTGCTACTTTCACTACTTTTCGAACGTCTCATCGGTTCCACTATCGCTTTTCCTATGTTTGAGTACGAAGCCTGCGGCATTTCAAACACCGTTGCTTCTCTGCCCATTTTTGGCAAAGAGTGAGAATCGGAAAAAGAAAGAATGGAACGGTTTTCCAGGTCCTTGATTCTCCAATTCATTTCCGGATCGCTCGACAGCCCTGTTTCAACTCCGTAAATATACTTTGCATAGTCGCCAAAACATTCCTCTATTGAATCAAAGCCGGAGTTTGAACCGTAAATCGAGAACCACGGCGTCCAGGCATGGCAGGGAATCAGCATAATTTTTCGATCGATTGACAATAATAACTCGAGTAAGTTCTTGGCCGAAATTCCCATGATCGGTCTGCCATCGGACATTAGATTAACTCCCCGCTTTTGTAATTCTTTATTAACCTTTTCCGCAGTTTCGATATTGGGCGCAAAAATCAGGTTATGAATTCTACGCAGTTTTCCCCCTTGATTGTAGATGCTGGATACTTCTGTTGAAAGAATAAAGTGTACATCTCTGTCTTCTATTTTTGACTTTTGATCTGTATTTTTGACTTTTGCATTTTGATTTTTGATTTTATATAGTCCTTCCGCTTTCTCCTCAAGTTGTTGACTAATTTCCCTAAACCACAACGGATGCGTCCAATCAGCAGTGGTCAAAATATCAATCCCCTTTTTCTTTCCCCACAACGCCATATTAGGCAAAACCATATCTCTTGATACTGCTCTGGAATATTTGGAATGTAGGTGGAAATCACAGACAAATTGCACATAGACATTCTACCATATATAATAAATCTCAATGGGACACGGACAGGAAGTGCTTGCTGGTTTCGTCAGAGGAATATTTACTCCAATTAGTGAGTCAGATCTACCTGTCAATGATGAATCTGAAAAATTACCTTCAAGAAGAAGAGAGCTTCCGCATGCTGGAATTGAGGGGCTAAAACAACTTCTGACAGAACAAATTCCTCCCACCCATCCTGTAGGAAAACTGGCACGGTCATTAGAACAAACAGGAGGAAAAGCTCCTCTTGATTTTGTTACAAAAACTTCAGGAATGTCTCCAGATGAGATAGAAAAAGTTACGGAGGTGTTTTCAGGAGTTTTTATATTTGACCGGGAAAATACCACCGTTTCTTGCCCTCCTCTTATTACCAATAAGCCCGATAACAAACCTTGAGCCTCCAATCCCGATTTGTCAATTCAGTGCTCATTATTATCTGGACTATACTATATTGACATTTTTCTGAATTTCTGATATTCTGAAAATATGAAAATGCAGACAACCGCCGTTATTCGTGAGAGAGGGCAACTTACTATTCCTGATGCTATCCGGGAAATTCGATCATGGGCTACTCCCTCCTCGGTTGTTAGTATCACTTCAGAAAAACCCAATGAGATCGTGATTCGTCCCCACAGCGAACCTCAAAAAAAGAAAACTGATTGGGATACGCTATGGAAATTGATTGAGCTTTCCCGCTCTTTTAAAGGCAAAAGGGGTAACTTATCGCAATTTATTGCCGAAGATAGAAAAAAACACTAATGAGTAAGCCAAAACGTATTGTTGTTGATTCTTCTGTTATTGTAAAATGGCTATCCTCGCAAGATGAAAAATTCATTCCCCAAGCCAATAAAATTCTCCAGGACGCAAAAGAAGAAAAAATAGAAATCTACACGAGTGAACTTGCGAAGTACGAAGTTGGAAATACTCTCCTTACAGGAAAAAATCTTAATCCTGCGCAGGCGTATATTTCTTTGGGAATCATATACAGTCTCCCTCTTCATTTTGTTGCAGAAACCGAAGTATCGTCAAAACAAACCTACGAAGCGGGATATAAGGGTACTCTTACCTACTACGATGCTGCATTTATTACTGTGGCAAAACAATATAACGCGACGCTTATAACAGATAACATAAAACATCAGGGAAAAACAAAAGAAGTCAAGGTAATAGCACTAAAAGATTACAAATAAGGCCTTTTTATTATTTTTTCCCCTGCTGTTTATACACCCGCCTGCAACGCTTATGCGTAACATTGCGGGCAGGTCTCAATTATTTCTTACCTTGTTCTCGATACATCTGAACTAGTTCCTTCACTGTTGTCGCGTCTTCGGCGCGTTTGTCCAAGCTGCGAAAGGAAACGAGTCGAGGAAACCTCAAAGCATACCCGGGTTCACTTATCTCTTTTCCCTTATCACTTATCCCTTTCCCCGCCGTGTGAATAGGACTACGTGTAATTTCATCTGCCAAAATCTCCAAAACTATCTCCGGTTTAATCCAGACAGATGGCTCAATCAGAGAGTGAACCCGGGCCGGTTTGTGATCAACTCGTATTTTATCAGCGCGTTTATGAATCTCTTGCCATTCTATATCAGTAAGTCCTGTGCCAATTTTTGACACAGTCACGAATTCGTCTTGCGACTCATCGTAAACTCCAACCAGTAAAGCGCCAGCGCCAAAAGCAGTCCGTTTTCCTTTTCCAAAGATATATCCCAAAAGCACGCAATCAATGGTGTCATGCAATTCTCCTGCAGAATGCCGCTTTAATTTTACCCAGTTAAAATTGCGTCCTCCTGCTTCGTACAAACTCTCCAGCCGCTTCACCACCACTCCTTCAAGTCCTTTGGAAATAGCGTCATCCAGCATCAATTGCAGCTTTTTGGGATCATCAACAATCTCTCCCGGTGCCGGAATAAGAGTCTCGTCAGGCACAACAGTTTTTTTGAGTATTTCCATTCGCTCCAATAGCGGTATATCAATTAACGATTTTCCATTAACGTACAGGATGTCAAACACAAACGCCCGAAGCGGCAAGCTCTTTGCCATTTCTTCGATCTTATATTTTCTACGCCTTTTGGTAGTCTCCTGAAACGGCAAAAATTCCTCTGATTCCCTATGGTAGGCCAGCGCTTCACTATCCAGAATGGCTGTTTTTGCTTTTACTTGCTTTAAAACTCCTGCCACCAGTTCGGGAAACATAGGGGTCATTTCCTCAAGATTACGGGAAAACATCCGAACATGCCCCCCATCTTTGTGCAGTTGAACCCTAAATCCATCGTATTTTAGGGTCGCGTGAACGCCCTGCGCTGAGCCTGCCGAATGTGCCATCTTCTCAATTACCTTTTCAGGCGTTGGCAGGCGTTCGCAAAGTTCCGAACGAATTGGTTTACCCACTTGCACATCTAACTTTTCTACCGCCTTTAACCCGCCGCTATAAAGAGTTTTGGCAATCAATCCTAAATCAGATGTTCGATTATATGCTCCTTCCAAGAGTTTTCGTTTACTCCGATCCCCCAGCTTTGCCAATGCTAATGCGTCTAAAATAGTAGGATCGCCAATACCAAGCCGAAGATTTCCAAGAGGAATTCGAACAAGATGTTTGGCGGAAATTGGATCAATTTTTTTTAGCAAATCAGAAAGCAAAGTTTGCCGCTTCTCCACCGTCCCCTCACCCTTTGTATCTGCAATTTCTCTTAGAATAGCAGAAACCTCTTCCACCTTCAATTTTGAATTTTGAATTTTGAATTTTGAACTTAGCTGTTGCACAGCTAATCCCATATCTCCTAGTTTCCCATACAATTTTAGAACCTTCTCTTTGCTCAAACCATATGCTCGTGCAACACTCTGCGCAACAGTCTTATCTGCCATGCCAATCTCAATAGGTTCAAAAAACGGGGCGATTCTTCCTTGGGTCAGATAAACAATTTTGTCAATTTCTTCTTTTGAAGAATGCTTAAACAGATCAGCCAGAATATCAATCAGCGAAAGGCGTGAAGAAGTGGCCTCTAATTTTTCGAAGTACTGTGAAAGTTTTGCGAAGAGCATGACAGGCTAACTATAGCATATTTTAACCTACAAATCACTGCTTTGGCGGAGCTTTTCTCGCTTGATGTATTTGTTGCACAATTTTTGTTACAGCTGTGGGGTTAAACGGTTTTGTTATTATTCTGCTCACACCGCATTCATCAAGTTGACCAGAAGTAATCCCTTCATGTCTAGCGGTAACAAGAAGTATGTGTGGAAGACGGCCCCCTTTTGCTTCAAGAAATTCTGTAATTGTTTTTGCAGTTTCCAAACCTGTTAGTCCTGCTCCCATGTTATTGTCAAGCAATACTATGTCCGGCACTGGTCTTGTTTGATCCTTAATTCTTGATAAAATATCTTCTCCGCTATTATATGCTTCCACATCAGCCACCTCCGCAAGAGTCATTCTTAAAAGCAATCGAAGACCGGCTTCATCATCTGCAATTAACACTCTCGGTTTTTCTGGAGTAAGCTGTTCGTGATACCCCTGGCTTTTTTCATCTCCCTTCGATGGATCTCTTTCAAATAGCCGACCACTAAGCGTTTCACTCATATCTTGAAGGATTATACTGCCTTAACAACCTAATAGCAAGCTCAACCGTCTTGGATGCTGCTCACAGTCTAGTATAAACCTGTCATCGCGAGGAGTCCGCCAGCTGGCGGATCGCAATGACAAATTAGTATAGAGGCACAAATTGTTAAATTTTCAGATTATCTAGCTGTGAGGTGAGAAGGCTGCTTCATTCTTGTATCTCTTTCTTTTCTTATTGGCGCAATAAAACCCATCACATCTGCTTTAGGTAAAATTCCAACAAGATTAGCATCCTTCAATTGCTCTGGCGTAAAAGGAGAATTAAGTATTTTTGGATCTCCGGTGCGCATGAATACTTTCGAAAAAGTACAAAGTCTTGCTGCAAATTCGGCTATATCAAACCCGCTACCATCTGGCAAATTTCCATCTGTCAAAATTAAATCGTAATGTCTTCTATCACCTTGTGCTATTTTCTCCGAGGCTTCTCCAACACTTCCCGCGGTATCAACTTCCACATCAGGCAAATACGCCGCAACTATATCTTTATAAAACTCCAACGTACCGGGATCATCGTCTACTGCCAACACACTTAATGTATCATCTCGAGGAGATTCAGAAGACATTATTGGTTCGCTATGAAATTGACCTGCTTCTATTGAAGAAACCATAGGCCTATACCATTATGTACTTTGCGCCCTTGGTTACCCCTTGTTTCCTGATAATACCATATGCTGTCAAGACTTTCAACTCATTTAAAATTGTATCTTCGGACACCATCGGAAACAGCTGCTTGAAAGCCTGATTTTGCAAATGACCTGTTTTTTGGATAAATTGAACTATTTTGATCTGTCTCTCCGACAACAGCAACGGTTTTCCGCCCAGTCGCTCTTTAAGTTTTCCGTCAACCGATATTTTCTCCACCTGCTCTTTAATTTTAGCAAGCTCAATGGCCAATCCTTGAGTAAAGTATTCCAACCAGAAAGTTAGGTCTCCTTCTCTTTTCTCCACACTTTGCAGCGCTTCGTAATAGCTGCTGGCGTCATTATCAAAATATTCTTCCAAAGAAAAAAACTTGCGAATATCATACCCTTCCAAAAACAGAATAAGAGTGGAGAGTGCCCGGGCCACCCGACCATTGCCGTCCAAAAAAGGGTGGATACGGACAATTTCGTAATGAACAACTCCGCTTTTCAAAACAGGGTGAATATCCTGTGCTGACGATACATTTATAAATGACATTACATGCTTAATTTGAAAGGAAATTGCCACTGCCATTGGCGGACGAAACGACACCTCGCCGGTATGGCTATTTTTCACCACCACTTGTGTTATTCTAAAAACCCCCGCCTTCCCTTCCTCCATAATCTTATCTACTGTTAATCTATGCAGATCTTTAATAAACTCTTCGTCTATTCTTGATTCTTGATTCTTGATTCTTGATTCATCGATAAATTCCATCGCCTTCCGATAATTGATAACTTCCTGAATATCTCTTTCCCGCGCAACAACTTCTTGTCCTGCCAAAACTTTTTCCGTCTGGGTTAGATTGAGCTCATTGCCTTCGATATGGGTGCCGTGATGAACAGTCCTAGCCAGCGCGTCTTCCCGAAACTGTTTTTCATAATAAGGCAACAGCGGTGCATGATCAATCACCTCTTTCGCCGCCTCGATAATACCGATGTTTTTTAAAATCTTATTTGTAATAGTAAATTTAGGTTCAAACATATTTTGTTGGCCTGCCCCGTATGAACGCCCCCACGACGCGAGGATGTAAACCTCGGGAGGAGGTAAGTTCATATGGGGTGATGGTAAACTTTGGTGAGTACATAATCACTAGCGTCTAGAAATTAGCGTTTAGCGTCTAGTTCGAAAATAGATAACTAAACGCTAGACGCTAGCAAACTAAACGCTGTCCTGTTATAATTATACCAACTATGGCTACCAAAACTCAAAAACCGCAAACAAGCGCAGAGCAAAAGAAACTTCATGTCGAGGTGGTTCGGCAAATGCTGACCCTTGCAACCAGCGGATTTGGCCTGGTGGCAGCTCTTGCCTGGAACAGCGTTGTGCAAGAACTCGTCAATAATTATGTAAAGCGTTTTTTTCCGAGAGACAGCGGCATTATTTCTCTTCTAATCTATGCTATTATCGTTACTGCTTTGGCAGTTTTTATCACCTTCCAACTCTCCCGCCTCGTCCGAAGATTGGAGAATAAATAATGAG
>CAYZZG010000044.1:0-6967 GCA_964482825.1 uncultured Gammaproteobacteria bacterium
TTGTTTGATTGTAGGCCAGTAGTCTCACGATAGTGGATCGTCCGCCTCCGGGAACAGCAATCAGCTGGCACGATTTGCCATGGGTCACAAACTCGAGAATGGCTTTAATTTCTTTTTCTCGAGCCTCAACCGGATATTGGGTTTCAAAACGGCTCATAAAATTAACCTAATTATTCTAATTTCTAATTGACCTAAATAAATCCCAATGTCAAAATATCCAATTAGAACTTAGTGCTTAGGATTTTTTTAGAAATTAGGTCAATTAGAGCAATTAGAAATTTGTCTTGTGCTTATATTGTAATCTTGCTGTTATCCAAATATCAAGTTTTTGCTTCGGATTTGTTCTATACTTCCATCATATGAAAGAGCAAACCATCTATTTGACAACCAAGGCGCAAAATGCGTATGCTGGTAGTACGCCTATGGCAAACGCAACTGCAGCAGCCGTACAAAAAAAGCCGGAGCAAGAAGCACCGCCACCCCAACCTAAAAAAGAGGCGCCAAAACGGCCTCCGATATCCCCCGAGGTTCGCGAAAGAGCAAGTGAGCATTTTGAGAAAGAGCTCAGAAGATATCTTAGATTTAAAAAAGTATCTTCGGTAGAAGAGCTGCCGTTTGAGGAAAGGATAACTCTCTCAGAATTTAAAAAAATGGTTGAGGAAAGAGGGCTTATTGTTCCTCTTTTTATTGCAGGAGGCAGCGAAGCGGATAAGATTAACGTTAATGATTTTTCTCACGAAGGGATTAAAAATATTATTCGAGAAATCAATCAAAGAGCAGAGCGAATTGGAGAAGATCAAAATTTGCCTCCTCAATATCTTCAGGACAAACTAGATAGAGTAAGACGACTAATGGATCAAGGTGAATTTGGAGCAGCATATACAAACGAGGCGCTACGTTTTATTGATATGCTAGAACAACGTATTGATATTGCTCACAGGGCAGGAGTAAATGGAGAGGATGCAGAGGAAGACATTGATGGTCGTCGGGAGAGCAAAATAGAGGAAATGGTTCGAAAAGAAATGGCAGTCCCTTTAAAAAAATCAGAAACCCGTACCTTTAATCCTGCCAAGTTTACAGACCGGGAAGTTCAGGCCATCGCAAACGAAGTAGACAGAGCGCTTTCAACCGAAAGAGAGGCAACGCATGGATATCTGACAAGTAAAATTGCCGAAGTTTCCCGGATAATAAAAGATTTATTGCCTCGTCAAACAGATCCAGATATCCGCCGTCGCGTAGAACAGTTAGAAATTCTTAACGCCGATATACAAGAGCTTAATAATGTGCTATGGGCAAAAATAGCAGAAGCGCGTGGAGATACCTTGCACGGGCTATACGGAGAAATTCGTCCAAGTCCCGCACAAACTCGGATAAATATACAAAATGCGATTGATTCGATATTGTCGCCAGACCCTCAAAAAAGAGAGCTAGCAGCCAGCAGGCTGGATTTAGCCCTTAACAATCTTTTTACCCGCGCCAATATTAACTCTAACAGCGATTGGAAGGAGGCATTAGGAAGCGCCGGGCAAATAGAGTTTGACCTTTTTTTTACCGGTTTGGGAAATGCTGCATCACATAGTACTTTGCCGCTTGGTCATGAGCT
This sequence comes from uncultured Gammaproteobacteria bacterium, assembly GCA_964482825.1. Lineage (GTDB taxonomy): Bacteria > Patescibacteriota > Microgenomatia > Levybacterales > UBA12049 > CAYZZG01. The sequence goes on from CAYZZG010000044.1 coordinate 1,604, forward strand.
TACTCAAGAGGAAAAAGATGCAATCAATCAAAAAATACGTGAATTAAGAGCACAGGCGGAATATAGAGAATTTTTCCACAATCTTAATTACTACATTAATAGAAATGCCAACCTGGAGGAAATGCATGGGGTGATGAAGCGGTTTCCGGCGGAGTCTATAGATCAAGCATATAGCATAGCGGGAGTAACGCAAATGGATCACTTTTTAGAACAGGCTATGTTTCAGGTGATGGCAGAAAATGCCGGCTATATTCCCTATGAGGCAATGGTGGTGCATCCTGATGGTACCCCCGGCAGGGTAGAGGAGTTAGTTATGGAGATGGCAAAAGATGCAAAAAAGACAGGTATCCTATCTTCGGGTATGCAACCGTGGGAATTACAGCGGGCATTCTCGCTGGCTAGAGGTCTTCGTATTGCCAACGGAAGGGCACTGGAGATTGTGGCCCAAGGTGGTATTCCGCGGGACACACCGCTTGACTCCTGGTGGGCCAATAATATTATTAAAAAATTGGCATTTTTTAGGCAGGTTGCTCGCTACAACATTGGTTTTGAGCGAAATAGAGTACTCGCGTATAAATTGGAAAGCCCTTCTTTCTTCTGGTCGCTTCGTGAGCTGGCGGTAATGGAGACAAAAGACATTATTAAGCGGATGACCGTAGAAAGCAACGATGACCGTTATATGGATATGATTAACCCCATGAATATCGGAGGAATAAAAACCCAAACCGGCTGGAGGTATGGAAAAGACCTTATTACCAATGCAGGGGTAATCTCGGAGCTCTTGCGAAACTATGATTATAACCCGCTGATTGGCGGTGGAATGTGGATAGAAAAAGAACGCAAAAACTTAGTTCCTACAGAAAGAGATAAGCCAATTGACAAAAGAGAAGCGACAATTGCCGAGCTAAAGAGGACCTTTCGTGGAAAAGAGCAAGAGATTGACAAGCTTAAAACAAAAGGCGAATTAGCAAGGTTTATTATTGGGGAAAATCTTGATTTGGCAGGAAAAACAGTTCCTCTCAAGCTTTTTTATAATCTTAAGGGGGTAAGGCAACAAGTACTGGCTAAGTACGCTGTAGATCCAGAATATGAGGGTCAAATAGAGGTGTTTGGAGAGACAGGAGATATAAAAACGGATATAAAAGAAGGCCAGATAAAAATCAAAGAGGGGTCAGCGCTTAATAAAGACCTTCAAACACTGGCCCTAGCCCAGGAAAGATTGCAACAAAAGCGGGTTGATGCGTATTTGGAGTGGGATAAAAACGGAAAAGATCTTGCACAAAGACCTGATCTTTATAGGCAATTTACTGATCTTGAGGCAGAAATACGGGAGGTGTGTAGGGGGTTGTCAGCAGATCGTTCGGATCAGGTGATTGAACTGGCAAACAATATTCGCAGCGAGTTTAATAATAGAGATTACGGCAAGGAGAAGCTTTTGGATAATCTTAAGGATAAAGGGTGGAAAGTGCCGTACATCTTTGGCGAAGATGATATTCCGCAGCATTTGTACAGGTATGGCAAGAGCGGCGGATCATCGGCGCAGCGGCGATGGGGTGACATGGAGTCTGCCGATAAAGCAGCAGGCAAAGCAGAAGAGTTTATTATGAACTTGACAATGTTTCGCACACAGGATGATATTATTAAGGGTCTTAACGATATTTACCAAACGCTTCGCGGCCATGATGAAGGAGCGGCTTCAGAGTTTATCTTCCGTTTGTCCGAAGGAGTGATAAAATTTTACAAAAAAGAAGCAGCTTCTCGGCTTCCCTTTGGCATTGGAACGCTAAAGGGCTTTATTGGCGGTAAAACTTCTTATGCAGAGCTTATCTATGGTCGGGAGCAAATGTCGTGGGACGAGATTGACATAGATGCGTTTATTAAAAGGCTCCATGCCGCAGCTTTATTAGGTCCACATGAGGATGCGGAAGAACGGATAAAAAGATTGCGAAAACACACAGGGGCACGGTGGTGGAACCTTTTTCTTATCTCAGGTCCTCGAACATTAGGGGGCCTGGGGATTATTGGTTTTATTATCTACATGATTTCCAAAACCACGCCGGATGAATATAAAAAGGCAGCGTAATTATGATTGCCTGCCTGTTTTATCTTCCTCGCCTCTACCTAATAATTTCCCAAGAATGGGGAATTTGCGAAGACCGCCAGTATAATACTGGTACATACCTACCTGTTTGGCATGTTCCAAAATATTAACTGCACCCAAACCAACACCAATTGCCTGGCCAACGGCTGCGCCTTGCTTCATTTGCGGCGCTTTAAACGCTTCTTTTATCATAGTGGCGACCTGCGGTGCAAGAAGAAGAATGCCAAGACCAATCAATGATCCAATCCCACCCTGATTTCCTCTGGTGGGATCTCCGACCAGCGGCGGAACAAATATCGATGCACCGACATTATTAAATCTGTCCATCATCACTTTCCCCAGTAACAGTAATCCAATAGTTGCGGGAAAGACCAGCAGGTTTGCCACAATGCTTTTTAGCCAACCGCTAAATCCGATCGAAGATCCCGGGATCACCCCGCCAATTATCCAAAACGGCGCGAATATTACTTGTAAAAGTATAGAAACATAAGCGGTCATAAGCGCAAACCAGATGCGAAACAGCGCCCAAAGCATTGCTATGGCAATTACTACGGAAGCAATTGCTCCGGAAAAAAAACTTACTATTTGTTGGGTGAAGGCATATGTTAATGCTCCAGCAGCAGCACCAGCTATAAGCGGTCCCACGAATGGGACAGCCTCTGCTCCTTTGATTAATTTTGAAAGAGGTAATACCGACACAAGAACCCCGGCAATTATTCCGCCAAACATACTAACAAGTCCTTTAAGCGCAGGAATACTATCAATACCTTGTGACACAAAACCGGCTATTCCGGCAGCAGGCGGACCAACCAAGGCTCCTAACCCGCCTTTGGCGCCGGTTGTCCCGCCAATAATATTTGCAGCACCAAATGGATCGGTGGCATGGGCAATATGATAAATATCATTGGTGAGTTTGGGGTCGGTTTGGGCCAAAACGCCAATGGTAACGTAAATAGTTATCCACATTAGGTCAATCAGAAATCCGGCAATGGCAAAAGAAAAGGTGACTAAAATAAGTCCGATAATAATTTTGGGTATTTGGTTTTCTATAGTCATCACGGTTCGTGGGTCAATTTTTACCCGCAGCATAATTGCCACACCCACAATCACAAAAACAATAATAAACAGCATGTAGACAATATTGCGAAACGCCAGCCATAAATTGGTTAGAGGCTCAATCGACTTAAATCCGCTTCCTCCGGCCTCTGCTGCCAACACCGGACGGCCAAGTCCAAAGTTACTGGCAAGATAATTGGCATAATCGCCAAGACCGACAGGTTTTATAAAAGTAAGTCCTATGCCGTTAGCCATAAGACCAAGCAAGCCATTGCCGTTTTCCACAAAGCCAATTTTTCCGGTGTTGCTATCTATTCCCAGACATTTTTGGTGGGGAGTTGTGGGATCAATGCCGGTTAACTGGCAATTAAAAGCAGCAAGCACTTCGATCATTACCGTTTGGGTCCATGTGTGGAGGTTGGTCGGTACATCGGGGTTGAGATTTGGTTTAGCGTACGTGTTGGAGGTCTGGGCAAAGGTTTTAGGAGTAGTAAATAGTAAACAGGCAACAGTTAATAAGAGGACGAAAAAGAATACCCGTTGGGCAGTTTTCATATTGAAACTAAAAACTATTTACTATTAACTACTGACTAAGTTAGTGTGGAATATTTTTGGCGAAAAGTCAAGCTATCCCCATTGGAGAGACCTAACAAAAGATCTATATACTGGCCATTGTGTTGAATCAAGCGCATGAGGTACTTTGGCAATTATCATATATGCTTTTTTTCCGCGAATCATAATTGTTTCATAACGATATTGATATGCCACTCCACCATTAGGTTTATCCACAGGACCATAATGTTGCAGAAACATAGTGTTTTCTAGCAAAATACGCATCTCGCTTGCCGACGTAGGGCTACCAAATTCAGGGCGTAGTTCTTGTATTCGACGTCTCGTTAATTCTTCAATGTTTTCTCCTCTGTAGTTAGGATCAGCGCTAATTGTAACTTGGGTTTCCATACCCTCTGTCGTAGGGCCATGAAAAACATCTCTTTTATTTACTAGATCGCTTTCCCATCGCCACCCTGAAGGAATATTGTCTGAGCGAACGAGATTAATTCTTGAACGAAATTCTCCTGGAGCAAGGGGTACTGCTTCAGCGGGAACAGGTCGGGCTGTTTCTCTGCTTGTTCTAGCGGGATTGGAGGAAGAGGTAGATGCCAAACGACCTGCATCGGGTGAAGGATTACATGCAGCGGCAAATGGTAGAGCAAGCGCTCCGCCGCCAAGACGTGCTAGCGAGGTAAACGCGATTCGTCTGGTAATTCGTGGCATGCCTGCTTCTGCTGGCGGTCTCACCGTTTGTTAATAACACAAAAATTAAACATTTGTCAAGCGGATCAAAGTGGATCAAATTTGCGGAGCCACGTCTGACGTGGCGGTGAGGGAGGGATTCGCCACGGTCATGCGACGTGGCGTCCCGTCGAATGACGGGACGAACCCTTTTCTGTTAACACATCACGATATTGCTGCTTAAGTAGTCGTAATCCTTCAGTTGTTTTTAAGTACTTTTCTCTTCTGAGAGCATCGCTTTTAAGAAAATATGCTTCATACCCGATAAGCTTTAGTGGTTTAAAGTTTTTTGTGGAGTAAACTTTTCCGGCCAGATGGTCCTTCATTCGTTGACGGAGGTCACCTGTTTGGCCTTTGTAGATATCATTGTTTGAGAGAAGAAGGAAATATATGTAATGCACAGCGGTGGGAGTGGGATTCGAACCCACGGTAATCTTACGATTACACACGCTCTCCAAGCGTGCTCCTTAATCCACTCGGACATCCCACCGTTAATGTAGATTTGATTCTATCATCTTCCGCGCTCTCTGCCAAACATCTTTGTCCGATTTATACGTCAGTCTTTGTTCAACTTGCTCAATTGGCAGCCACTCAACGTTTTCCATTTCCCAGTCGTGATCTTTGGTGTCTCCAGAAAGATATTCCATCAGGAAATAATAGACAGTTTTTTTAATTTTTTCTCCTTCATGCTGATACCAGTAGCTGACTGGTTTAAGAGACTTAATAATCTTTCCCATAATACCAGTTTCTTCCTTGACTTCCCGAAGTGCGGTATTCTCTTTTGTTTCTTCTTTTTCTTTGTCGCCAATCAGCCCTTTGGGGAAAACCCAGCCGTGATGTTGCGAATGTTGACATACGAGAATATCAGTGTTGCCTTTTGAAGATTGAGGCTTTGAGCCGAAATCCTGAGCTTG
>CAYZZG010000045.1:0-5706 GCA_964482825.1 uncultured Gammaproteobacteria bacterium
TAGAACCTTGAAATTAACAGTTTCCTGCTCTACCGTTGAGCTACCGCGGAATATTTCCTATTTTAACATCAAATAGAGAGTAAATCCACCCATGTATCTAACACTATAGTTGTCAGTCAGAATTGAAGTTAAATACAACTTTTCTGTTAGTTAACCAAATGTAAAGGCGTATAGTTCTATGTTGTTATCTTCAAATTCCAGACGTAAAATATGTCGTCCGGGCAAAGATAGATTGGTAAGTTTATATAGAGCATCTTTGCTTACAGTAACAGTTCCTTCGACATTATCCTTTCCGAAATACTGAAGTTTGTCATCAATATATACTTTTACTTTTGACGGACTTCCCTTCGTTCTCATTACCAAGAAAACCTCTTTAGCGTCGAAATTGAGGTAAAGTTTTGAACCTTTTTGGGGATTTGCATATTCTTCCATAACACTCCAAATCCCATCGTAAGCTAGTTGATTGTCTCCAAGATTTTTAGGAGAAGTATATGTTCCCAACGTATCTTTTTTTATTTCTTCAGGAGATCCAAAGTAAGCAATTCGTCTATATCCTAAGTATAACTCTGGAGTTTTTGCATAATTTTGATATTGTGGATTTTTTACTCTTGTAGATATATCTTGTGCTCCTGTTTCTTTCAAAAGCTCTTGAATAACTTGTTCAGATTCATCGTAAGCTCCTTCACCAAAATGGTGGTATCGTATATAACCATCTTTATCTATGAAATATTTTGCAGGCCAATAACTATTGCCGTAAGCTCTCCAAGTGTCGAAGTTGTTATCTTGGACAATTGGATAAGTTAACTGAAAATCTTTTATCGCTTGCGCTACATTCTTTTCACTTTTTTCAAACTCAAATTCCGGAGAGTGAACCCCAATAATCACAAGTCCCTTATCTTTATATTTTTCGTTCCAATTTCTCAAATATGGTAAAGTCCTCTGACAGTTAATACAAGAATATGTCCAGAAGTCTATCACAACAACTTTTCCTCTTAATTGTTTTAGCGTTAGTGGTTTACTATTAAACCAAACGCCGCCTGGAATTATCTCTGGAGCAAGTGGCCCTTTGGGCACAAGATCAGACGTTGGTTTTCCAAGATTATCTTTTTTTATCTCAGTTTCATTTATGTTGTTAAGCTGTTTTTTTACTGCTTCATTATCTTCGAACTTAGTCAGACCTATTCCATAGTTAGGGAATTTGTTTAAAATATACGTTTGAAACTGACGATCAACGTTGAAGAATATCCCTATTGCTGTAATAACCATGACAATGCCAAATGCTTTTTGAATTTTTGCACTATTTTGTAATAGCCATGGAACTTTTTGTAGCGCAGTTGATCCCGCTCGCATGATGATAAACATAGGAATGGCAGTTCCTAAAGAATAAGATAGAGTGATAAAAAAAGCTTGCGTCGTAACAGTACCTGTAATAGCTAAGCTAATAACTGACGCAAGAATTGGGCCCACACATGGTGTCCATAGAAGTCCAAGGGACAGTCCAACAATCATTCCTCCCAAAAAACCATGTTTCGTTTGTCCATTGGGCGCAAATTTTGTTAATTTGCTAAATAACTGTTCCGTTAATAACTGAATCTTAGGAACGAATAGGCTTAAACCAAAGAGTATTAAAACAATGACAGAGAAATGCCGAAGTGAGTCTGCTGGAATTCCACTTACCCTAACAATTGTTGAGAGAGATAGGGTAAAGAAGGTAAAGCTTAAAACAAAACCAACCACAACTCCCATAGGACGCTTTTTGCCTGTTGTATCAACCGAGGAAGAAAGAATAATCGGCAAAAGTGGCAGAATACAAGGTGATAAAATAGTTACAATTCCAGCTAAAAAGGAAAAAGCGATAAGTAATATCATTTTAGTTACTAAAAAACCGCAGACTACTTAATATTTACAAGTAACTCATCTATCTGTCCGCCGTTCCATTTAGTGACCTGCTTTCCTTGTTGATCAATTTGGACGAACGTGTGTTGATAGGTAACACTATACTGTTTGGCCAAATCCTTTTCTTCTTGGTCTGTATCTGTATCGTTATAATTAACTCGTATAACAGTTACATCTTTGGGAATTCTGTTTGTATTTTTATTAAAGTCAGCATCTGCCGGTCGGCAGATTGGACACCAGTTTGCGTAAAAGAAAAGCACCCTTTTGTTGTTTACTGCTTGATTTAGCGCAATTTTAGAATATTCAACGTATCGAGTTGAGTCTTCTTTCTGCATCATTGCGGATTTTTCTTGAGAGACCTTCGCTTCTTGATTGGTTTTCGAAGAATTGGTAATAAATAAACCTCCACCAACAAGAACTAAAATAGCAATACCAGCAATAATAATAGTTTTACTCATTAAATGAATGTAGAGCATGAGGCATAAGAATGTCAAGTAGTCGCCCGGAGCGGGGGAAGACACAGAATAAGTTTCCTAAAGACAAAATCCTAGGTGGCCTATCTAGTCCACCTCCCAGGTGAACAATATTACTAAAAACTTGCTATACTTGGATATGCATGCATCGTTCCATAACTACTATTTTAATAATCGTCGTAATAATCTCTCTTGTCGCAGTAACTGGAATTTTGTTCTTAAAACAGAACTCTTCAACTCAGGAAAAATCTTTTCTTAATACTTTCGGGCAATCTTCTCAAAATTCTGATGAACCACCACTTAAACTAAAAAGTATTGGAGTTAATCTTGATTATTATGATCCTAAAACCGGTAGGGCTGGAGATTTTGTATTTACCAAATCAAAACTTGAATTTAACCGGTTATTTATGGATTTTGGTTTTGTTATTCCCTCTAATACATCAAGCAGTGGAAAAGATAAATCTAACCCTCAACCCACTTTTATTGTTCCTTTAGGAACGCCAGTTAGATCTTTGGTCGATGGGGTTGTTGCAGCTATCCCAGTGCTTTGGAGTAAGGATTATTCTGTTCAGATAACTACAGATGGGCAGATGCAAAAATGGATGTATGAAGTAGAACATGTAATTAATCCAAAAGTGAAAGTAGGCGATCGGGTTACTGCAGGACAAATTATTGCAGAAGTTGGTAATTTTGGTAATAATGCGCCTGCGGGGTTTGGTGTAGTAGAGATAGGTATTTTAAAAGGAGGTCAGGAGCCAGAGCATGTCTGTCCATTTTTGTACATTGATGACAGTATTAAAGAAGAAATGTTGAAAAAAATTACTTCTCTCTTTACCTCCTGGGAAGAGTATGTTGGTGATCAAACGCTCTATGAAAATACAACTATTCCGGGCTGCTTAACGCTCGATCCAATCGAAGGCTAGATAATTTTTTCCAAAAGGCTTAGAATCTATATTGTGGAAACGAGAAAGGAATTATTATGGGAAATGCTTTCAATAATTCGCAAAAATCCTGGCATAAGACCATCCGAGCTTAATAGATTGTTAAAAATTCCTCACACATGGAATCTGCGTTCAGCACTTATAAAACAAGGTCTTATACGAAAAGAGAAAAAAGGATTGGCAGTTTACTACTATCCTCAAAAGGCGTAAAATTTGCTAGATAATGAAAAGTGCCTTATTGATAACTGTATTATTGGTTATTCTTATATTTGATTGGTTAGCCCTTGATGATATAACAACCGGAAATCAAAGTTCCTTCGTTTGGGAATATGTAATGTTAGGCGTAAGCATGATCTTGATACCCATACTATTTATTGTTTGGAGAAAATTTGTGATATAAGTCATTAAATACCAGGGGGTATCAAGGAAAAATCGCCCCTCGGGTGTAAGGGATAAGGGGTTCGTACCTACTTGATACCTATTCGTAAAATTACTACAATATATAAGCCATGAAAGCGGTGCAGATTAATCAATATGGCGGAGTAGAAGTTTTAGAAATCAACGAGAATACTCCCAAACCGAAAGTTTCTAAAGGCCGTGTGCTTGTTAAAGTTCATGCGGCCAGTATAAATCCTTTTGATTGGAAAGTCAGAGAGGGATTTCTTAAACAGGTGATACCACTTAAATTTCCAATAATTTTGGGCGGAGATTTTGCCGGGGTTGTTACAGAAATTGGGGAAGGAGTTACTGAGTTTACGGTTGGTGATGAAGTTTATGGACAGGCCAGCCTTGGGTCAGGGTCATTTTCACAGTTTATCGCGTCAAACGCGGCTAGCGCCGCTTATAAACCTACCTCTGTTGACTTTATTAGCGCAGCAGCTTTGCCACTAGTTGGCTCAAGCGCGATACAGGCCTTGGAAAAACATATAAAACTTGTAAGCAAGCAAAAAATTCTGATTCATGGCGGAGCGGGTGGAATAGGACATGTGGCCATACAACTGGCCAAGGCCTTGGGCGCGTACGTTATCACAACAGTCAGCACTAATGACATAAATTTTACAAAAAGCTTGGGCGCGGATGAAGCAATAGATTACAAAAGGCAAAAGTTTGAAGAGATGGTAAAAGAGGTTGATGCTGTTTTTGATACTGTAGGAGGAGAGACGACAGATCGATCGTTTACAGTTCTTAAAAAGGGCGGAGTTCTTGTTTCGATGGTTGGCGAACCAAATAGAGAACTAGCAAAACAGTATGGTGTTACTGTGATTGGACAGATGACGCAGACAAACAGTAAACATCTAAACCGTTTGCAAGAGCTGGTAGATAGCGGAAAAATAACAGTAGCTATTGATAAAGTGTATCCTTTGGAAAAAATCCAAGAGGCATTTACCTACCAAGAGAAGATTCACCCCAGAGGCAAAGTGGTCTTAAAGATGATTTAAATCCTCGCTATGCTTATAGTCTATTGCATTTTTGCCAACGCAACATCTTTTAGCTTTACCAAAGTAATGTTAACTTGTTATAATGCTCACAATGGATAAGCAATGGAAAGTTTTGTTGTATACAACTCCACAAGGAGACAAACCAGTAAATGAGTTTATACGTAGTTTGGAATTAAAAACTCAAACAAAAGTCTATAATGCGCTCGAACTCTTGAAAAGTTACGGTGTTTCCGTTGGTTCACCCCATATAAAGAAGCTAGCAGGTACAGAGTTATGGGAGTTACGTATTTTAGGCTCAGATAGTATACGCATTTTGTATATTGCTATTACTGGTAAGACGTTTTTACTTCTTCACGGATTCAAGAAGAAAAAGGACAAAACACCACCAAAAGAAATAAGAATTGCAGAGGATCGGCTGGCTGAGTTTAGAACACGAACGTAAATTGACATTTGCAATTATAGCAAAATTGTGATAATATTATTTTTATAAGGAGACATTTATGAAAAAACATGATTTTGTAGACTGGGACGATTTTAAGAAAGAGCTAGAAAGCCAACCAGGTTTTAAGGAAGCGCTGAAAGAAACAGAACTTGAGTTTCAGGTAGCTCGTGCTATTATTGAGGCACGGATCAAAAAAGGTCTAACCCAAGCGGATCTTGCAAAGGCAATGAACACGAAGCAATCAGTTATTTCTCGAGCAGAAAATGCAAAAACTATTCCATCTCTTTCCTTTCTAAAACGACTAGCACAAGTTCTTGATGCTTCTTTACAGGTTCAATTCAAGCTCTAAACCATAGATATAAATTTTTTCTACAAAATAAAATTTACAAGCTTAGATTAACATCAGCTTCAAGTTGGCTTCGATAACTATGTAATGAAACACAGCCCGGCCCCCCGCCAAATCTTTGATTCCAGCGAAGCTCATATTGCGCGCAGATGAAGTAATTAGTATAATC
>CAYZZG010000045.1:5716-6958 GCA_964482825.1 uncultured Gammaproteobacteria bacterium
TTTTGATGATTATTTGCAGAGTGTGCTTTGGGAGCTGCAGTGGAACTTTAATTTCAAAAATGCTACAGTAAAATTAATGTTTTTTAATTGGAAAAGTAATTACAAGTTGCCTTTGAGTTTTATTATCTTTTTTATACTGGCTTTTTTTCTCTTAGGCGAACAACTTCCAGCCCTGCCGACTTATTTGTTCGGGCCTGGAATAGGAGGGAATGGTCCTGACAAGCTTCATATTCTAGATTTACCTCTTGGTGACGGTTTGCTGCATCGTCCGTTTGCCTACATTATTATTGGTACAGTAATTTGGATTCTATATCGAATATTTACCTGGCCACTGGCTTGGCTTGTGGGAGCAGCCCTTTGGATGTTGGAGCAGCAGACATTAACCCCGCTTGATCAGCGCCCGACACTCACTAATGCAATAGTTTTTACATCTACGTTCTGGGTTCTTCTCACCTTAGCCCCGTATTTAATTTATAGATGGATAGATCAAAAATGGGGAGGAAAAAGTATCAAAAACGCAGTCCTAATTTTACTCTTAATAAATATTTTGGTTTTCGGTTTTTTTGCTTATCAAATTTATGTTTTGCATAACTCATATCGTGGTCTGCGCAAAAATACAGGACAGCAAGCAGTTTCAGCAAAAGTGCTGCCACCAAACACCTGTCCCAAACGCTTGATTACAGAGAAAGATAAACAGACAACCGTTTATTGGAATGGAAAGATTCTTCCAGTGGCTGCCGAAGAACAGAAGTGGGTAGAACAAAATTGCCAGGAAGCATTAGAATGACCTATCTACCAAACAGTTTTAGCAGCTCGTCTTTACCTCAAAAAGAAGAATAAAATTCGTAAGAAGATAGTTATCTTGTTTCTACTGATGGATTAGTAAGCGTCTCAGAAGGTTGTTGAAACGTCTGGGGAGGATTTTGATATTCTTGACGCTGTTCGGGCGGCGGAGGAGCCTGGAAAGAACGTTCTTGTTGATCGTAGTTGTATTGAGAACCAGATGGCGGGCGACATTTGTCGGGATTTTGTCGACAGAAATCATCATTGCCAAAACCAGAAGGAGGACCATTTCTTCCACCTGCGCATTTCTCTGGATTTTCTTGGCAAAATTTTTCTATTTCTTGGCTAGGAGCGTTACCATCAAAGGAACGACATTCATCTGGATGGCTTTGACAATAGGCATTACACGATTCTTCACTGTCGCATCCCCCCGGCCCGCGACGCCCTCCGTCTGCTCCG
>CAYZZG010000046.1:0-6815 GCA_964482825.1 uncultured Gammaproteobacteria bacterium
GATGATGGTTTTGTAGCATTGCCGATGGATAATTTTTCTTTTCAAGGGCTAACTGTGGGAAACGTCAAATGCGCGTTTAGTAAAACCTTCCAGGAATGCCCTGCTGACAGCCCAAATGGCATGCTGGAAAAAGCGCCGAATCGTCAATTCTTTGCTTTACGAAATGTGTTTATTGCGCCTGATTTACTGCAGAGAGCGTTTACAGATATGCATGATGAAAAACCAGATGTGATGAACAATATTGCCGCAGTTGACCCGCAAACATTTCTCTATCTCTTCCGCATGTCCAAACTAAAATTTACTTATGACCGCGCGACAGTTGTTGATGTAAAAGTAAATGGGAATTCGGAGATTCCAACATTTGCGTCACCAAACACTCCTTATACCGTCGAGATAACGCTGCGAAATGACGGCTTTTATTTATGGCGTACATCTACCCATAAGCTACGCTATGCGGTAGTTTCGGGAGATATTACTCCTTCGGGTCTGAGGCAAAGAGGACAGGTAAATTATCCTTTTGAAATTCCTTTTGCTCGCAATGTTGCTCCGGGAGAAAGCATAACATTTACCGCAACAATAACCACACCTATCACACCTGGCGTATACACTGCGCAAATTGATCTTGAGGGCGGAGATCGCGTGCTAGCTGAAAGCGTGGGCAATGTCCCCTGGCAGAAAAAAATTATTGTTGTTACTTCCTCAACGCCAACAGTAACTCCTTTACCAACAATAACCGGAACCTTCATGATTCATGGAGTATTGTATAAAGATAATAACCGTAACGGAAGGAGGGATGCTGATGAACTCAGTTTTTCTTCTCCGAATGACCCTCCTGTTTACATGCATCTCTTACGTAATGATACACAGATAGCAACTGAAAACGTTAGTGTGCAGAATGGTCTATTTCTGTTTACCCATCTACCACTAGGTACTTATACTCTTTCGCTTACACCTGTAGCAGGATACACAAATTCAAATACTATTCAACAAGTCACAATCACACAGGGAGATGTAGGAGATGTAAGGTTTGTGCTCCAACCAATCTCTCAAATTTCTTTAACTCCCCAACCTACCAACACTCCTTCGCAAGCAGGAATACCATCGCCAACGCCTTCCCCCACTCTTAGCAGAACAACAATACAATTGTTTATTGCTCTTACTGGTATTGGTCAAGGTGTTTTGGAAAATGATACGCCTTATACGGCTCTTGCTGATCAACAGTTTACTATAGAAATATACGATGCAAATGACAATCTTATTGAATCAGGAGTAATATCTGTTCCTATATATATTCCCTTTGTCAACACTGATGTAGGACCAGGCATAACCGTTCCTCGCGATAGCGTATTTCTTGCACAGTATTTAACAAAAAAAGGGTTGGCAGAGGGAAACTATATTATTAAAGTAAAATCTGATAAGTACCTGCGTAAACGTATTGCCGGTTTTCATCATTTAACAGCAGGTACTGTTTACAAAGCTCCTCTTGTGATTCTTACCGTAGGAGATGTGAATAGTGACAACAAATTAGATATTGCTGATTACAATCTATACCGCGGCTGTTACGGGAAAACGATTAATGATATGGTAGATGGCATCTCCTGCAAAATGACAGACTTTAACGACGATGCAAGACTAGATAACCGAGTATCAGAAAAAGACTATAGGCTTCTTATCGCCAGCTTCTCGGTTCGAGAAGGAGATTGAATAACAATTTAACGAAAACAACAAATTAACAAATTGACAAAATAACTATAAAGAAAAGTACCTTAGTTGTTAATTTGTTAACTGTCAATTTGTCAATTGGTTAAGTGTTGGCTTTATCCCCTTTTTTCCACTTAACCGAGGTTAACAGCGGTCCGTATAAATCGTCTGCCGGTGAAATTTTGAGCTGAGCAATTTCTTTATCGGTTGGATCGCTATCGTTCCATTCTACAAATGGAATATCGGCAATAATGGCAATTGGTGCTTGCTCTGCTCCTTCGCCCATTACCAAAATCGCGCTTGATGCCAGACAGTCGATTAGGCTTAAAGTTTCGTACTCAAATTTTCTGCCAAACAAATCTTTTTTTCCTACATAGTTAATCAAAGGCCTAAGTCCGCTATAGCCGATTGTTATCCCTGTTACTCCCCAGCGCATTGGTGTAGTACGACTATCGGTAATTATTACCCCAATATCCCTAATCCCCCTAACCTTCCTAATATAGTCCCTTATTGCAGCAGCCGATTTCCACGGATCTTTTGGCCACAAAATATAGTACCCGTTGCCATTTGACTCATCAATTCCAGCCGAGGCAACAAGCGTATTATGTGTTATGCTATAACTTACTTTATATTTATTGGTATTTCTTGGAAGATAGTACTGCGATTCCTGCTTAATAAGTTTATCTTTGTCTGCTTTTTCTATTGCAACCATTCTGCCCTCGGTAATGGCAACAATTTTTGAGGTTATGGCTATTACTGAGCCTTCTGTAATTTTTGGCAGGTACTTATCCAAAATCGCAAAAATATCTTTGTCTTTGGTGGTAATTTTATGGGTCTTTACCGGCCTTACCTTCATTATGATTCTATTATACTATATTGACTATCGGCAGGGTCGGACCCTAAGACCTATAATTTTAGCTAAACCCCAGTTTCACAAACGGCACCAGGAAGCGGATGCGGCGGAATTTGTCGGCAACTACAGGCAATGCCACTTTGTATTGTTCAATTAAACGAGACGAAATGGGGTTAAACGGATCGTAGAGTACTGCCATGCGGCGGCGCAAATTATTAATCCCTCTGGCAACTCCAAACGGAATATTTTCCTTTGTATGAAGGTAATCAAAAAACTCATTATCGGACATAGAATTCCACTCTTCGGGCATATCAGACCAATCCGTTTTACCCAACTTTTCCCACTCGTCTTCCAAAATAGCATCGCGGACAATTTCTTGCACCACCAGCGGCAGAGATGCTTGGGCAAATTCTAAAGGCTCGGTAAAGTTTTTTGTTGGATCAACTACCCGTCCTTCTGATCGATTTTTTCGCAGCAGTGACGCCGAGATTTCAATGTTGGCCGGCAAATTTTTTTCTACCGAGCTTTGCACCGCAAACATGGAAACGTTGTATGGCGGAAATCCGCCCTCAGATACCTTTATTCCTTCTTCCTTATGCACGCCATACGGATAATGTGCGCCATGCTCCTCTTTTTCCCGAGTTCTTGAATGATGTTTGTGATCTTTGTTGTGAAGGTAGCCCGAAAAAGCATTGGTTAACAAAAGCATTGCCCGCTCCTCCAATTCCAGCTTTGCCAATTGATCGCTTCTGGCAAGATCTGGATAGATTGCTAATATTTTTTTCTGTAGAATTGGCAAGAGTGTTTTTTTCATCGAGGCAATTGCCTCCCAAAAATATTTTGCGCTTTTGACGTACTGAGCTCTCCAATCAAGAGGAAAATCGTGCGCTTCAAATACCTTTCTAAGTGATTGATCTTCTACTAACGCTTCTGTCGAAATTACTTTTCCCTCTTTCACCAGCTTATCAATAAGTTCTTTTGTATAAGCTTTGCCATTTTTCTCAACCACACTTCGCGCGTAAGGCGATCCTAATCCCATGTAGAGGTAGCCGGTATGAGGATCAAAACTGGTAAGAATAGTTAATACTTTTTTTGAATCGCCAAATACTCTTTTTACAAATGCCTTTGTCGCTCCGGCCATTTGTGCTTTGTGAGAAATATCTGCATATAGTCCCATATCTGGCCTGTTTCGCCCCTTTACCTGCTCTTCGGCCATTCGCGCGGCGCAACCAATATGGCTGTCAAATACCTCCGCGATAACATCGATCTTGCTTTGTGCTAATACTTTCGTAATAAGGTTTGCGAAATGTGAATCATTTTTAAGTTTAAGCAGTCCGTCTTTTCCCCTCACAAATTCACGCAAAATTCCTCCCGGCACTTGAAGAGAATTTCCCACGCCAGCCGTTGCTCCATGCTCTAAAACACTTAATACTCTGCCATCGATACACAGAATCCACAGCGTTTTTACCGGAAGTTGATTATTGGCAATTTTAAGAACGTTATCATACTCACGGGAATCAATTTCAAGCGCCCGCGAATTCTGGTCTTCGATAAAGTGTTTAAAAAAGTAGCTGAGGAAGGGATAATTTTTTTGATCTCTTGGATGCGGCAGTTTTTTATTGTATTTTTGGAGGGCGTCGATATATGCATCGACCTGCTGCTCAATATTTTTGGGAAGCACTTTTTTCCTGGAAGTTTTTATCCGTCTTTTTCTTCGCCGCATAGTATATATTTTATAATAATTATTTAACTATTCCTATTAATCGTACCTCTCTATTATTATCACGCAAATCCGCCTCGTAAATAGGAAGATTTCTTGCTAACAAATGTAGAGTTGCTTGAAGCTGTCTATTTGATTCTCTTTGTAGCACTTCTATAGAAACAGGAATTCCCTTTTCCTTAAAAAAAACAACTAGGTCGGCAAGACGCTGGTCATCAATATATTTATCAAAGCGGAAGAATTCAATGCCGGGATGAGTTGGATCGACAGTTTGATCTTCCGATAAAACCACTAATACGCCATTTTCTTTATGCGGTCCTTTTACCATTGGAGCGCTTACTGATCCTGCATGCGGATATTGTCCATGGCCTATTGCCGAAAGATAGCCCAACGCCTGTCTTACTTTTTTACTGGGAATACCATACATCTGTTGATTTTCTCTATGCGCTGCCCTATCAGCATGACCACAACCTAATTCTCCGTTATTTCCATATGCATAATCGTCTTCGTGAATGGTGAATGATCTTCCTCGATTATTTTCCCATCCAATTACTAAGTCTACTGCCCTTCTCGCGGATAGTTCTGGAGCAGCGGCCATAACCACCATTACATATCCAAAACTTGCCCCAGGTCTTCGTACTACATCAGCATCATGTTTAGGTCTTTTAATAATTTCTGTGAGAAAAGAAACAAAAGTAACTGACTTACGTGGATCAACACACCCTGTTTCATTTGTGTTGAGTTGAATAATATGGGTCTTAATAAATTCTGAAACACTTCGTATATCTTGTGGATCAAATTCTCTTGGCTTAGGTCTTTCTTTTAATACCATACATGTGAATTATTGCATTATACCAACATCTCTACAAAAATCAAGGCTATAGGCTGTCCACCCTTGGGGTGGAATCGTAGCTACACCTGCGGAGGTTGTAGTCAACCCGATGAGAAGAAAGTAATCGGTATTCAGATTGTGTAGAACGCCAGTCAAAAATTACTTTTTACCAATAACATATCCAGGAGTTGAATGAATCGGGGTTTCCCTTCTTATAATATTTGATACGATTGGAGGTCTTTTTGTTACGACTTCACGAAAGCCTGATTTTGTAACGTCTTTTCCCAATGTGGATGTATCCACGTGTTGTCCTAATCCGCTTTTTAGTTTCCAAAAAAGTATTTCTGAGAGGAAAATCGGCCACGTAAATACACCATTTTGTTTTAATACTCTACGAACTTCTTGTAAAAATTGCTGCTGATTAGCGATGTATCTGTTGCCATATAAAATGGTTACTCCATCAAAACTATTCTCTGCAAAAGGGAATTGTGTATTCATATCAGCTTGTACTATTTGTATAGCCGGATTCTTCTCATGAAGAAATTTTAAAGCGGGCTCGCTTATATCAGTAGCTGTTACTTTATATCCCTGTTCTTGTAATGCTTGTGCATCGATGCCGGTTCCTGCCGCGAGGACAAGTATTGATGATTGACTTCCATCAGGCTTAGTTGGTGACAGATGTTCTTTAATAACTTGGCCGATTTTTTTTGCTACCTTTTCTCTTCCAATTGCTTTGACATATTTCTCGTAGTCTCGCGGATCGACATCTAGAGCGTAATTATCGCTAGAAACAATTTTAGCTCCAGTTCTTATTGCTCTTAGCAGAGATCCATGTAATTTTGTAGCTTCGCCTGTTTCTGACATAGGACTATTCTAGCACACAAAAATGCCCTACTGCATCTTATGAACTTGCAGCTTTCCACCTCGCAGCATTCCACCTTAGAGGTGGAACGCTATTGACACCTTTGGTATTCAATGCTACTTTAAAAGTATGCCGGGAAGAAAAATACCACTGGTAAATAACGAGATCTATCATATCTTCAACCGCGGCGTTGCATCACAGCCTACTTTTCTGAATAAAAGAGATTATGAAAGAGCATTGGAAAGTATCTTTTATTACCAAAACACAAATCCTCCAGTTAAGTACTCTCGGTTTCTAAAATTTTCGGTAAACGAGAGGTCTAAACTTCTTGAGAAATTAAGAAGTAAAAGGAATTTTCTCGTGGAGATTATCTCGTATTGCTTAATGCCCAATCACTTTCACTTACTTCTCAAACAAGTAAAAGAAAATGGCATCGCAAGATTTGTGGGCAATTTTACAAATAGCTATACTCGTTTCTTTAACACCAAGCGCGAAAGACAAGGGCCTCTTTTTACGGGCAAATTTCAATCGGTGAGAGTAGAAACACAAGAACAGCTTCTCCACGTAAATCGATATATCCATCTAAACCCTTATACAAGTTTTGTCGTAAAAAATCTAAGAGAACTTGAACTGTATGCTTACTCATCTTTTCCAGAATTTATCAATCAAGTTAACCACAGCTTTTGTGATAAAGAGGTTGTTCTAGCTGAATTTAAAAGCAGAGAAGTCTATAGGAAGTTTGTCTTCGACCAAGCTGATTATCAACGGACACTCGATCGTATTAAGCACCTTTACCTCGAATAATGTAATAAATGTAATAAACTACCCAAGGTGGCGAATCTGTTCC
>CAYZZG010000047.1:0-6809 GCA_964482825.1 uncultured Gammaproteobacteria bacterium
AAAAGAATTGACTGAAAAAGGATTTTCATCTGAAAAAGCTAAAGCCATATTAGAAAACGCAAAATTGATGAAAGAAAATGAAAGGCTCATTGTAATTTCAAATACATTAAAGCAGATGGGTATTGCTCAGGAAAAATTTGCTTTTACCTCCACTCTTGCCCGTGGTCTCGACTACTACACAGGACTCATTTTCGAAATCGAGATTGAGGGATATTCTGCCGGATCTGTTTGCGGCGGTGGACGTTACAACAAGCTAATTGGTATGTTTGCAGGACAGAATATTCCGGCAGTTGGGTTTGCCTTCGGTTTTGATCGAATTATGGAGGCAATGGACGAATTGAAACTATTTCCAAGCGGGCTGAACGGAACAAAAGTTTTAGTAACAATTTTTAATCCCGAGCTTAAAGAAAAATCGATTGAAGTTAGTTCTCGCTTACGTTCGAACAATATAAATACCGAACTCTACTTAGATGAAACAGTACCGCTTGATAAACAACTCAAATACGCCAACCAAAAACAAATTCCTTATGTGGCGATTATTGGCCCGGAAGAAGTGGCGAGCAACAAAGTCTCTCTCAAGAATATGAAAACAGGAACGCAGGAAACAATTCATCTAGATGAATTGTTTGACAAATTGACGAAAACAACAAATTGACAAATTTACTATAAGAAAAGTACCTATTGTGTCAATTGTTAATTGTCAATTTGTTAATTTGTTATGAACATACCGCGTGCCATGCTGGCTGTTGGAACTGCTGCAATTATCTGGGGCGCGACAGGTTCTGTCATGAAATTAGGGTTACTGTCGGTACCGGTCTTTTCTTTAGCATTTATCCGTTTTGGCAGCGCCTCACTAATTCTTTTCTTGCTACTACATAAAAAGCTTTCTGTCGAAAAAAAAGATCTACCGTTTCTTTTTCTGATGGGACTAATTGGTATTACTTTTCATATCTCGCTTTTTTTCTGGGGTCTTACCTTTACCACTGCGTTAAATACCGGAGTCATTACTGCCACAGCGCCTATTTTTACAGCCTTTTTTGCCTATCTGTTTTTGAAGGAAAAAATCAAAAAACGGCTAATCGCGGGAGCAATCTTGGGAATCCTGGGGGTCGGGATTATTATTGGCAAAGATATTGCCAAAAATGGATTTTATCTCTCCCCGTTTGGCGATCTATTGATATTATTGGCAACACTCACGTTTATCTTCTATGAACTCCTGATAAAAAGACTGTTTGCGAAGTACGATTCGTTTGTCATCACGTTTTATGTTTTCGCATTTGGCACACTAGGATTTTTGCCATTTACTATCTATGAGTTCTTAGCAAAACCTAACTGGCTGGCACAAATTTCAACAACAGGCTATATTGCTATTGTATATGGCATCCTTTTTTCTTCTTTGACTGCATATTCATTGTGGCAATGGGGACTTTCTAAAATTCCAGTTTCCCAAGTGGGTGTTTTTTCTTACCTTGACCCAATAACTGCTACTATTACCGCGGTGCTACTTCTGTCTGAAAAAATTACTATTCCTTTTGTGATAGGAGCAGTCTTTATTTTTATTGGATTATTTATTGCAGAAGCGCACCTTCATACTCACAAAATGCACCGCCTGAAACATTAAGTTGCTGTTTGGGCAAAAATAGCATATAATTATATAATATGAAAGCAAATATTCATCCGCCATACTTTGAAACAAAAGTTGTATGTGCTTGTGGTAACACATTTACCATTGGTTCAACATTGGAAACACTACATGTTGAGCTTTGCCACAAATGTCACCCCTTCTACACCGGCGAACAGCGCTTTGTTGACGCCCAATCCCGCATTCAAAAGTTCCAGCAAAAACAGCAAAAAGCAGTCGGCTTCGTGAGCAAGAAAGTAAAAAAGCAACAGCAGATTAAAAAAGATTCTTCTGCCCCCAAGACACTCCGTGAAATGTTAATGGAAACAGCCTAGACCCTCATGGACGATTATCGTTACATTCAACTCCAAGAACTTGAAAAGCGCATCGAAGAAACTAAAATCCTCCTTGCCAATGATCCTTCTATGGCAGAACTAGTTGCTAAAGAGCTTACAGATTTAGAAGAGCAAAAAAAACAAATTGAAGAAAGTCTTGCTTTGTCCAAACCCTCAACCGAAGAGTCTCTTGATGAAAGAAATGTTATTTTGGAAGTAAAAGGAGCAGCCGGCGGAGAAGAAGCAAAATTGTGGGCAGAAGAATTAATCCGCATGTATACCCGCTTCGCGGAGCTGAAAGGATTTAAAATAGAACAACTCGATGAGTATGTCCTTAAGATCTCCGGGAATGTTGACGGAAATGGCCCTTTCCATTTGTTTAAATATGACGCGGGCGTGCACCGCGTGCAACGTATTCCGCAAACCGAAAAACGGGGTCGTATTCACACATCAACGGCAACAGTGTCTATACTTCCCGAACTGGAGGATATTGATTTGCATATTAACCCCGAAGATATTGACTTTGAAGCATTTAGAGCAGGCGGTCATGGCGGGCAAAACGTCAATAAGGTCTCCTCTGCTGTTCGCTTGGTACACAAACCAACCGGCATTGTGGTTGTCTCCAGAGCTGAAAGGTCTCAGGGGCAAAACCGTGAAATTGCCATGGAACTCCTGCGGGCAAAATTATGGGAAATGGAAATGGAAAAACAGCAGGGAGAAATTTCAACACTTAAAGCAACACAGGTGGGTCGTGGTATGAGAGCTGAAAAAATTAGAACCTACAATTTTCCGCAAGATCGTCTGACCGATCACAGAATTAATAAATCATTCCACAATCTTCCATCAATTATGAACGGCAATTTGGATGAGGTCGAAGAAGCCATGCAGCAATTAAGTGAGTCACGACTTTCGCGGTTGTCATCCTGAGAGAGCGTAAGCGACCGAAGGATCTCCCGCGCATGGAGTACCGTCATTTGTCGGAGATTCTTCGCTAACGCTCAGAATGACAAAGTGCGAAACTTGTGTGAGTAAGAAAAAACTACTTAAACGCGTATTCTCTGAGGCACAGTTGTAGACGCCGCGATTTTTACCTCCATAGGGACTCTAGAAAAAACATTATCCCGCCGCTCTACTATATCATATGACCTCTTTTTTTCTGCTGGTGACCAATCAGTCCATCTATATCTTATTCCATCCCCATCTGGATCATAAATAGCTGGGCCGACTTGTAATTCTCGCCTATCACTCCTTGCAATAGCTATTATCATAAATCCATCAACGCCAAGTACCTGTTTTTCAGAAGATAAAGGAATTATAACAAACTCCTCTCCTTGGCTTCTGCATTCTTTGCCAATTTTGGTAATAACGACTCCTCTTTCAATCTTGCTATTTCCCATAAAATGAAAACATGTGATTGAGGGGTCCATGCCCCATCCCTATTTTTATATTTTTTGAACTTTTAAGAGCATTTGTCACATAATCTTTTGCAATTTTTACTGATTCATAAAGGCTTTTTCTTTTTGCCAGCTCTGCGGCAATTGCCGCGGAAAAAGTGCAGCCGGTTCCGTGAGAGTTTTTTGTTGAAATACGCTTTTCTGAAAACTCGTGAAATATTTTTCCGTCATACAAAACATCAACTGAATAATTGCTGTTGAGGTGTCCCCCTTTCACAACCACAGAACACTTTCCCATTTTGTGAATCATAACGGCGGCTTGTTTCATATCTATGATCGAACCAGCAGCAAATCCTGTAATTTCTTTTACTTCATCAATATTTGGTGTTATCACAAAACACCGGGAAAAAAGTTTGACAAGCACGTCTTTTGCGTCTCTTGCCAATAATGCATCGCCGCTTTTGGCAATCATTACCGGGTCCAGAACAACATACTTTGTTTTATATTTTTTCAGACTGGCTGCTACAACTCCAACTATACCCTTATTACCCAGCATGCCGATCTTTATCGCATCCGCTCCGATATCATCCATGACCGAACTGATTTGTTGATCAATAAGTTCTACAGGTAGCGGAAATACTTTTTGAACCCCCACGGTATTTTGTGCAGTTATTGCGGTAATAGCGCTTGTTCCATACACACCCAAAGCGGCAAATGTTTTAAGATCTGCCTGTATTCCCGCTCCTCCCCCGCTATCCGAACCCGCAATAGTTAATACTTTTTTCATTTGAATTTATTTTATTCTTCGAGAGATCCGCCAGCCATGTACCAGAACGGTACGTGGCCAGCTGGCGGAGAATCGAGAAGTTTCCTATTCAATAGTTCTCGACTTCGCTCGAACAATATTTACAAGCTCTCGTGCTTCTTTTTGTGGATTCTCTTTTCCCATAATTGCCGAAGCAACCGCAACTCCTTTTGCTCCTGCTTTAATAACTTCTGCCGCATTTTCTTTAGCTATGCCCCCAATGCCAACTACTGGAATATTTACCAAACTTACTATTTGTTTCAACCTTTCCAGTCCAATTGGTTTTCCGGCATCTGTTTTTGTTTTAGTAGCAAATACCGAACCAACGCCTAAGTAATCCGCCCCCTCTTCTTCTGCTTGTTTTGCCTGCTTTAATGTTTTAACCGAAGCTCCAATTATTTTTTTTGCACCAAGAAGTTTCCGGGCAATATTTATTGGCATATCGTCTTGTCCTACATGAACGCCGTCCGCGTCAACGGCAAGCGCTACGTCAACCCGATCATTAATAATTAATGGAACACGCTTTTCTTTTGTAATCTTACGAAGCATTGACGCTTCCTTAATTAGTGTTTTTGTTTGAGCATGTTTATTGCGGTATTGAACCATGGTTACTCCGCCTAAAATAGCTGATTTAACAGTTGAAATGAGTGAACCCTTTGCTAACAGTGGATCGGTAATGAGGTAAAGACTGTAGTTCATATTTCCCTTCGTTGGAATTACCCAAATCAGGTTCGTAGGGTCGTCGCCTTAGGCGACCTCTCAGCCTGTTTCCAAGCTCCCCTTTTGTTGTATATCCAGAGTGTACTATAAAACAGAACTATAATCAAGAAGAATATTAATTGAGGTAGTTGAGGTCTTTTTTCTTGATTTCATCAATTGTGTCAAGATTATCTGCTTTAATAATATTTGCCAAATGCCGGCCGCCCATCAGATGAGGCAAAATAACATAATCAGCGCCTGCTTTGTACAAGCGCTTGGCTTCATTTTCGTCCTGCGCCAACACGACCACTTTTGCCCCGTTTTTTGTTTTCTTGATTCCATGTAACAACAGCATATTATCCTCTAAATCAGGAACTGTAGAAATAATAACTTTTGCTTTGTGAAGTCTTGCTTTTTGTTGCACTTCTTCATCGGCAATGTCGCCAAAAACACTCAAAATTCCCATGTCGTTAAGCTCTTTAATAATATCCGGATCAAAATCAACCACAATTACTTTTTCTTTTTCATCTAGTAGTGCCGAAAGAATACTTCTTCCCATTCTATGGGCGCCAATTAGCATGACATGGTTTTCCAGCTGGTCCAATGTTTCATTTGAAATCACATGTTTTTCCAGATGGGTATTTTTTCGTTCAAAAAAAGAAAAATGCTGAAATATTCGGATATACAAAGATTTACTATGTATAATCGAATATGTTGAAACAATAAAGGTAACTATTCCAACAATGGTTACCAATGAAACAACGTCGTTTCCCACATGCCCTACTTTATTGCCAAGCAAAATAATAATCAGACTAAATTCGGAAATTTGCCCGGCAGTAATGGCAGTTAAAAAAGAAGTTCTCTTGCGGTATCCAACAACTCCCATAATAATCATGGTTAAGAAAGGTTTACCGAGCAAAACAAAAATAGATAAGATTAGTGCCGGCATAATTAATGTTTGTACCGACGAAAAGCTCATATCCATTCCCAAAACCACAAAGAAGATGGTAATAAAAAAGTCGCGAAGACCCCTGACTTTGGCTGCAATCTGAATATTTTCACTTGTATTAGCAAGAGCAAGACCCGCTAAAAATCCGCCGATTTCTATAGGAAAACCAATAAGCGGAGAACTTATTAACAAGGCAATAACAAACACCCACGACAAACTAAATAAGAAGAGTGTTTCTTCCGAGCGCGCTACCATTCGTACCCAGGATGGTAAAACAGTTTTACTTAAGTACAAAACCAGTCCAAAAATTGCAAAAACTTTAAGCAACACCAATATCAGACTCATCGTTGATATTGTTGTAATTTCCTTTCCAAAACCCGACAGCGCAACAAGAATAAGAATAGCAAAAAAGTCCTGCAGCAAAAGAATTCCTACGGCTATTTTTCCATGTAAGCTTGTTAACTCTCTTTTATCAGAAAGAACTTTTACAATAATAATGGTGCTTGAGAAACTAAGTGCTGCCCCAATGTAGAGTGATGCAATATGTGAAACTCCAAGCACTGCTGCAATTACATATCCAATACCCGCAGTAGCGATAATTTGGGCTATACCAATAAGCAAGATATATGACCCAGTAGATTTAAGCTGGCTAAATTTGAGTTCTAGGCCTAATGTAAAAAGCAACAGTGTTACTCCAAGCTGAGCAAACGAATGAAGATCTTGCTGGTTTTGAAATTGAAACTGTCCAAAAGGCCCAAGTAAAATGCCGGTTAAAATATAAGCTAAAATTCCCGGTTGCTTAAAGTAGCGGAAGATAAGCGATAAAATAGTGGCTATGGCAAGAAAGATGGTGATTTCAAAAAAAAGACTGCTCATAAAATGAGTATGCAGGATTAAATAAAAAGTATCAAGTATGGAGAGTTTCCACCTTAGAGGTGGAATAGCTAGGCCACCAAGTCAAACCAAGTCAGACTTGGTCAAACTTGGTAGTCGAGTTCGACTCGAC
>CAYZZG010000048.1:0-6684 GCA_964482825.1 uncultured Gammaproteobacteria bacterium
ACCAAAAAGAGTAAAAATAAGAATAGGAAGCGTTCCCAAAGCAGCCACTATTCCTACCCAAAAAGCGGAATGGGTAAGTTGTAAAACCAACCACCCTTGAGCCACCATCTGTATCCAGGTACCAATAAGTGAGATTAGCTGCCCAATAAAATATAATTGAAAATTTCGATGACGGAAAGCCGGAAATCCTCGAAAAAATTTTTCCATCCATGGCAACTCACCAAAACTCACTTCGCTGCTTTCACTAATGATGTATTGCTCTTCCTGAGAAATTATCCCTTTCATAAAAGCCTTTCTACTATAACACAGAGTTTTCTTTTTACTCAATATACTTGCAAAAAAGAGGATTCTATGAGTACCATGTAAGTATGGTAGAGATTATAAAAGCAAATGGAGATAAAGAACCTTTTAGTGAAGAAAAACTAATAACTTCAATAAAAAGAGCCGGAATTCCAACTCCATTACAGCAACAAGTATTAGCTCATGTAAAAGAAAAAATCTACGAGAATATTCCATCTTCCGAAATTTACCACCATATTATTGAATTTCTAGAAAAATCACCAGAGCCATATGCCAGATCCCGATATAGCCTTAAAAATGCCATCATGGCTCTTGGACCAACCGGTTTCCCGTTTGAGGATTTTGTGGCCCGCATACTACAAGCAAAAGGGTATACGACGCAAACGCGAGTTATTTTGCAAGGGAAGTGTATTTCTCACGAGATTGATGTTATTGCGGAAAAAAAATTTTCAGATGGCATTGAGCGAATAATGGTGGAAGCAAAATTTCACAATCTTCCCGGCACCAAAACCGATTCCCACGTTGTGCTCTACACCAAAGCACGTTTTGACGATGTAAAAGAAAAATATGGTTTTACCAAGGCTTGGGTTATTACCAACACCAAAGCGACGATTGATGCGTTTTCTTATGGTGATTGTGTAGGGCTAAAAGTAATTGGCTGGAGTTTACCAGAAGGTGAAAGCTTGCGTGATCTGGTGGAAAAAGAAAAACTTACTCCCATCACTGCTTTGACATCTCTTTACCATGAACAGCAACAAAAACTTTTAGAAAATCATATAGTGCTGTGTAAAGATCTTTACAATAACAGCGACGCACTTTATCTTCTTGGTCTTTCTGCAGAAAAAAGAAAGCAGGTACTTGCCGAAGCCGAGCTTGTTTGCGCTGCAACAATAGCAGATTAGAAATCCTTACTTGCTTCTCTTGCGAGTTTTGTGCGTTCATACTTATCTGCCATCCATCCGTTTGGCACGGTGGTCAGTTTATCTGCGTAGAGTAAAAATCCATTTCTAATAGTATGGTCTCCAAATTTTTCATTAATACTATCAATAGCAGTAACCAGTCGTTTATTTTTTAAAACATCGAAAAATAAAGATAATTGAGCAGCAGATACATCGCTTAGATGAGAAACCCACACGCTAATTTGGCGCACATAATCAGCAGCAACATAGTGAAATTGTAAATTTATCATCCTTATTCCCTCATTAAAAATTACAGCAGTTGTGTTAAATGGATATAATAATGTTTTTCTAATGTTCATGTTTTTATTTCCCCGAAGCGAAATACCAAGGGTACGCGCTTGTTTGTTAAGTCTTCTTAGTTTTAAACAGACCTCTTCGCATAATTCATATGTGTTTTGAAGAACAATTTGTTGACTATATTCATTTTTTGGTAAACAATAGTTTCTACCTACTGATTTTACTTCGGGTTTTTGGGTGTAGGGAATGACAGAACTTCCATCAATACCATAACTTACATTCTTTAGAAATCTTGCTTCTGCATGACCAAATTCCTCAATTAATAGTCCTAAAGGGATAGTTCTGAGTTGAAGAAGGGTATAGATGCCAAGAGTATTAAGACGAAACCGAATACGTTCTCCAATACCACAAATATCGGTAAGCTGGGCCTTTTCGTATATCTGATCAAGGTTTTCCGGAGTAATCGCAACTACTCCATTGGGCTTTTGCAATCCCGAAGCAAGTTTTGCCAGCAGTTTATTGTGTGATATTCCTACTGAAACGCTAATATATTCTCCAATTTCTTCTTTAATTCGTTTTTTAATTTTAGTAATTATTCCGTCAATTGAACCAAACAATGAAAGCGTTTTTGTAATATCAATAAACACCTCATCGATTGAAAACAGCTCAACGAACGGAGAATAATCCTTGGCAATAGCAAGGAATCTTTTGGAAACTTCAAAATACTTTACAAAATCGGCAGGGATGAGTATTAGTTGGGGACATTTTTCAAAAGCAAGATAGCTGACCGATCCGGTTTTTACCCCAAATTGTTTTGCTTCACGGCTTGCCGCGATAATACAGGTTCTGCTATTTTGAGCAATCACCCCCACTGGCTTGTTGCGTAAAGCAGGTTGGCATTGCTGTTCAACGCTGGCGAAAAACGAATCAAAATCGATGTGAAGTATCTGTCGCATACTACCATACTACGTAAAAAATATACGAAGATGCAAGAGGACAAAAGGTTTCTTTCTCTATCAAGTTTTATTTTTTAGGAATTAATTTCCTACTTTTTTCCTCCTGGAGGCACAATGCTGATTGTTTTATCTGATTTCCCGCCTACAAAAAATCTATTCCCTATTACTTGAGGATACCAACTGCCTTCACCTTTGGCATCAATCAGTAATTCAGGCTCGGACCACCCATTAGGATTAGATAAGTCATCAGTAAAACTTACATATATTCCTTTTTGATCCCAATTTGCATTTTCTGCGCGATTCATTAGCATGACAAATTTATTCGTTTTTTCATCTCTATAAATTGATGGGCCCCAGTAAAAATCTCCATTTGGTTGGTGTACATCTACTTTTGGTCTAATTATTGGGGTGGAATTTCCTTCTGTGCTTGATTGTTGCCATTTACCGTTTTGCCATCTCTGCACTTTTCCTGAAGGATTTTGTAAATCTACAAATTTTATTCTTGCCATAAATATACCCTGGTTTTCTGGATCTTTTTCATAATTTGTAGCCGCAAAATAAGCATATTCATTATTTTGATCCGATATAACAGAAAAATCACCATATCCTCCTGCAAAGTATGCATTCTTCGTGTCTTTATTTAACTTATCTTGAGGAGATTCAAGAACAAACCCCAAATCATGCCAGGTTTTTCCATCATCATCTGAAACTGCCGCCCCTATTTTGGGAGCGGTTAAATGTCTTCCCCCTGCTTCTGGAGCAAAAAGATCAAGAGGCTCGTAATGATACCAACCATAAAGTTTGTAATCTACTTTAATAACTGATTCAAGCCATCTGTTTCCATTCAACTTTTTATCAAAAGAAACGGAGTTTTCATCTCTAACAAGTGCTCCTAGACTTTCTCCCTCGCTTATAACAGGCCCTCCCGCAGAAGAACTAAAAACACGTATTTTATTACCAATCTTAATCCACGGATTATTAGAATCTGATTCTCCCTTATTAAGCGATCCAGGTAGTGTTATCAAAGATGCATCTTCCAGTATAACTCGATGTCCTACGACAAGCTCTTTTATAATAGGAGCTTTTTCTGATTTTGATGGTGCGTTTTGTTCGACAATAGGAGGCTGCGGTTGATCAACATTTGGATTACCAAATTCTAAAGGAACTGCCATAAAAGGTTGTCCTCTCGCTTCAAGGGACTGTTGACGAATCTCTTCTATGCGAGGTTGCGTAGCTGGCGAGGGAGGTGGCGTTGCCTCTCTAACAATTGCATTACCAGCAGCAGGCGTAACAGCTGCCAGAATTGACTCTGCGGTTGCGCCAACTGCTGCCGGATTACTTAAACCTAATACTCCAGTAATAGCTAAGGTTGCCGCGGCTGCGGTAAGCGGACGCTTAATAACATTTTTTCCTATACCTGTAGCAGTATATCTAATTGTTTCTACCGCCCTTTTACCAGAACGTAGAATCGACCCCACCATGTGGGCGCGGCGCGAACTACTTAACACATCAATACGACTTCTTATTCGTTTCGAATGCAAATCAGCTCGGGTATTTTGCTGTTCGTCTGCAGGCACTGCTTCAGTAGTTGGTACTATGACAGAGGATGATTCAGATGTTAGCGATGCCTCTGGCGCTATTACTGGTTGTTCGGGAACTGTTTGAGGCTTTGTTGGTTCAACCGCCGGTGCACTGGAAACTATAGACAGTTCTTGAGCTTGTAATGATTCCCGAAGAACTTTTCTTCTTTGTTCAGCAAGAGCATTACGTATTAGTTCACGGCCTGGTAGTTTGGTTTTTCCTTGTGCTTTAAGCACTTGCAATCTGGCATTTATTTCTTCTTCTGTTACCTCAGACTTAAGCTTTAATCGTATTTGCGCGACATCAGCGCTTTTTGAGCGTTGAACAACAGAGGCGAGGAGTTTTCGCATGACTTGAACTTCTTGCACATCTCTATTCCCGGCAATTTGAGCTTTTACCTTTTGCTTAAACTCATCGACACTAATTTGTCGTCTTGTTATTCCTTCTGCCTGAAGAGCTTTTAAAACCTCCAATTTTGCATTTTTTCTGTATGCATTAAGTTCTTCATTAATATCCTGACGAATAAATTTCGCAGCTTCTACAAATTGGGGAGTTTTTGCACCAAAACCTAACTCTTCCTGATAGATAGCTTTGGCAACTTCTTTTCCCTCTTTAGTTATTCTGTTGTTTACCATTAGATGGGGGGTAGTAGAAGCTTTGTGGCGAATATCAATCTTTAAAGACTCCTTTAACTCACCAACTCTCCGTTCCGGGGGAGGTGGAACATTTGGTGCTTGAGATGTTGCTACTGGCGCTTCCATAATTAGTAATTTATTTTTTGCATTTCTTCCTGCATTAAGTTTTGTAATTTTGTAGTAAAATCGGGGATTTTTTCTTGAGCGAATTGCAAAGCCTTATCACCGCTCTCGTCTTCTGCCAACAGTTGAAGAAACGTTTGTAAATCTTGTCCTTGGAGATTAGCCATGGCGCATTGCAGAACTATTTCTTCGGCCAATTGACTAAAAGAATCTAAAAATTTCTGCTGCTTTGCAGGATCTGCCTGATCTATTCCAAAGGTTTTAAGAAGGCTATCGTTTATTACTTGTGAAAACACAGTAAAAATTATATGCTTTTTCTAGATTAAAGAAAACAGGAAAAACTGTCAAGTACGATTTATTATGGTTTTACGAAAACCCCAAAACATTCAGACTATTTATCTTTGTTTAATATTGGGAAATACTTTAGCTGCCTCTTTTATCTGGGGGATCAACACGATTTTTCTTCTTGATGCTGGACTTAGTAACTTTGAGGCCTTTTTGGCCAATGCATTTTTTACTGCCGGACAAGTAATCTTTGAAGTGCCAACCGGTATTATTGCCGATACCTTTGGCAGAAGAATATCTTATCTTTTAGGCTCATCCACTCTTGCTATTTCTACCTTTTTATATCTTCTTATGTGGCAAATGCATGGCCCGTTTTGGGGATGGGCATTATCGTCTGTAATGCTTGGTCTTGGATTTACTTTTTTCTCCGGAGCGCTGGAGGCATGGTTGGTTGATGCATTACATGCAACAAATTACAAAGGAAACCTTGATGGCGTATTTTCAAAAGGACAAATAGTTGGCGGAGCAGCTATGCTTACGGGTTCTGTTGCAGGCGGAATTATCGCCCAATTTACCAATCTTGGAGTTCCTTATATTTTGCGCTCCATTATTTTAATACTAAACTTTATCGCTGCCTTTTTCCTTATGAAAGATTTAGGTTTTACCCCAAAAAAATCCAAACAACCCTTAAGAAAAATGAAGAAAATATTTACCAGCTCAATTCATTATGGTCTCGGAAATTCTAAAGTGCGCTGGGTTATGTTGGCTGCTCCTTTTGCAACGGGTGTTAGTTTTTATGTGTTTTATGCTCTGCAGCCATTTTTACTAAAGTTATACGGAGATGAAAAAGCGTACACAATTGCGGGACTTATAGCCGCATTAACTGCCTGCGCCCAAATTGCCGGAGGTTTCATAGCACCCCATATTAAGAAATTATTTACTAGAAGAACCACCGCACTTATTATGATAACCTTCTTTACAGCACTTATATTATTACTCATATCACTTGTAAACAACTTCTGGATGGCTATTGTACTTATCTTCCTCTGGGGGCTTTTGTTTGCAGCGCTTATGCCAATTCGCCAAGCCTATCTTAATGGCATTATACCCTCTGAGCAACGAGCAACTGTGCTTTCTTTCGATGCACTCATGGGATCAAGTGGAGGTATTGTGATACAACCGACACTTGGAAAAGTTGCCGACATAGGAGGATATGCAATGTCTTACATGGGTGCTGCTTTGATTGCCGCAATGGCGCTTCCCTTTATAGCTCTTGCAAGAAAAGAAAAAGCAAAATCAGATAACTTCTTATCTTCCGACCGAGGCAAACACCGTAGTTAACACCATAAGAAGAGTGACTCCCCCAATAATAACCGCAATCAGTGGAACTAAGTACCAGTAGAGTGGTTGTTCTTTTTTGCGGGAAACAGTATGTTTTACTTTTTTGTGCGCTTTCTTTTTCATCTATATCCAGTAGAGCAGAAAACAAACCCCTTTGTCAAGAGGGAATTTTGATGATATACTCATCTACATGGTGGATGTAGCTCAACAGCAGAGCGCCAGGTTGTGGACCTGGAGGTCGCGGGGGCAGCACCCGTCTTCCACCCA
>CAYZZG010000049.1:0-2092 GCA_964482825.1 uncultured Gammaproteobacteria bacterium
AATTTGCTTGTGTCATATATCGCCTTTAATATTATATCAAACTTCAAGAACTATTCGTGTCAAAAGAAATCCGTCTAAAGTCTATTGCTACGTAGCAGCATACTTTGGGAGAGAATTGTTGATTCTTGAAAATGTAATATAGTTAAATTAAAATGCGAGCATGGGGTCAGAAGCAGCTGAAATACCGCAAGCAGAAAAAAGATTTCGATTGGGACAAACAATTCAATTATTTGATCCCCGTTTTACGGTATCTGTAAGTCCGCAAAGCAATCCAGAGCCGTTTCGTGATGAGAGTGGAAAAATTCACATACCACCTAGAACTCATACAGTTGGGTATAGATCAGAACGAGAGTTGGAAACCCCAGAGGGAATATTTTATGTAATTTTTTCTGCTTTACCTAATGCTAATTCAAGATTTCGTACAGCAACACCTTTTTCTGACGAAGAAGACTACACTATTACCTCCGAAGATTTTGATCCAGACGAGGCAGATGCTAAAAGACTAGCATATGGTGAATCAAAAGTTGATTTTACACAACATCCGCTTTCTTTTTCAGTTGCAATTAGTTCTGCATCTGATGATGAGCTTGTTGATCGCGCTATAGATGTCGCACTACGTAGGGAAACTGACCCTTCAAAATATCGTGATGAACGAATTGAGGCCTACTTAAAAAAATTACTATTATTGGTTGCCATTGCTAGCAGAAATAGAGAATTTATTGGTGAAGATCCAGTTGGCGATTCTTACTTAGCAAACAGTGTTAAGTTTGAATCCTTTCATCCTCTTGATACAAGCAAACTGAAAGGAACTACAGACATGGCTCCTTTAGAAAGAGAAGGAGTAGCTCTTGCGCTTCCTTCAAATCCTCAGAAATTAGCAGAAATCTCGGGTATGATATCAGAACGAAGATAATATCACTTAGAAATATTCCTCTTGATGTGTTTGTAGTTTCCTTATATACTCAAAGCATATGATTAGGGTGGCGATTAATGGATACGGAAGAATTGGAAGACTTGCTCATCGGATTTTGCTTGACAAATACCAAGATCAGGCAGAGGTGGTGGTGATTAATGCCGGATCTTCAACAGACATTAAAGGCTGGATGTATCTTCTTAAATATGATACCAGCTATGGCCCGCTTAATAACCACCAAATTTCTTGTGAAGAAAATGACATTAACCACTCCAGCGGCTTTTTAATTATCGATGGCCAGAAAATTCCTATTTTTGAAATAAAAGATCATCAGCTTCCGTGGGGAAAGTACAACACAGATGTGGTGATTGAATCAACAGGGCATATTAAAGGAAAAAATCATGCCAAAGAAGAACTCGATGTTCATTTTAAAGCAGGCGCAAAAAAAGTGGTGGTCTCAGCCCCGGTTGATGCAGACGATGTTCCCACTTTTGTCTTATCGGTAAACAATACAGACTATAAAGGAGAGACAACCATTAGTAATGCCTCTTGCACTACTAATTGCATTACGCCGGTAGCCAGAATTATTAACGAATACTTTGGCATTGAAAAAGCAATGATGACCACCATCCATGGCTATACATCTGATCAGCGGTTGCAAGACGGCGGACACAAAGATTATCGAAGAGCCAGAGCTGCTAGTCAAAATATTATCCCTACCTCAACAGGCGCAACTACCGCTGCTGCCAAAGCCTATCCGCAACTCAAGAATATTTTTAGCGGTCTGGCCATTCGGGTGCCGGTGATTACCGGTTCACTGTCCGACTTTACCTTTATTACCAAAAAAAACGTTACTGTTGGCGAAGTAAATGAGACGTTTGAAAAAGAAGCAAAAAATCCTCAATATAAAGGCATACTCATGGTGACAGAGGATCCACTTGTTTCAAGCGATATTATTGGTAATCCTCATTCGGCAATTGTTGATCTAACGCTTACCCAAGTGGTGCTGCAAAATATGGTTAAAGTAATTGCTTGGTATGACAATGAATATGGGTATGCTAATAGATTAGTGGAAGAAGTTTTAATGGTCGGTAATAAGCGCTGAGGTCATACTTGTCATCCCGAACTTGTTTCGGGATCTGAAAAAAATTAAATATTAAATAGCAAATAGTAAAAATG
>CAYZZG010000049.1:2135-6363 GCA_964482825.1 uncultured Gammaproteobacteria bacterium
TATATTTACTGTTTACTTTTTAATTTTTGATATTGTAATGAGATGCTGAAACAAGTTCAGCATGACAAAATGACAAAACGATGATTGATTTGCCAAACATTCGTAACATTACTGTCTCCGGTCGAATAGGCAGTGGCGCGACCACGCTGGCTAAACATCTTGTCGAAAAATTAGGTTGGGAAATGTTAGATGGAGGAAAGCTGATGCGGAAAATAAATCAAGATCTGGGGTTTAGTATTATAGATACCGAGAAGCGGCCTGATCATTCTGATTTGGAATACGAAGAGCGTATTAAAAAAATACTCAAAGAAGAAACACATCACATTATTCAAAGTCATTTGGCAGGTTTTGACGCGCAGGGAATTAAAGAAGTGTTCAAGATCTTAATTATCTGCGAAGATGCACAGGGTAATGATAAAGCCGAAATTCGCATCGATCGATTAGTAAATAGAGATAAAATATCGGTGGAGAAAGCAAAATACGAAGTGCAGGAAAGAGAGAGGCAGCATTTAGAAAAATTCAGAAGACTATATGCAAATGGCGATCAAAACTGGGTGTACTGGGACAAAAAATATTACGATTTAGTGATCAATACCTATTCTCATAACGCCGAAGAAACCTTCCAAATCGCCCTTGAGGCGATTAAGTAGCGTCAGGATACGTAGCTCCTCTGATGGGTCTTTCACATACCACAACAGGAAGTTCTCTTAATGGTCCTTGAAGATAGGTGCAATGCGGTGGAGGCACGACACGCGCCCTTGTTACTTTAGTTGATTCAAAAAACGCACCGACAATTCTCATCTGTCGATAATCAAGGCCTCCCGATTGATTGTTTCTATGAAAGGCGCAGAACGACAATCTACCGTTTGAATTAAGTTTTTCTACCATGCTATCAAGGCGCAACAGATCGTTGATGCCTCGTTCTTCTTCTCGCAATTGATGAGTATCAGAGAAAACAAGGTCGAATGTGTTATCGGGAAACTGCGACAGTGCTTTGTCGGCATCCATGGGGGGGAGCAAAACTATATTAAGAGGCGGAGGAAATCTTCTTTTTACTATCTCCCTTTGTTTTCCTGCGACGAAATTTGCCGCGTCTCTATGTATAGCCTCGTTTAATTCCACAATATAGTATATTCCGCCTCTAGTATTCATTTCTCGCCAAATAAGTTCAGACATGATACCAAGTCCAAATCCACGCTCAATCACTGCTTGAGGTCCTTGTTTTCCATCAAACATCTCTCGTACCGTTGCTTGACACCATGGCAATTCAAATTCATCCATCACCTGTTCATTGCCCACAATAAGTAATCTTCCTTCTTCATAATGAATCCCGTCTGGATGGTCTCCTGTCTTATACTTTGTTATTCTTCGAGGAAGACGTCTCCACTGTTCGATTAATAAAGTACGTTCATCGTCTGGAATTGCATGTGGCAAGGGATCATGGGAATTCCCTGCTCCTTGGATAGCGGGATAGAAGGACGGTGGAGTGAATCCTGACTCCCCCCGGCCAAATCCGTGGAATCCTAATAATGCCCTGATTCGTTCGTTCATAAATTTATTTTAAAGCGCGAAGAATTATAACACAAATCGAGAAATCTGTCTTGAAAACGAATTATTGTATGTTACAATGAAGGCATGAAAGTGAAAGACGTGATGCAGCACGATGCTGTTTACGTTTCACCCAACGCTCCTGCATACGAAATAGCTCGCCTCATTTTTGGTCATGGCATTAATGGCCTACCGGTTTGTGAAGGAAAAAAAGTAGTCGGTTTTATTACCGAGCGGGATATTCTTGCACGATTTTACCCTTCAATGCAGGAATATATTGAAGATCCAGTCCATTCTGGTGACTTCGAAGGAATGGAGACGCGGGTTAACGATATTTTAAGTCTGACTGCTACAGATATTATGAGCAAGCACCCAGAAACTATTACGGCAGACTCTCCGCTACTTCGAGCCCATTCGCTTATGACTGTTCATAAGGTGGGTCGGCTTCCGGTTATTGATACAAAGGGAAACTTAATTGGTGTTATTTCTAAGGGGGATATTTTTAATGCGTTGATTGGAAAAGAAGTTGTTGTCGGGTGGAATCAGGAAGAGTTTCATAACTGGTTGGCTCATAATTTTGATTTGTTTACGGACTGGAAAACCCGTCTTGCAAACGAAATTCCTCTTATTACTCGATATCTTAAAAAACAGCACGCTAAAAAAATCCTTGATGTAGGATGTGGTACAGGAGAGCATGCAATCGCCTTGGCAAAACATGGATTTGTCGTGGTGGGTATTGATCACAGCGACAAAATGATTGCTATTGCAAATAGAAAAAGAGATGCCTTGCCTCAAAAAACAAGAAAAAACGTCACTTTTGTAAAAACCAGCATGGGAGAGTTGCCAAAGGCATCCTTTTCCGACTATGATGCAGCAATTTTTATGGGAGGCGTTATTGCGCACTCTATGAATATAGAACGAGATATGGGTGCTGTCTGTAGTTTGCTTAATGAAAAGAAAAATATCATTATTGTTCAGATACCGGATTACGAAACAATTTTTAAGAAGAAGATACGATTTGGTGGCATGCATTTTGCCCAGTCGCCATTTGGTAAACAAGTAGAACATGCGCTCTCAATGTTTTATGATTTTCGCAGCGATGGTTTAGTTAATTTAAATGTAATGGTTGTTGATTCTAACGGGAAGAACTTACATACTAGAGGAATCGGTAGAACGATTTTAAATCCTTTTACAAAACAACAACTGCGCAAATTATTTAAGAAGAAAGGATATCCAAAGATAGAGGTTGTAAAAGAGAGGACAGTTTCTGTTTTTGAACAGGAGTCAACCAAGGGCATTTTTGTCGTTGCGACAAAGTAGGAAGTTGTGGTTGTTGCGAAACGATAATGGTACTGGTACAATAATGTAATAATGAAAAAGAGATTACTTTTTTCGCTACTGCTTATTTTTTCTGTCGTACTCTTTTTTCCGTCCTCTTCTTATTCCCAAGAGGTTACCGCAACACCATCTCCAACGCCGCTTCCACAATACCAACTTCCTTACCCCGGTCTTTTGCCCGACCATCCGCTTTATGTGGTAAAAATGCTTCGGGATCGTATTATTACTTTGCTTATTTCAGATTCTCTTAAAAAGACAGAATTCAATTTACTACAAGCAGATAAACGTCTCGCTGCAGGATTGTCTCTTTTTAAGAAAGGAAATCAAGAACTCGCAGAATCAACAATAGCTAAAGGAGAAAATTATTTTGAAGATGCGATTGCTAGGGCAGAAGACGCACAAAAACAAGGTATGTACACTAAAGATATTGCTGCGCGACTTTTTGTTGCCTCCAAAAAACACGAAGAAGCAATAAAGGAGCTGGCAGTAAAAGCAACTGAAAAAAACAAAAAGAAATTTGAGACAATCATTAAGCGAATACAAGTCATAAATGAAAAGGTAAGTAAGCTTAACAATAGATAGTGTTCAAATATAAAAAGATGAACATATTTTAGACCCACTAATGTAGCTTTATTTTTCTTACCATTTTCTTCGAGGCTAAAATTCACACTGACTGTTTTTGATACAGAAATTTCCAGTTGACACAACAGATTTAGGGTCATATGCTGGATTCTAGCACTAGCAGTAGTGCACGAACATTAAAAATAGGGTATAATGAGTTTATCGAATTATGAAATGTCCCTATTGCGGCAGTCGAGAAACAGAGGTAGTTGAAACGCGAGACAGCGAGGATCTGGAAACAATTCGGCGCAGGCGCGCCTGTATCAAGTGCGAAAAAAGATTTACTACCTACGAACGGGTTGAAAATATTAATCTTTACGTTATTAAAAAGGACGGAAAACGGGAACAATTTGACAGGCAGAAATTAAAAACAGGTGTTCTAAAAGCTAGCGAGAAAACAACAGTACCGGTTGAGGCAATAGAAAGAATTGTTACAGAAATAGAAAGAGATTTATTAAACGAAAGCGGTGTGGAGGTGGAAAGTAAAAAGCTGGGACAAATGGTGGCAGGTAGACTTAAAAAAATTGACAAGGTGGCATATATACGTTTTGCAAGTGTATTTAAGCGTTTTGTTGACGTAGAAGATTTTGAGAAAGAAGTAAAACGGCTTATTGGTTAGTTTGTTACAGGATTCTTGGTTAATTACCATAAACTTCTTATAGAGAAGTGGTTAAGAAAGGAAAGTAAAATGCAACTTGATGGTATTCGAAAAAAAGTATTT
>CAYZZG010000050.1:0-1409 GCA_964482825.1 uncultured Gammaproteobacteria bacterium
CTCTTGCATAGAATTAAGTGACATGTTACAGTGATGCTATGCAAATAGGAATGATCGGGTTGGGAAAAATGGGGGGCAATATTGCCCGAAAATTATTACAAGAGGGTCATGATGTATCCGTTTGGAATAGATCTCCCGAAAAAGCAGGAGAAATTAAAAAAGATTTTTCTCAATTAGTTATTGCAAAAAGTGTTGAGACACTAGTAAAAGAACAAAAATCTCCTCGAATAATTTGGCTCATGCTTCCAGCGGGAGACGCAACGCAGATTATTCTTGATGAAGTCTCACAGTTTATTGAAAAAGACTCGCCTCGTAGCGAAGCGGGAGATATTATTATTGATGGTGGCAACGCATTCTATAAAGATACGGAAGAAAGATATAAAAAGTTTAAAGAGAAAGGAATACGATTTTTAGGCATTGGTGTATCAGGTGGAGTTATTGCTGCAAAAACCGGGTATCCACTCATGGTCGGTGGAGATAAAAGCGCGTATGAATATATAAAGCCTTTACTCAACAGCCTTTCTACGCCAAACGGTGGCCATAAATATTTTGGTACAGGTGGAGCAGGGCACTTTGTCAAAATGATTCACAATGGTATTGAGTATGGGATCATGCAATCTTTGGGAGAAGGATTTGCGGTGTTAGAAAAGTCTCCCTATAATCTTGATTTACTCGATGTGGCAAAGTTATGGCAAAAAGGAACACTTGTTTCAGGATTTATGTTAGATAGAGCAATTGATGCATTAACACAGGATCCTAAATTAGCAAAGATTACCGGCTATATTGGTATTTCCGGAGAGGCTGATTGGACAGTTGCGCAGGCAAAAGAAGAGAAGGTTGCTGTTCCTATTATTGAAGCGTCACTTGTATACAGAAAACAATCACAAACTGATTCTGCAGTGCAGAATTCATTTACAGCAAAGCTCATTGCTGCCCTTAGAAATGCCTTCGGCGGCCACGAAGTGAAAAAGAGCGAATGATAAAAGCAGTTATTTTAGATGTTGATGGTGTTATTATCGGTGATAAAGAAGGGTTTAACTTTCCTAATCCTCATGCAGATGTCATCAACACATTAAAAAAATATCATTCACAGGGAATTACAATGGTTCTTTGTAGCGCAAAATATCATTTTGCTATTGAACCTATCATAAAACAAGCACAACTACGTAATCCGCATATTAGCGATAATGGCGCAATTATTTTTGATCCACTAGATAACAAAATTATAAAAAAACATATCATGGATAAGACTATTGTTTCGGATATTGCACGGACATGTGATGAGCACAATTTATATCTTGAAGTGTATACATTTGATAATTGGATTATTAAAAAGAGATATCTTACTGAGATGGACAAAAAAAGAATAGCTATTTTACAAAAGCCTCCTGTAATAGTTGACAATATGC
>CAYZZG010000050.1:1449-5952 GCA_964482825.1 uncultured Gammaproteobacteria bacterium
ATAAGGAAGTATTCAAGCTCATTATTTTTGCAGAGAATCCAAAAGATAAGTCGCGCATTGAAAATATTTTATTTCCTTTTAGCGAAAAGATTTCTCTTGTGTGGTCAGTGCATCCTGCCCTTTTACCAATGCAAGTAGCAATAATTACTATGCCAGGCATATCAAAAAAGACTGCTGCAAAAGAAGTAGCTGAGAATCTTCATGTTTCATTTGAAAATATCTTAGGTGTAGGGGATACTGCAGGAGACTGGGAATTCATGTCACAATGCAAATACGTTGGTGTCATGGGGAATGCATCTGATGAACTGAAAACCTTGGCAAAAACAAAAGGACAAGAAAACTTTTATATTGGATCATCAGTGAATGAGCATGGAGTAATCGATATTATAGCTCATTTTATATAGCCTAAAAAAACTTGTCAAACTCAAATATATGGCGTATATAAGACACCCCAAGAGTGTAGCCTCAATGTGAAAAAGCAGTATATGTGTCGATTAGTACTCTTCTGGTTGTGCCTGGTAAAAAGGAAAATTTAGGCACATACCCTTTACCTTTATTTCCCCTAATGATCCAAGGATAAATTTCATCATCTTGGATTTCGAACCATTTTTCAAATAGAGTATCATAATTAAAACTGAAATAATTTGATTTTTTATGAGCGCCATGCGTTATAGCTTCAATGGTCGTTACTCCCGCTCCTTGAAGATATACAAGGGTCATCAGTAATATTAACTCTTGTGTAAGTAGTAAGTCTTTATTGTTAGCAATTGTTTCTCCTCTATTCATAGCGCGAGTAAGCTTGTCTAACAATCTTTGTCTTTCTTGAATAGCCGTTTTGATTTGTCCTACTTGTTCTTGAGGTAACATCTCTTCAAAGAAAGGAGTTTTAAACCATCGGACTGCGGCAACACTATCAGAAACCCATGGTTGTATTGAGCGAATTTTGAAAGAAAATTCATCTCTTGCTAAAGGATTGCCTCTTACAATATATAGTGGGTAATATGTTTGAGATCGACTGTCTTTAGCCAGAAAATGAACTGCTCCAATTCCTTCCCAGTCACTGTCTCCATAGATTATTTTGACTTGTAAATCCTCATTGATTGGTACTTCGACTTCTTTTACTCTGTTTTTTAATGATTCATGACTGATCGCCAACTCACGCAATTGTTCAACGGCTTGAGGGGAAAAATCTTGCTGAGGAAAAAATAAGTCTTCATATAATTGTTGTACAGAGTCTCTCGCCTCCTCCGCATGATAATGTATATTTGAGATGCCGTACCGAAATGCCATTACATCGGCAATTGTAGTGACAGCATGATCGCTAGCGCTGGGGACAAGTGACCTAAGTCCATTGCCAATGGTCGTAAACTTTGCAGTTCTATTTTTTTCCGCATACCGTCCGTATGGTGACTGAGTGATGACAGTATCAATGAATGTTTCCACCATAGTAGATTAGATATTATACCAACCCAATATATTTGACAAGCACTGCTAACCCGGTAAAAATGTATGAAGGGTATATCCTGCTGGTTTGGTACAAAAGAACGCTATAGCGTAGTAATGTAACCATGGGATTATTGACAAATAAAAATGTTGTGTTAAAATAAAATCATAATTGAGTATAAAGCGTTATTAGTTTAGTTTCCTGCTAAACGATCCTTCAACAAGTTCAGGAGGAACGCTGACTGCGCTAAGCAGTACGGAGCCTTAACCGTAAAAGACAAGCGCCCGAAATCACTTCGGCAAGCTCAGTGCAAGCTAAGAATGAGCCGGGAAAAAGGTTTTTATTAGCAATAATAGAACAAAGCAAGGTGGTACCACGGAACAATTTAGAATTAAGAATTCAGAATTATGAATTAAGGTTCTAAAGAATAAGACCGTCCTTGTGAATTCAACTCAGTTGGATTTACACGGGCGTTTTTTTATGGAAAAAAACATTAGAAAAGCAGTTAAAAAAGACATTTTGGATATTTACTCTCTTTTGCTAAAGGAAGTATCTAATGGAAAAGTTCTTAAAAGATCTATTAAGGAACTTAAAAAAGCAATAAACAATTTCTTTGTTTACGAGGAGAGTGGCAAAATAGTTGGCTGCTGTAGTTTGGAAATCTACAGTCAGAAATTAGCTGAAATTCGCTCGTTAGTTGTTTCTTTTAAATATAGAAAAAGAGGAATAGGCAGTGCATTGGTTCAAAAATGTCTTAATGAGTCTAAAAAGAAAGGTATCTATCAAGTTTTATCAATAACTGATCAATCTAGTTTGTTTGGCAGATTTGGATTTAGAACTGAGGTAAATGAAAAACAAGTTATGTTCTTAATAAGTATATGAAAATTTTAACTGTTGAATCAATAACAAAGCTAATCAATCGACATGGGTTTGATAATTACTTAGGAGATATTATGGAGGCTCTCAGGCGCGATTTTAGTTCTTGGCGAAACTTTACAAAAATGCCCCGTCCGGCTATGCATGTGCCAGGTGGTGTTTTGGAGCTAATGCCAATTTGTGATAATAAAGAATATTATGCGTTTAAGTATGTAAATTGTCATCCTAAAAATACGTTAATAGGACAGCAGACAGTGGTTGCAACTGGACAGCTTTCACGTATTGATACCGGTTATCCACTAATGTTTAGCGAAATGACGATATTAACAGCTCTTCGTACCGCTGCGACATCAGCACTTGTGACAGATTTGATGGCTCGTAAAAATGCTCATGTGCTTGCAATTATTGGAACTGGCGCGCAGAGTGAATTTCAAGTACAAGGTTTACAGTTAGTACGCGATATTAAGGAAATTAAATATTATGATATAGACACTAAAGCTATGGATAAATTTGAAAAAAACATGGTAGGAAAATCATTCAATCTTGTACGTTGTAATAATGCTCAAGAAGCTATAATTGGCGCAGATATTATTACTGTTTGCACAGCATGTAAGGCTCACGTTGATGTTATTAAAAATGATTGGATTAGCGCCGGAGTTCATATCAATGCTCTTGGGGGAGATACGGTAGGAAAAACCGAACTGGAATTAAGTATTTTGCCGCGCTGTCGTATAGTTATTGAATATTTTGATCAGTCTTTTGTAGAGGGAGAAATTCAACGGCTCAATAAGAAAGACGCAAAAAAACTGGTATATGCAGAGCTTCATGAATTAGTAAATGGCTCAAAAAAAGGTCGAGAAGATGATAATGAAATAACATTATTTGATTCGGTTGGTATTGCGTTAGAGGATTATTCAGTGCTTAGGCTAACTTATGAGCTGGCAAACAAATATGATATTGGTCAAGATTTACAACTGACACCTATTCTTCCCGATCCAAAAAACCTATTCTCAGCATTGGTACAAAGGAACGCTATAGCGTAGTAATGTAACCAATTGTGATGAGATATTGATTGTTATTACTGAAAATAATGCTATACTACAAAAAGAGTAAGGATCGTATGAAAGAATTGGCGCCAAGAGGCTTTGTTAAAGACATGACTAGAAGGGCAGTTGGTGCTTGGAGTGTAGAAGTTGGCGCTCGACTTGGGGCAGGGATTATGCTTGCTATTACTGCGGTAACTGTTTGGGAAAGAAAAATGGCTGATCTGGAAATGGCAAGAAAGCGAGTAGCCCCAAGATTTAAAAAATAAATTATGAAATATTCAAAACTGTTTGGCAAAACAATAAAAGATACTCCGCGAGACGCGACCATCACATCGCATAAACTTTTGTATCAAGCAGGATATATTCGAGAAAGCACTGCAGGGCGGTATTATCTTTTGCCTTTAGGACTTAAAGTTCAACAAAAAATCCAAAAAATAATTAAAGAAGAGATGGATAAGGCAGGAGCGCAGGAAATGATTACTCCAGTTTTACATCCAAAGGAATTGTGGAAAGAGACAAATCGCACCAGTTCGGTAGGTTTTGAGCTAATGTCTATTAAAGATAGAAACGAAATGGAATTTGTACTAGGGGGCACTGCAGAAGAAATGCTGGTTGATTTGGTTAGAAAATTTCAAATTTCCTATAGAGATTTGTCCTTTAATCTCTATCAGTTCTCAATTAAATTTCGCGACGAAATGCGAGCCCGCGGCGGCTTATTGCGTCTTCGGGAATTTGTGATGAAAGACGCGTATTCGTTTCATGCCACAGAAGAAGATTTCAAGAAGGAGTATGGAAATATGCGAAATACTTACACCAGAATTTTCGATCGTCTCGGACTCAAAACAATTGTTGTTGAATCGGACAACGGCTATATTGGCGGAGAATATTGCCACGAGTTTATTGTGGAATCAGAAGTTGGGGAAAGTAAGTTTTTGACCACCGAAGACGGCAGTTATGCCGCGCATGAAGATGTTGCGGTGTTTCAGCTTGAAGAAGCTCATGATAATGAAGAAGAAAAACCAATGGAAGAAGTAAAAGGGGTAGGAATTATTGGCGTTGAGGAACTTGCAAAATACGTTGGTATTCCAGTTGAAAAAACAACAAAAACAATTTTGTTTGAGGATGAAAAAGGAAATG
>CAYZZG010000051.1:0-1116 GCA_964482825.1 uncultured Gammaproteobacteria bacterium
AATTCCGCCCGGCTCTTTTGAGATGAATCGATTCTGAAATCAGAGAAACCAAA
Organism: uncultured Gammaproteobacteria bacterium; assembly: GCA_964482825.1. Classification (GTDB taxonomy): domain Bacteria; phylum Patescibacteriota; class Microgenomatia; order Levybacterales; family UBA12049; genus CAYZZG01. Next base: position 54 of record CAYZZG010000051.1, read on the forward strand.
TCTGTCCTTTCCCGTACTTGTGCCACTTGATCCATAGTAAGGAGTATTCTACCACTTTTCTACTATTATGTAGCTATAAAAAGACAATTAAGATATAATTATCTTTATGATAATTGTGGTGTTTGGATTTCCGGGTTCAGGCAAAACATTTGTCGGCAAAATCATCAGTAAAAAACTGGAATATTTTTTCTACGACGGCGATGCTTCTATTACGCCAGAAATAATACAAGCGATACAACAAAAACAAATAATTAGCGATGCGATGAGAGATGTCTTTTTTTCTCGTTTGATTACCGATGTTAAGAAATTACACAAAATTTATCCTAATATTGTTGTTGCCCAAACCTTTATAAAGGAAAAATATCGAAAACGTTTCTTGCAAGAATTTCCAGAGACACAATTTATATTGACAGAGGCCGAAGCGCACGCCCGCGAAGAAAGAATTGAAAAAAGAAAAATCTTTAAAATCGATAAGGATTATGCCCGCGCCATCTGCTATATTTTTGAGCGCACTTTACTCCCTCATCTAAAAATAAATAACAGCAAAAAAGGGGCAAAAGCTATTGAAGACCAAGTCAATGCGATATTAAAAAAACACCGTTTCGATAATTTCTCTCGCCACATCTCGCTTTGATTGCAACGGTACTTTTTTTACTAAACCGTCTTTACCGATGACGATTACTTCGTTTGTGTCTGCCTTAAAACCCCTGTCTCCTCTTTTTACATCGTTAACAACGATAAGATCTGCATTTGCTTCTTTAAGCTTCTCTTTTGCTTTATCAATCATCTGCTGATCTTTTAGCCCCCACGTCGCCTTGAATCCGACTAGCATGATTTTTGGATTAATTTTTTTAATCTGGTTGATAATTTTTTTAGCGGGTTTAAATATTAATGACAGCTCTTTTTTACTGGAAATTTTTCCTTTGAATGGAGAAATTAGCGAAAAATCTGAAACAGCTGCAGTGTGAAATATGTAGTCATTCTTTGGTGCATATTTTTTAATTAAACTGAGTAAATCATCACCTGTTTCAAATATTTCTTCCTTAATTTGATATCGTGGACG
>CAYZZG010000051.1:1152-3829 GCA_964482825.1 uncultured Gammaproteobacteria bacterium
ACTGCCGATTTTGCTTTCAACAATAACACTTCTGCGCCTTGCAAAAAACACTCCTCTGCAATAGCCACACCCATTTTCCCCGAGGCTTTGTTGGTGATAAAACGCACGTCATCGATTTTTTCTATTGTTCCTCCTGCAGTTATAATAATTTTCTTCTTTTGTAATTTTTGTGAACGATTGAGGAGTCGAACTATCTCATCCTTAATGATATCAACTACCGGCAATCGTCCTTTTCCGCGGTATCCGCAAGCTAAATCTCCCTCGTCCGGATCAAGTACTATAAATCCGCGCGACTTAAGCTTCTTAATATTTTCGGTGACAATCGGATTTTCGTACATGTGGACGTTCATAGATGGACAGACGATAATTGGTGCTGTTGTGGCCAAAATCATAGTAGTTAAAAAATCATCCGCGATTCCATAAGCTAATTTCGCGATAATGTTTGCCGTGGCTGGAGCAATCACTACAGCATTTACACTATCAGCTAATTCGATATGTTCAACCGAACGTTCTTTGAGAACTTTTTTATAATCAAATCCCTGTTCAAACAACTCGGTAAACACTTTGTTACCTGAGGCTTTCTCGAAATCTTTGACTGACACCATTTTTGTGGCACTTTCTGTCATCGCCACAAACACATTGAGCTTTTCTTTTTTAAGAAGTTTTACAAGATCAAGCGTCTTGTATGCAGCAATGCCACTAGTTACTCCAACAACAGCTGTCTTCATTCGACTTCGTATTGTACTCATTTCATAGTTGCTTTTCAAACCTACCTCTATTACAATACCTGTTGGTTATGGCTGTTTCGTTAGTTATTGGTTCACAGTGGGGAGACGAAGGAAAAGGTAAAATTATCGATTACCTTTCGCAAGCCGCAGATTACGTCGTTAGATTCCACGGAGGAAACAACGCAGGACATACAGTAATTAACGAACACGGTAAATTTGCCCTCCATCTAATCCCTTCTGGTGTTTTTAACAAAAAGGCAGTCGGCATTATTGCCAATGGCACTGCTGTTGATTTGAAAGTGTTACTTGAGGAAATCGAAACAATTGAAAAAGCAGGAGTTTTTCTCAAAAGAAGGCTTTTTGTTTCTCCAAGGTGTCATCTGATAATGCCCTATCATAAAATTCTGGATAAACTCTATGAAAACGCCAAAAGAAATGGCAAAACAGGTACAACCGGACGAGGCATTGGTCCGGTACATGCGGACAAAGTAAGCTATAACGGAATTCGTATTTATGATTTACAGCAAAAAGAACTATTTCAAGAAAAGCTAACAGCCCAGCTTGCCATAAAAAACGAAATTCTGGCTGCCTTTGGCGAAAAAAAACTGTCGCAAAAAGAAATTGAGGAAGAATTCTTTACGCTTTTTAAAAAAGTTGCTCCTTATATTGCAGAAACATATTCCATTCTTGCGAAAGCTCTGAAGAAAGATAAACGCATTCTCCTTGAGGGCGCACAAGGCGTTTTTCTGGATAATGATTGGGGAACATACCCATTTGTTACCGCGTCTAACGCGGTTGCTGGTAGCATAGTAAATGGCGCCGGTATTGCACCAAAATATCTTAAGAAAATTTTCGGCGTTGCCAAAGCATATACCACCAGAGTTGGAGAAGGACCATTTCCCACAGAGCTGTTCGATGCCAACGGAGAAAAACTTCGACAAGAAGGCAACGAGGTGGGCGTAACTACCGGCAGGCCGCGCCGCTGCGGTTGGCTTGACACCGAACTAATTCGTTTTGCCGCGCAGTTGAACGGGTTTACTGAGTTAATAATTACCAAACTTGACGTGCTTGACAGTTTTTCCGAAATTCCCATTTGCACCGGCTATACCCTGAATGGCAAAAAAGTACATTACTACGACGGCGATGCGAATTTTCTTGACAAAGTAAAACCGGTTTACAAAACACTCAAAGGATGGCAAACCTCGACTAAAGGAATTCATTCTTTTGCCAAATTACCAAAACAAGCAAAACAGTATCTTAAAGAAATAGAAAATCAAACTGGAGTTAACATTTCCTGCATCTCTACCGGAGCCAACCGCGATGACACCATCAAAATCTAAACGGAAATACAAAGCGCTCATCTGTGACATTGACGGAACGCTTGCTCCGCTTACAGAAATTGGCAGAGAAGTTCTGCCATCAAAAAAAGTTATAGAAGCAATTAATAAAGCAAGTAGCCTTGTTCATGTAGGAATTGCCACTTCCAGACCGCAATCTCTTATTAAGCAAATTATTAGCCGTCTTAATCTTACTGGTCCATCAATCACCACAGGAGGAACACGAATTGTAGATGTAAAAACTAACACAATATTGTGGGAACAACAGTTACGTAAAAAGGATCTACAACAAATTATATCTCTATTAACAAAACAACATCTGTCATTTTATGTAAACGATGATGGAGTAGACTATTTTTATAATGCTACCTACAGGCCAAAAAAACCATTAAGCGTTTTTATTCCACATCTTACTGTTAAAAAAGCAGATAAATTAACCCAAAAAATACTTTCTTTTCCCACAGTTGCTGTTCATAAAATGATTTCCTCTGTGAAAGATGAGATATACCTTGATGTAACGCATGCATATGCCACAAAACAACATGCCATTTTAGAAGTCGCGAAGATTTTGGGTATTGAAACTCATGATATTATTGGTGTAGGAGATGGCTA
>CAYZZG010000051.1:3839-5925 GCA_964482825.1 uncultured Gammaproteobacteria bacterium
CTTCTAATGGCTTGCGGGTTAAAAGTGGCTATGGGAAACGCGGTTGAGGATCTAAAAGCAATCGCCGATTATATCGCCCCAACCGTAGAGGAGGATGGAGTAGCACACGTTATCGAAAAATTTATTCTCAAATAACGTCATTCTTGCGAAAGCGAGAATCAAGATTCTCAGTCAAGCTGAGAATGACGAAAAACAATAACTTATGATATAAGTTCTAACAGCAAAATTATGAGGAAAAAAAGAATAATTGCAGTTTGTTCGAGTGCCTCATTTTATGAAGAGGTTCTTGAGATTGAAAAGAAACTCAAACGTTTGGGATTTAAGGTGCTTGTGCCAATCACTGCTAGAAGAATGAAAAAGAAAGGCAATTTTGATGTAAAGCAGCACAAAACCTGGTTGGCAAATAAAGATGACTACAAAAAGAAAACGCGGTTAATGAAAGGTCATTTTCGAGAAATCATTAAGTCCGATGCCGTGCTTATGGTAAACTTGCCTAAAAATGGCATTGAAGGCTACATTGGAGGAGACGGTTTGTTGGAAATGGGACTAGCATTTCATCTTAAAAAACCAATTTATATTCTAAATGAAATTAAAGATGATCATCCCTTTGCAGAAGAAATCATTGGGCTTGGCTCAATTTTTCTGAGTGGAGACCTTAATAAAATCAGAAAGTAGTGTATACTGAAAATAATACTTGCATTTTTGCTGGTTTTAACCTATAATAATCATAAGCATGGCCAAATTTGACCATACTACCTATCTTTCTCCATTTAGCTGGCGCTACGGCTCCAAGGAGATGCGCCATATCTGGTCTGAGGCTTACAAAAGACAACTTTGGCGAAAAATCTGGGTAGCCTTAGCCCGCGCCCAAAACAAAAAAGGCCTCGTTTCAAAAGAAGAACTTGACGACCTTATAGCTCACAAAGACAACATTGATATAGATAAAGCCCACGAACTGGAAAAAGAACTCCAGCACGACCTAATGGCAGAGATTCATACCTACGCCTCACAAGCTATTATTGGCGGAGGCAAAATTCATCTTGGCGCAACGTCCATGGATATCGAAGACAATGCTGATACTATCCGCTATAAACAATCGCTTGAAATTATCGAACAAAAATTACAAACGCTTCTTGCTGCTTTTGCCAAAAAAATTGAACAATACAAAGACTTGCCATGTATGGGATACACTCATCTGCAGCCGGCCGAACCAACCACGCTTGGCTACCGATTTGCCTTTTACGCACAAGACTTGCTATTTGATCTTAAACTCCTTAATTTTGTTAAAACAATTCTTAAAGGCAAGGGCATGAAAGGTGCTGTTGGTACTGCCGCAAGCTACACCGCGCTGCTTGATGAAAAAGGCGCAGCTGAAATGGAAGAAGAAGTGATGAAAGAGCTTGGCATTGACGCGGTTGATATTGCCAACCAAACCAGTCCTCGGAAAATTGAACTGTTTTTAAGTAATTTTTTAGCTTCTGCTGCACAATCTCTATATAAATTTGCCTTTGATGCTAGAATTATGCAATCACCTGGATTTGGGCAGTGGCAGGAGCCGTTTGGTAAAAAACAGGTGGGCTCATCTGCTATGCCGTTTAAGAAAAACCCCTGGAAAGCAGAGCAGATTTGTTCTTTAGCACGAGAAGTAAAAAATCTTTCACAAAATGCCTGGGATAACGCCTCGCATATGCTGCTTGAACGAACACTTGATGATTCGCCAAATAGACGATCGTATTTGCCTGAAATGTTTCTGGCAGTCGACCACATACTGGATAGTGCTACCAAAATTGTAGATGGCCTGGTTATAAACCAGAAACAAATTGCCAAAAATCTGTCCATTCATGGTCCATTTGCCGCAACAGAAGTTGTGCTTATGGAAGCAGTAAAAAATGGGGCCAGTCGACAAGAAATCCACGAAGCGCTACGAGAAAATTCTATGAAAGCGTATAAAACAATTCAGCAAACAGGGGAAAATCCCCTTGCCGAGCTTTTGGCAAACGACGAACGAATCACCAAATTTATAAATAAAAATGATCTTTCAAAACTCCTCGATCCCCAAAAACACGTTGGTCTTGCGGGACATTTT
>CAYZZG010000052.1:0-5733 GCA_964482825.1 uncultured Gammaproteobacteria bacterium
CCTGTTATTCATAAAGTTATTATAGCTGAAAAACAACGTTTATACTCGAGCTTGCCTCCTATGTGATTTCCCAAAGACCTCTTCAAACATAAAGAAATTTACAGCCTTAAGGTAAGTTTTGAATTCTTCCAATTCAGAGATTAATCTTGGAGTGATAAAATAGCTAAAGACTATCTTTATAACAGAGCTGAGAGATAAATCAGGATTCTCTTGGAGATAGGATTTGATATACTCGTCGTGCTCAAATAGGTCCGAGCCAATTACACTCCCCAGCTCCAAAACTTTTTTTTCCACTGCTAGACGTCTTCGGGGTAGAAGTTTCGGAGCCATTTCTGAACCTTCAAATATTCAATTTCCCCGTCTGTTAAATTAATTTCCAAACTTTTTATGTTTTCTTCTACGTGGTTAGGATTTCGCATGCCTACGATTGCCACATCAGCGCCATCATCCAGAAGACAGAACTTCAGAGCAATTTGCGCCATAGTTCTGTTTTCACGTTCAAGTTTGTTTTTTATTTCATTGACTTTATCAACGGTAGTTTTAAGTCTTTCCGGCGTAAAGTAATCTTTTCTCCAGTCGTTAAATAGTGTTTTTTTAGTAAATGTTCCACCGAGTGATCCTTCATCCAGCGGTACGCGGGCAATGATGCCAACATTTTTCTTTCTAGCCAGCGGAAGGAGTTTGTCTTTGGGTGATTGGTCAAAAATATTGTAGATAACCTGAACGGTGTCAATTTCTCCCGACTCCACGATTTTTAATGCGGAATTGGGATCGTGGTCATTAATCGATATTCCAAAATAGTTCGCAATCCCCTCTTTCTTAAGAATTGCAAACGCTTCTCTCCAAACATTAGAGTCAAACCAGTTATCAAGCCACACATGAAGCTGCAAAATATCTATTGATTTTCCTCCCAAATTTCTAAAGCTCGATCTTGCCTTTTCTAAGATGTAATCTTTAGGAAACACCTGATTAATATCTTTGTTTTGTGCCGGCCAATGGTTATCAAGCGGCGGTACTTTAGTTGCAACAATAATATTTTTGTCTTTTAGGGTTTGGGCAATTAATCGTTCACTATGGCCATTTGCATATGCTAAAGCAGTATCATAAAAATTTATGCCTTGTTCGTAAGCATCTTGTAGAGATTTTCTTGAGTGTGAATCACTGGCCTTCCACATTTCTTTCCATTGCTGTGTGCTAGCGCCTCCGCCAATTCCCCACCCGCCAAATCCTATTCTGGAAACCTTAAGTCCGGTTTTTCCAAGTGTTGTATATTGCATAGCTCTTGTATAATAAGCCTAATGTGTTCACTATTCAAGGTATAGTACGAAAAGGAAAAAGCAGGGGAAAGGACTTAGGATTTCCGACAGCAAATATTGGGCTTAACCAAGAAATTCCGGAAGGTATCTACTTGTCAAAAGTTCAAATAGATAATAAAGAATATTTTGCACTCACGTTTGTTGGAAAGGCAGAAACATTTGACGAAACAACGTTTCAAGCGGAAAGTTATATTCTTGATTTTAATAAATCAATCTATGGACAAACAATAAGCATTTGGTTAATAAAAAAAATACGCGATAGTAAAAAATTTGGTTCGGTTGATAAGCTTATTGAACAAATGAGAAAAGATGAAAAAGTCGCCAGAGAGTACTTTAAAAAAGAGAAATAATTGTTATATTGTTTTATTGTTGCATTGTTTTGATTCTCTTAAGATAAAACTGCGCAACCTGTTCTGCTCCCTCAAAAATAGTCCGTTCTTTACAGAGTTCTTTTATTGCCAGCGTTTCTTCAATTGATGGGGAAATTACCTCGGTGGTAAACGGATACATAATGGCATTGGAGTTTTGAATATGTCTAAGTCCCAGCGCGTGGCCTAATTCATGGGCAAGTGTATGAATCAGTTCATTTTTATTAATATTAAAGTAAATATCGATTCTGTTATTTTTGCCATCATATACTCCTTCTTCCGGCCTTTGAGATAGTGCTTCTTTAAATGTGTCTACTGTTTGGTTGAGTTTGCCAACGTCGGTATTGTATAGATCGGTTGATTGGTTAAGTGATTTTGCCAAAACATTAAGCCTGGCTGCTTCTTCTTTTAATGCTTGTTGTTCATTTTTTAACTTTTCATATTCATCCGCAGGCGCTCCTCCTTTACTATTCCAATAATCAATTTGAGTATTAAGATCATCAAGACGCTTTTTAAAATCGGCAGAAAGTCTGTTATATTCCTGGATTTGCGGATCTATTTGGTTTTTCTTTGTTTTAAGCTCTCCTTCCAGCGAGGTAATTTGATCATTAAGCGATTGTCTGTTATCAAAGGTCAAGTTGATAGACAGTAGTCCTTGCGGATCGGCAACAAATAGTTGTCTTCCCGAAGGACTATTCCAAATAGCGATGGCATCTGTTATGTATGCAGCAAATTCTTCTTTTGTTAGTTTAAACCGCGGATCAACAGAGTTGATACGGTAACGAATAGGTGTATCACAAGGAGAAAAATAAATAACATCATGCGCGGTTTTAATTAATGTCTGTCTATAACCAACGCCTACGACAACGACAGCAATAATGATAAATATCCACCAATAAAACTTTCGCATATAGTGATTCTAAAAGAAAGAATACAAATGCGCAAGTGAGGCAGTTCTATTTGGGAAACGTAAAGGTAGAAAGCATTTGGTAAAAGATATCTTGATATTTCTCTCTGGCATAAAAAATTATGGTTTTAGTATTTACTGGTAGTATGACATTTATGGTGGTATTACCATTTGAATCTTTTTGTATTTTTTTAGTGCCGCTGACCGAGGCAACGGTAATTTTTTCCCCAACCTGCGGATCAATTGCCAATGCTTCCTGATATGTTCTTGTTTGGTGGGAAAGGCTAATGGTCAGTTCTGCCGAAGCTGTTGTGCTTTTAGGGGTAAACACCACATACTCCAGAATTTTTGGATCTTGCTGTGCAGTATTTTTAACAAGCCAATCGCCCGGATACTTAATAGTAAATCCATATGCGGTGCTGGTATATGTTTGCCAACCATTGATTGGATTTATGGTGGGTGTTGGTTGAAGTGGGGGCGAAGGATTAGTATTGGCAGAGGAATCTTTTTCTTCTGCAATTGTTATAGTGGGTGTTGCAACATTATTAACTGGTTGCCGTGGAAGATTATTGGTCGAGAGAGTTGTTTTATTTTGCGATGCAAGTATATAAACGCTTGAGCTAAGAGAAATAAGAGCAACAATGCTAAGAAAAATAATGATATATTTATTAGCTAGAAGAAATGATCTAAAGGGAAATGTTTTTTGGGCATTCTGTATTTCTTTAGTTGGCGGCGGTGTTTGGGTCAGGTTTTGATTGTCCACAAAAAAATCATCTCACAGACAAATTAGTTCTGTCAATATAAATAAGTAAGAAATTTTTTCTATATATTTTTTCTTATTTGTAGTATGATTTGATTTGGAACAAAATATAAAACGCAATTGCTGCGCCTATTATTCCAGACACAATTGAGCCAGCAAATAAAGAGCCGCCGAGACTTACTACCTCACTCCAAAAAAGTAAATTCCATCCAGTCAGTTTTCTTACTTTTGTTCCAGGATATGCAGCAAGCATTAAAAGTGACGATATAAGCCAAAGAATTGCCGCAATAAATCCAGTGCCATAGGACGAAATTCCCAACGCGCCGCCAAAAAGCGCAATCGGAGAAAATACGGTTAATATGCCCAGTCCGCTTATTGCTCCAAGTACTCCAAGAATTCCAAAAACGATTGCTACAATAGGAACAATTTTTACAATAACTTCTTTTGCGTTGGTTGGTAAGGCTGGGGCTTTTGCAAAGACGTCTTCCAGCATGCCGACCACATCTTTTGAATTTTTTGCCATAACTTACTCACCCCCTTTGTTTTTAAGATATCTTTATTATTAAGTAAAACTGTATGTATTTGCAAGGGTGAATACAACTATACGGCTAGGTAAGCTACTAAATGATCACTTGGGAGGTGAGTTACCTGCCTTGCCGGCAGGCAGGGCTTTGCACGTAGGGAGCTACTTGGTTGCTTTGAGGGAAAATAAGAGGGGTATTTGAATTTTTTTATTTCTTAAAACAAACTGTCCTTTATCATTTTGCTCCATAAAGCCGGGAAACTGATCATAGGTGGTAAAGGGAAACTCATGAACATACTCTATTTTTAATCCTTCTTTAGTAAGTGAATTTATTACATCGCTTATAGTGTAGCTCCATAGATAAGTAAAGTCATTTATGGCAGCATCCCAGTCTGCATAACTGCCTTTGGAGTCGTCCAAAAAAGGGCCTTTGTCAAAATATTTATAAGAAATCTTAAAGTCGTAACTTAGAATATTGGTAAATGGATGAAGCTCGACAATGTAAAATACTCCCCCATTTTTTAGAAAATGACTAATTATTTTTGCCCATTTTTTTATATTTGACAGCCAGCATAATACACCATAAGAGGTAAAAATAATATCAAACTTTTTGTCTAACACTTGAGGCAGCTGGTAAATATCCGAGCATTTAAATGTGGCCGGAACATTAATTTCTTTACTTAGTTTTTTGGCTAGCGCAATGGATTTATCTGACAAATCAACCCCTGTAACTATCGCTCCTTTTCGAGCCCACGATAATGTATCCAAACCAAAATGACACATCAGGTGCAACATGGTTTTTCCTTTCACATCTCCAACTTCTTTAAGTTCTATCAATTCCAAACTGCTTTCTCCCTTTTTAAAGGCCTTAAGGTTATAGAGTTTGGAGTTTGAATGAATAAGAGTAACGTTATTCCACCATTTTTTATTTACTGCCAGGTAATCCCTCATCATTACCACTATAAAAAAGTTTTTATTCAAATGTCAATAAATAAAAAATTAGAGACTTAATGAAGGGTTTTGAATATGTGGTGAATTGAGTGTAAATATCTTTTATTCCCAATATTGTGATCTGTTTCTCGGACTGTAATTAGACGTTTGTAAGGTGTTACAAGTTGTCGGTAGGTTTTGGTTACTCGTTTAATTAACGATTTCTCTTCTTTGTCCCCAAACATCATCAGAATCTGTTTTGCTTTTATTTCTTTAGCTAAGGCAGCGCTGTTTAGTTTTGAAAAATCTTCATATCGTAATCTTCTGAGAACAGAATCATTACTGTTAACTTTTGATAGATCCTCTTTAAAATACGGGGACATCGAGCAGAGTATAAGCCCCGAAGCGCTTACTTTTGTAGACGCGAGAAAAGCAATCATCGCTCCAAAGGAAAAACCAAGGATATATTTATTCCTTGCACGTATTCTCTTATATTTCTTCAAAAAATACTCGGTATTTTCGGAAATGGTCGTTTGTTTCCAGGGGATTGAGACGGAAATGGGTCTATGTCCATCACTTTTGAGCATGCTGGTAATTATTTTGTATGCTTTGTTACTTGGTTTATGTTTGTAGCCCGGAACGATGAAAATTGTCTTTCTCTTCATGGTCTGGGGATTATAACAGACTTGAAGTTAACAGTTCAAAGAGAGTAGTAAATAATGGTAAAACTTTATATATTAGTAGGAGGGGACGCTCCAGTCGGTGCATCCCACCCTTACCTGCGGTTTGGTCTCCTGCGGAGCCCTGTACCGCATGGTATGGGGCTGGCGGTTTACAAAAAATGGAACAACCCGCGTTTGACGCAGTCGAACTTCAATGTTAGCCCTACCTGCCGACAGGTTTGCGTTTTTGTTATTTCCTAAATACGA
>CAYZZG010000053.1:0-1057 GCA_964482825.1 uncultured Gammaproteobacteria bacterium
TGGTGGAACGGTAGACACGAAGGTCTCAAAAACCTTTGAGCTTTAAACTCGTGAGAGTTCGACTCTCTCCCCGGCCACTTTTTACTAAGGCTACACCCCAAGGGTGGAAGTACGAACTTTAGTATGCTGTGGATTGTTTTTGCTCTTCTTACCGCCTTCTTTGAATCTATCAAAGATGTTACTTACAAACATAACTTGCGAAATATCGACGAGTATGTTGTTGCTTTTTCGGTAACGCTAATCACTCCCCTTCTTTTATTTCCTTTATTTCTTTTTATTGGCGTTCCAAAACTTGGAGAGCATTTTTTCCAAGCACTTTTTATTACCTCTATAATTCAAGGCATTACTGTTATTCTTTATATGAAAGCCATTAAAGCATCTGATCTTTCTATTACCATTCCCATGGTGGCGTTTTCTCCCCTTTTTCTGCTTATTACATCGCCAATTATTGTTGGTGAGTTTCCAACTCCTTTGGGAGTCTTAGGTATAGTCTTTGTGGTAATAGGATCGTATCTTCTTAATATTCGCCAAAGAAAAAACGGCTATCTCGCACCACTGCATTTTTTGTTAAAAGAAAAAGGCCCGCGTCTGATGCTTATCGTGGCACTCCTTTGGAGCGTTGGGGCAAATTTTGACAAAGTTGGAGTTCTCAATTCCTCTCCTCTATTTTGGATGGCCAGTACAGATTTACTGACAACGCTTTTTTTTCTTCCCATTTTATTAACCAGATCAAAAAATGTTAGTGTTCAAATAAAAAACAATATTAAACCAATTATCATCATTGGCCTTTTAAGTTTTGCTTTTATTTTTCAACTTATGGCCCTTAAACTAACGCTTGTCGCATATGTAATTTCTGTAAAACGGACAAGTGTGATTATGAGCGCGCTGGCTGGCTTTTTATTATTTAAGGAAAAGGGCTTGCGGGAGCGTCTTGCCGGCGCTGTTATAATGGTGATAGGCGTTGCGATAATTGCCTTATCAACATGAAAAAACGGGTATTTATTTTACATGGTTGGCAAGGGAGTCCGGATGAAGCATGGTTTCCGTGGCTGAAAAC
>CAYZZG010000053.1:1067-5303 GCA_964482825.1 uncultured Gammaproteobacteria bacterium
AGTTTCTGTTCCGCAGTTACCAGAACCGAATTTTCCCACTATCAAGCAATGGATTGCTGCTATTGCAAAAACGGTCGGCAAGCCGGATGAATATACATATTTTGTTGGCCATAGCTTAGGATGTGTTGCTATAGCAAGGTATCTGGAAACACTTTTAATGAAACAAAAGGTTGGCGGCGCAGTGTTTGTGGCTGGATTTCTACGACGCTTAACAGGAGCTGATATTGACCCGTATGTTTTAGAAATTGAAAAACATTGGCTGAGAAAACCGCTGAACTTGCAAAAAGTCGCTTCGCATTTACCAAGAAGCATTGCCATTTTTTCTGACAATGATGAGTGGGTGCCGCTGGATAATCAAGATTATTTTCGACAAAAGTTGAACTCAGAAATAATTGTAATGCAGAATATGAACCACTTTAGCGGCAGCGCCAATATTTTTAAACTCCCTATTGTTTTAAAATCTCTGTTAAAATTAACAACATGAACCCAATATATAAAAAAGTTTCATCAATAAGAGAGTTCATTGACGCCATTAGACTTCGTGTTGATGTGTTTATTAAAGAGCAAGCCTTCGAACCTGGTTGGGAACCTGATGAAGATGACAAAAGTGCATACCATTACATTGCGCTAGTGAATGGAATTACCGTTGCAACAGCACGATGGAGAGAAATTATTCCAGGTGAGATAAAAATTGAACGCTTGGCAACAAGAAAAGAATTTCGCGGAAAAGGTATCGCCAAAGGTCTACTCTCCCATATGATTACTGACATAAAACAGCACAACCCTAAAAGAATTTGGCTTAATAGTCAGTGCCATGCACAAAAATTCTATGAAAAATGCGGATTTATACCCGTTTCTGACGCTTTCGATATGCACGGAACTCTACATATAGAAATGGAATATAAATTCCGAGTTGACAAACCAGGTTTGGAAAGCTAAAACAGATTATGCCATTTCGAGGCGTCACATTTTTAAATGGGTATTTTTATCACTTATACAATAGAGGCTTAGAAAAACAGGTAACTTTTGTTAAACCGAGAGATTACGCACATTTTATTCAAACGCTCTTCTATTATCAAATACAAAATCCCAAGCCGAAATTTTCAACATACAGAAAATCAAAAATCTTTCCTGTCGATACTAGCAAAAAGATTGTCGATATTGTCTGTTATTGTTTAATGCCCAATCATTTTCATCTTCTTGTTAAGCAAACACAAGAAGGCGGAATCACTGAATTTATGCGAAAGTTTATTCACAGTTATACAAAATATAGGAATGTAAAATATCATCGTCAAGGGCCTGTTTTCCAAGGAGTTTTCAAAGCAGTAATGGTAGAAGCAGATGAGCAATTAATTCATCTATCAAGATACATTCATTTAAATCCTCTGGTATCTTCTTTTGTTAAAGACTTACGTTCTTACCCATGGTCTTCCTACTCCACGTATATTGGTCTTGATAACGATCAACGAATTTCAAAAGAAAATATTATGCAGTTTTTTAGTTCAGAAAAAGACTATGAAAAGTTTGTTCTCGAACAGGCAGATTATGGAAAAACATTAGAGCTTCTTAAGCACATCTCCATAGACGAAGACTTTTGAGCTTACAATCCTGGTTTGGAAGCTCAAAGTTTCCACTAAAAGAAGGAAGCACGTCTTCCTTCTTTTAAGAGCATAGTATTTCTACTAATTGTTATGCTGTTGTGCCTGTTCCCGGTGTTGGTGGCACACCACTACCTGTTCCTCCCCCTGGCATTCCACCACCTGGTTGTCCCGGAGGTGTAGATCGACCTATTGGCGGGGTTGGCTCGGTTACTGGTGGCGCTACTGGTGGAGGCGTTGGCCCGCCGACTGGCCCGCCTTGCCCTGGCGAGGCAGGCGCGCCTGGCATTCCCGCTCCCGGTTGTACCGGACCACCTGCTGGTGACGTTCCACCTGGTTGTCCTGGATTTACTGGATTATTATTGTCCATTATTATCACCTCCTCTCATCAATTAAATTTCAAATAATTACCAATTTCAAATATCCAATTTCCAATAAGTTTTTTATTTGACATTTGAAATTTGAAATTAGTTTACTATTATGCTTTCTTCTCTCCTTCGCTCTACGCTATAAAATCGTATCCTATCTCCACGAAAAAGTAAATCTATTTCGCCGGTTGGTCCGTTTCGGTGTTTTGCGATAAGCAGTTTTATGGGCATGGTTGCGCCTATTTCGTTATCGACTCTATACAAAAACATTACCACATCTGCATCTTGCTCTATGGCGCCTGATTCACGAAGATCCGCAAGTTGAGGTTTTTTTTCACCTCTATGTTCTACCGCACGTGATAATTGAGAAAGTGCGACAACTGGAATTTTTAATTCACGAGCCAAGTTTTTAAGCGACTGCGAGACAATTGATACTTCCTGCACACGATTATCATATCGTCGTCCGGGATCAACCAACTGCAAATAATCAACAATTAGTAATTTAATCCCATGCTCCAATTGTAATCTTCGCGCCTTAGTTCGCATTTCAGAAACAGAAATGCCCGGGGTATCATCGATAAAAATTGGCGCTTCGGCAAGGCTTCCCATTGCATCGGAAAGTTTACCAAAATCGCTCTCTGAAAGTTTGCCTGTTTTTAACCGCCACGCATCAACATCTGCCTGCCCAACTAAGAGGCGGTCAACCAATTCCTCTTGGCTCATTTCCAAAGAAAATATACCAACCGGCGTTTTTTCCAAAACCCCAATATGCTGGGCTATATTAACAGCAAACGCAGTTTTTCCTGTTCCGGGGCGAGCAGCTAAAATAACAAGGTTTGAGTCCTGAAGACCTGACAATGTTGTATCAACATCAAAAAATCCTGTTTTGATACCCCTAAGCCCTACTCCACCCTTTTTATGGATTTCATCGATTTTATCAAAACTTTGTGCAAGAGTATCTTTGATATGAATAAATCCTCTTTTAATATTCGCTTGCGAGATGGAGAAAATTGCAGA
This sequence comes from uncultured Gammaproteobacteria bacterium, assembly GCA_964482825.1. Taxonomy (GTDB): domain Bacteria; phylum Patescibacteriota; class Microgenomatia; order Levybacterales; family UBA12049; genus CAYZZG01. Next base: position 4,051 of record CAYZZG010000053.1, read on the forward strand.
TTCTGCTTTATTAAGGAGAGCATGAATTTCCTGTTCTTCCAAAAAACCCAGTTCTGTAATTTCCGAACCAGAGCTGATAAGTGCGCGTTTAATAGCCGCTTCTTTAATAAGATGAGCATAGTGCTCGATATTAGCAGCAGATGGCACCATATTTACTAAATCGGTAAGATAAGCAGAACTAACTTTATCAAATGTTTTTTCTTTTTTTAACTGTGCCGTTAATGTAACCAGATCAATCGGTCGCTTTTCGTCGTAAAGCGCTAGCATTGCTTTAAAGATTATTCCATGAATATCGTTGTAAAAATCCGCAGGACGAATTAATTCTGATATAAGATTTATGGCGTTTTTGTCTATAAGAATTGCTCCCAAAACGCTTTGTTCTGCTTCTTCATTATGTGGAGGAACACGAACTTTAACCATAATTAAAATACCGTCTGGCGTCTAGCTCCTAGCGTTTAGTTTACCTTTTCCCAACTAGACGCTAAACGCTAATTTACTAGGCGCTGATCACTATCACTTCCATTTCTTCTGGAAGTTTATCGCGTGTTACAACATATTTTTCTATTGTTTTGGGAGTTTTTCCTAATGCTTTTGCTACCTCATTTGCTTGTTTTCCGTAAAGACAAACAACATCCGGTTCAAGTGCCGCTACACCGGAAGAGTCAGCATTTGTCTCGGAATGTAAAATTAATACATTACACTGTTCTCCTTTATCTTTTATTGCCTCAACGCTTTCTATCTTTGCTAAAACTACAGTGAGGCCATCAATGCCAAGTTCGTATACGGTGTGTTTACCCACTCTTCTCCCGGACATTTTTATCCCGCTCACTTCATATTCTCCGGGGCCATTAATCACGACACGATGCTCTTCAATTTTTGAAAGAGAGATGTCTGAAGAAGATAAAACAATTACTGCATCAACTTGTATTTTTGATTTAAGAAACGATGATGGATCAATAACAATTGTTCCTTGTTTTCCTTTTATACGAAGTACATTTTCTGCAACAAGCATCATTTCCATGATATTGTTAATACTAACATAAGGTGTTTTTCTTGACAAGCAGAGTTTTTTACTTTATCATAAACCTCACCCAACGGATGCCCTCATAGTTACGGTTTCCTGCCAAAAGCACTATGAAAACCGAAAAACTTGTTATTTCTTTTCTCGCAGTGATTATCGGTATTCTTTTCGCAGGAGTGGCGTTTTATCTATATCAATCAACAAAGGTTGTCCCGGAACAAGAGACAAAAAA
>CAYZZG010000053.1:5330-5593 GCA_964482825.1 uncultured Gammaproteobacteria bacterium
CCCCAACACCCACACCAAAATCAAGTCTTTACCTTACAATTGATAAGCCGGAAGATGAAAAAGTGGTTGACACAAAAACGCTTATCGTATCGGGTAAAACAACTCCAGATGCTATTGTAGTTATATCAACCGATACCGGCGATCAGGTTTTTACACCTGCAAGTAATGGCAATTTCTCCAGCACTATTACACTAACTGATGGCGCAAATATTATTACCATTACGGCACTTTCTCCCAATGGAGAACAAAATACTTTAGTTAGA
>CAYZZG010000054.1:0-5500 GCA_964482825.1 uncultured Gammaproteobacteria bacterium
GAGCAGGGATTCGAACCCCAATACCGACATTCGAGTGTCGTGTCCTACCATTAGACGACTCCGCAGTGATATTAAATTATTCTTCTTTTTAAATAAGCTTTACAAAAACCTGTTTACAGGGCAATATAATTCAATTTTACCAAATTCACATCATTCTCACAATCTTACTTGCTATTACAATATTATTGTAGTAAAACAAAGTTAAGTATGGCGATTCGACTTATTACGCTTCTTGCGCTTATTTTACTTTTTATGGTGGGAAAGTATTTTCTACCATTTCCTTATACAGCTTCGCAGCAAAAAATACGCCCAACCTCCAACGTTCAATCTACCCCTCAATTTACACTATCCAAACAAGAAGCTCTTGTAATAAAAGTTATTGACGGAGATACTATAGAAATAGAAGGCGGACAAAAAGTTCGCTACATCGGCATTGACACGCCCGAGACCAAACATCCCCAAAAAGCAGTGCAATGTTTTGGGAAAGAAGCTTCAGAGAAAAATAAGGAATTAGTGGAAGAGAAAAGAGTTCGACTCGAAAAAGATGTTTCTGAAAAAGATAAGTATGGAAGATTACTCAGGTATGTTTACCTGCCTGCCGGTAAGGCGGGTGTCGGCGAAATATTTATCAACGACTATCTCGTTAGACAAGGATACGCGTACGCCGCAACATTTCCGCCAGACGTAAAATATCAACAACTGTTTCTTGATGCCCAAAAAGAGGCAAGAGAGAATAATCGCGGCTTATGGAATGGGTGTAGATAGAACAAAATGCCTTACTTAGATTTTTTTAATATTGTTGCGTTGCCATTGCCGGTTCCTTGCTGTTTTTCTACGTTGCTGATTTTTAGCTGAATAAAGGAAATTGCGTTTTTGATGTCGTCAAGATCTTTTTGGATGTCTTCTACTTCTTCTTCCGCTTCTTGCTCTTCTTTTTCTTCTTCCAGTTCTCGATACTCTTCTAAAAGAGCTTGTCTATTTTGTGAGATCATAATAAAGGTTGCCAGGAAAATTGCTTCCAAAGAAAGAAAAATATTAAAGACAGCGACATCAAAAGGTTTAAAAAGAAAGAAAAGCGTAAAAGCCAATATATGAAGATATACAAATGTCATACTTCCAGAGATACGCGTAATGACTTCAGCTATTCGACCTTCTACCGAGTGTAAGCGTTTGAGTAGGTACTCCGGTTTTTCGGTGAACTTATGATCAATCGTATGTGGAATAGCAGGGCGGGCTTTTTCCATATATTGTCAATTGTAAACCCGATTACATATTTGTCAACCCCGAAAGGAAAAAGGTCTTGACAATTAGCAGGTCTTATGTTAGAGTGCTAATGTATGGAAAAACTTGTCCCTATAATTCCGATAAGAGATGGAATCATATTTCCTCATACTGATTCAGTACTCACTTTTGGAAGACCAAAAAGCCTCGCAGCACTTGAATCATCTTTCCAACATGAGCGAATTGTTTGTTTTGTTTTACAAAAAAATCCCAAATTAAATGATCCCGAGCCCTCGGATCTGTATGAAATCGGCACGTTATCTCGGATTGAACGGATGATTCGAACCGATGGTGAAATTAATGCGCAGGTCAGAGGTATTTCGCGTGTAAAAATACTTTCTTATGAAGAACATGCTTCGTATCTTTTAGCCCGAGTTGTTGAAATTGAGGATGTAATTGAAGAAACACCGGAGATAAAGGCCCTTTGCAATCATTTAACCAATGAATTTCGGCGGGCAATGAATCTGGGAAAAGCCGCAGACTTTTTAGTTTTCATGAATATTATGTCCGAACACTCATCTTCAGAACTTGCCGATCTTATTGCTTCGGTGCTCGATCTTCGTCCACAGGAGCGGCAAACACTTCTAGAAGAAACCAGTGTAAAAACTCGACTAGAACGAATAACAGAATTCTTGGCAAAAGAAACACGAGTGCTTGAGTTAGAACGCCGCATTGCTTCCAAAACTCAGGAGCGGTTTGAAAAAGGAGCACGAGAAGCAATGCTTCGTGAACGACTCAAAACAATAGAAAAAGAGCTTGGAGAAGAAGAAGGAGGAGAAACAAAAGATTTAGTTAAAAAGATTAAAGAAGCGGCTATGCCGGAAGAAGTGGAGGAAAAGGCCATAAAAGAGGTCAAAAAACTTGGTCAAATGAACCAGTTTAATCCGGAGGCCGGGTACATTCGTAATTATCTCGATTGGCTTATAAGTATTCCATGGAGTAAAAAAAGCAGCAACAATGTCGATATAAAAGCAGCAGAAAAAATTCTTGACGAAGATCATTTTGGATTAGAAAAAGCAAAAGAACGTATTGTCGAATATTTAGCCGTGCATAAACTAGCCGGGCGGATGAAAGGTCCTATTCTTTGTTTTGTTGGGCCGCCGGGGGTGGGAAAAACCTCTATCGGAAAATCAATTGCCCGAGCGCTGGGAAGAAAATTTGTTCGTGTTTCTCTTGGTGGTATCCGTGATGAAGCAGAAATCCGTGGTCACAGAAGAACTTATGTTGGAGCTTTGCCTGGTCGCATTATTCAGGGGGTGAAGGATGCAAGCACCAAAAATCCGGTTTTTATGCTTGATGAAATAGATAAAGTTGGTGCTGATTTTCGGGGAGATCCATCCTCGGCTCTTCTGGAGGCACTTGATCCCGAACAAAATAATCAGTTTTCTGATCACTACCTCGAAGTGCCGTTTGATCTTTCTGATGTGATGTTTATTACCACAGCAAACGTATTAGATACTATTCCTCCGGCGCTTAAGGACCGGCTCGAAGTTCTACATTTTGCAGGATATACACAGGATGAAAAGTTTCATATAGTTAAAGACTTTCTTCTTAAGAAACAAATGGAGGCGCATGGGTTAAAGGACAGCTACGTAGAAATTACCGACGCGGCAATTCACTTTATTGCGCAACATTACACACGGGAGGCAGGAGTACGGAACTTGGAGCGAAAAATTGCGACTGTTTTTAGAAAAGTAGCAAAGGCTGTTGCGGAAGGCAAAAAAGAAAAAACCGTAGTGACGCCAAAAACCGTAACAAAATTTCTTGGTCCTATCCGCTTTACTTCCACAATCGCCGAGAAAAAAGATGAAGTCGGTATGTCAACCGGTCTTGCATGGACAGAAGCCGGCGGAGACATTCTTTTTATAGAAGTAGCTCTAATGCCTGGAAAAGGTCAACTACTTCTCACGGGTCAATTAGGCGATGTGATGAAAGAATCCTGTCAAGCAGCCATGTCATATATTAGGGCACGGGCAAAACAGATGGGTCTGGCAGAACGGTTTTTCCATAAAATTGATGTCCATATCCATGTGCCGGAAGGCGCCGTGCCAAAAGACGGCCCATCAGCAGGTATAGCCATTACGGCCGCAATCATTTCAGCGCTCACGAAAATTCCTGCGAAAAGAAGGGTTGGAATGACAGGAGAAATAACCCTTCGGGGACGAGTGCTTGAAATTGGAGGTATTAAAGAAAAGGTAATTGCAGCACATCGAGCAGGACTAAAAACAATTGTTTTGCCAAAGGAAAATAAAAAAGACCTGGAAGATGTGCCCAAAGAAGTTATCCGCGACCTAAAATTTGTCTTTGTTTCACACATGGATGAAGTATTAGGCATAGCATTGGCAAAGTCTACAATGAAGCCTATAATGAAAGAAGAGGTTTCGGTTGAAGCACCGCGTCCGATTCTCCACGCGCCTTTGCCATATAAAATGCAAATTAGTAACTAACGCAATACCGAAGGTAAAGTTCGTTAACTACCTGCTTTATAGAAATAAGTTTAAGCTTTGGTATATTTTTTGCTTCAAATAAAAATCCCTCCACCATTGTTATTGTTTTTCCTTTCTGGTTACCAAAAATCTTTGGCGCGATTGTTAAAAATATTTCATCGATCAATCGCTCTTTCAAAAAAGATCCTAGTAAGCGAGGACCGCCTTCTACCAAAACATGCTTGAACCCTTTTTTATACAATAGCTTTGCTGTTTTGATAATATCAATACTTTCTTTTCCAACCCGTTCAATTTCTAAAATAGTAGTAAGTGCTTCAGGTACAGTTGCTTTTTCGCAAGTAATCAGAATTGGTTTGCCAGCGTTTGAATTTTTTAGATTGGGAGTTAACGATTCATCCGGATGTCCGCTGATTACTACATAGGGAAGAAGTTTGTTTTTGCCAAGTTTTTTTCGCCTTTTTTGAAATTCAGGATCTTCCAGGGTATTCAATGTTCGAAATCCATGTACGGTATTTTTACCATGAACTAGTGCATCTGCATACATTCGCAGTTCAACTAGTGTGTCATAATCTATCTTACTGCCAATCGGCCAGTAGGCGTTAGTATTTTGCAATACCTGAGTTTTTCCATCAACGGTTGCGACAAAATTTGTATAAAAAAACGGTCTGCCAGTTATTTTAGGAAAGATGAGACCTTGGTACATACTGCCGATTCTAACAGCTTATAGAATAATTTAAAAGGAGGGAGAAAGAGATTCAAGTTTTGGCAGGATTTTTTTAGCAATTAGGTAAGAAAGGATATGTTTCATTGCCAGAAACGTTGCCGCAATACCAAGGGCAAACAATAATCTTTCTTGTATCACTATCGGAATAAGATTATTCCAAACAGTTGCCGGTAGATTAAATGCCCAAATCCATGCCGCGCCACCAACTGCGTGGGCTGTAAAGGTTGCGCCAAGACTTCGAATAATCAAATTATTTCTCTTGTAATATGCCAGTAAAGGAATAAGCTGTTCTTCCAATCGGATGTGCGATAAACAGAATTATTGCTAAAAGTGGCACAGCCAGAATAATTCGCTCGCTTGTTTTCTTTTTAGAAAAAATGCCAAAATAGTAAACGGCAAAAAGCATGGGGAAGAGCCGAATAATGGCACCTGTGGTAAGTGGGGTTTGTTTTATTACCACATTAACAAGTTCAACCGTGAGTACAGAAATAACTCCAAATACCGGTCCTAAAAACGCTCCGGCAATAGGACCATAAAAATCAAAAAGAGTAAAAGAAACATTCGAACCTACAAGTTTGGTAAAAGGAATTTGTAGCGCAATAAAGCCGATCAGAGAAAAGATAGATAGAAAAAGAAGCTTCTTATTATCAATCTTCATACAACAGAAATATAACTGATAGATTATCCCTTGTCAATAGGCAGTTCGCCCGGAATGAATTCACACTTCTGCTACGATTATTCTTCGAGTGATCCGCCAGCCATGTACCAGAACGGTACGTGGCCAACTGGCGGAGAATCGAGAAGTCTGCACTGAGCTTGCCGAATGTGTTCTCGACTTCACTTCGTTACGCTCGAACAATAAACTCCATATCAGAAGAGTGAGTCTTACAATTAAAGAAATAACTTTGCATTTTGCATAATGATAGTCTAAAATCAACTTATGAAAAAAGCTCTCATCACCGGTTCAGAAACCTTTGGAAAATATATAACCAATCCCACTAAATGGTTAGCATTATCTGCTGATAGCAAAGTAATTGCAGATTACGAA
>CAYZZG010000055.1:0-5398 GCA_964482825.1 uncultured Gammaproteobacteria bacterium
ACCAAGTCAAACCAAGTCAGACTTGGTCAAACTTGGTAGTCGAGTTCGACTCGACACCTCGGTAATACAACAGTTTAAACCATTGAACTGATTTGATACTTGACAAAATGTATATTTAAGTGTACATATATAATATTATGCAGGTTATTACTACCACCCAACTTAGAACTAGATCAAAACAACTGGTAAAAGCTCTATCTGAAGGGCAGTCTGTGGATCTAATTCACAGATCAAAAATTGTCGGCGAAATTAAACCTAAAAATTATGACCCAAAACCCTTTGATCCAGACAAATTTATAAAAATAGTGGAGAAACTTAACCTCCCCCATCTTCCACCTAGACAAATAGAGGCACGCTACAAAGCAGCAATGACGAAAAAACATGGCAAGAGTCTTTCTTGATTCAAACATTTACATTGACGCCACTAAAAGAGCAAAGGAAAAGTGGTTGGCTTTAAAAGAACACCTACTTTTTATCTCACCTCTTTCAACTCATATTCTATTTTATGTACGTAAATTAAAAGTGCCTGATTCAGAAGTAAACAAATTACAGAAGCAATTTGGCATAGTACCTTTAACCCAAGAAGTTCTTGATAAAGCCTTGCAAGGCCCTACCAGAGATCTTGAAGATAATATTCAACTCCACAGCGCGGCAGAAGCGGACTGTGATATATTTTTAACCGAAGACAAAACGCTTTTGAAAATGAAATTTTTTGGTAAAGTCAAACTCTTACCCACCATCACACCCGCCCTCCCCCGCATTTGACTTTCTACACCTCAAAATACTATACTACTCTGCTCTACGCTTTCCCCTTTTTGAGGTAAGGTGTACGATAATGCTATGAATAATCCAAAAGAAGACCAACAAGGAAGTCAGGCGAGAGCCTATTCATCGAGAGACTGGTCGAAACCAGTGCCCTTTTTTAAAGTTGGCGACCATGATATTGGCCTGTCTAATGTAAAAGTTACACCAAGCCAAGGTATTCTTTGGAGAACGCGGCTAGATCTACCAGAAAAAACAGCCGCCTCTACGACACCAAAATCCCCTGTTCGTACCATTGAAGAGATAGTTAGAGATGGGCCAAAAGATTCACGTGAGTTTGAACTTTGGGCCAAGGCAGTTAAAGCTAGACCTGTTGTCAGAGAGCAGCCCTCATCCCAATCATCGATCGTTTCTGAGCCGCCAAACCACTATCGTCACCAGAGCCTGCTAAATCTACCGCGGCAACTACGGCTAGCAAGCCTGTTATCAGATTACAAAGACCAGTGCTACTAAAAAAAGGAGAAACTAAAAATAGACCTTCTGTATCACCCCCTCTGGATGAACTGATAAGTATGGGGTTTACATCTGAAGATTTATTTAAACTTCAAGTCAGAGCCGACCAAGAAGCTAAACAACGAGAACAAGCCAGGCAATCTAAAGCTGGGTCATTACCAGATGCTGCTCCAAAACCAACTCCAACAAACCAAGACTGGGAGTTAATTTTTCAAAAAAGACAACTAGAAGAAAAAACCGGAGAACAACAAACAAAAGTACTCGCTAGCCAGGTAAGACAACATGAACAAAAACCTCCACCGGCGCGACCGCTACTTAATCAACCAGAACATCTCCCATTCCACCCTACTGCAAAACCAAAACCCGCAACTATAAGAGTAGAGGTGCTTTCTTTTGATGAACATCGGAAAAAATTGGGTCTTCCACCGCAAGAACTAGGAAAACCTTTCGCAACATTTATTCACCGTGATACCAGAACCCCGCCTCAAAAGAAATTCACATTGGCAGACGTACTTGGTCTAAAATCCAAACAAGACTTCCATGATGCTCAACGCCGGGAAGAGCTTCGTCAACGTGAACACGCAAAGCATCCAACGTTACTTTTTCCATTTGAACAACCTATTCCTATAGAGCAGGTCTCGCTTCAACCGCCTGTTGCTTCCCCGCAAGCTGAACCCGAGTTAACACTATCATCTCCGCCTGTTTCCACTGCTGCTCTTGTCGAGGCGCCGCCCGCAGTGAATCAGACCCTAGACGAAACGCAACTGCCTATTACTGCGGCATCAAAACCTATCCTGATGATAGATAAAGAATTTCTTAAAGCCCAGCGTAGTAGACGTCTACAAGAAACCGCTGCACAACCACCACTGGTGTCTGCGCCAACAGAAGCAATTGAATCACCGCCCGTTGCCAATGCAGCCACATCACCTGTTGCTCCAGCACAGCCAGAATTAGCTCCAGCACCAGAAGTTGCCGATGAAGTCGTCGGAGCTGAAGCACCTACGAAAGCAGAATCAGCAACAACTATCAGAACCGATAAGGCTTACGATGAATATAGAGAAGACGCTATAAATCAGTTTTCTGGTGAAAATGAGGTCGTGGTGATGGATCTGCTTGATCAATTAAGACAAGCATACATTAAAGCAAAAGCGAAGATGAAACAATCCCTACCAACAGATATAAAAGAGTGGTTTTGGAGCAATCTCATAAAACCTTTGCCAAACAAACATGTAGAATTAGAAGAAGCAACAGCAGCTTATCTTAATTTCATGAGTATATATGCTGTCGAAAGAGCGGTGTCCCTCTTTCCCTCTCCCAACCTAGATAATAGGCAGGAAATGACTGAATTTTTTTTAAATCTTGTCCACACTGCTATAAACAATCTACGAGAAGAGGAAAGAGTATTATGCGAAAAAGAAGCTGAGTTTGTAGGTAAACAACCTTTTTCGGAAATCTCTAGACTAATCCATAATAGGCCAGGAACAAAGTTTGCCATAGGAATCCTTAGCGGAGCAACCGCCTCTGTACTAACTCAAGATGCTGCCATGTCTTTAGCAGCAGCGCCGTTATTGATGGGTGGATTAGATGGATTACTAGATAAATTAAGGGGAGGATTAACTTCCAGGGAAAGACGTAACATGCATCGCTATGTTAATTCCTCCTTAGTGGTAGCCGAAATCGAAGAAGAAATACTAGGAAAAGGTGGCAGCGTTGATCAACTCGAGCAAGCCTACGATAAGCTCATAGGAAATCTAAAAGGAGGATACTATATGGATCTTAAAAGGATTTTGGTAAATACCTGTCGAAGGCAAACGCCAAAAGAGTGTGCTGATGCATTAATAGAAGGATTAAAATCGAAAGATGCTCTGCTTTCAGAAAAAAACAAAGCAGCCAAAAATCAAACGTTGCTACAAAGAAGCCAGTTGGCTGCGGCGGCTGTTTTGGTTCTGATGGCACTTGGAGCTGGAGCAACCCCCAAAAAGGGAATAGACGCGTTGGCTGAGGCCTTGCACATCAAACCAGATGGCACCGAGCTGGTTGAAAAACCGCCAGCTGTAACACCAACAGCAACGCCAACTGTAGTTTTTGAACAGCCTAAAGCTCCTGAAAAAGATGAGGGTTTGGATGGTCTGGTGAATAAAATTAAAGACGGGGCAACGAACTTCCTCGGTCTCGGCCGCAAGTAAACATCAAGCCCCCGATTACATTTTTGGCGTTTCCTTATTCATTGCGCGCCATTCTGCTCGCCAATCTGCTCCCGCTATTTTTAAATCCTCTCCCCGCATTGCATCAAAACGCCTCATAGCCAAGTCTGCTAAAAATCCATATATCTGCCCGTAAGGATAGTCTCTCCCGTTCCATTCAGCTACCTCTTGGGCATCAAACTCCAAAGCATAAAACTCTGTTACTGCTCTTACTGTTCGAGTTCTTCTTACCTCTGGATTCAAGACGCGTATCTCCCCAATCACATTACCTGGTCCCCTAAGTCTAGCTTGCACTGTTTCTGTACCATCTTCATCAACTTTAACAACTTCATATTCTCCGTCTTCGCTTATTGCTATCCATAGCTTCTGGTCCTCTCCTCCTTGGACAACTATATCCTCACCAGGCTTAAACATCACCAAGTGTGGGTCGTCGGGTATAAGGATTCTTTTTTCTGGATTGTTGGGATTGGAAACGAGGGAGACTTTTGCAAATTTATCTCTGAGAAAAGTCATTAACTCCACTGGCAGTCTATCATCCGATGGAATATATCTTTGAGGTTCTACTTCTCTCCTGCCACTTACCATATACGTTAGTACTTAGTATAAGACAAGTATAATAGCACACCATTGCGCTCGAAACAACTACGATGATTAGTATCACAAATTGCGCAATTGCTAAAATTGTGATGAAAACCCCTCTGGCTTTTTACTATTTCGGTAAAATGCGGATTTCCAGCCGGGCATTCAGGGCTTCTGCTACCCGCTGAAGAAGAGAAAGTGATGGCTTTGCCGTCATGTTTTCCAGTCTTGAAATAACTGCTTGTCCTGTTTTGGCTCTTTTGGCAATCTCTTTTTGCGTAAGCTTTTTATTTATCCGTGCGTCAATTATGGCACGGGCAATCTGAAATTCCGGTTCAAGCTTTTCATATTCACGACGATACTTAGGATTCTTCATCCATTCTAAGTGAAGCTCTTCCGCGTTATAAAATTTTTGTTTTTCTTTCTTTTTCATAGTTCTTTACCTCTTTTCTCTGCCAATTTTATATCCTGCTTAACTAATTTTTGAGATTTTTTGTAAATGATATGAACGCCGTATGCTTTATCGCCTTTTATGCATAGAAAAATTCTAAGTTTACCCGCTCTTAACTCCCAAATCCCCGACGAAGTGATTTTCTTAATATACTTTGGGCCGATCTGAAACCCATATTCTTCAAAAAATTTACGTGTCCGGGTTAGTCTTGCATTATCTTGGTCGCTTAGTTTGTCAATGAATTTAACTACCTCATCTGAGTAATAAACCTTCATATATTATGACAAATTTGTCATATTGTCAACCACGACTTTAATAATCAAACAAGTATGAGCTTATTATATAACACTTACTCATTGAGGCAACTCAGAAAGATTGTCGCAGCAGCCTAGAGAAGCAATAGTTTACGCTACTTACTTCTTCTTCGAAATCTTTTTCGACCCGGGGTAGGCCAGAATAGCAAACAGAATTGCTACCAACACTAGAAATATAAAAACAAGAAGTAAATAAATATCAAGCGTCATAAGCTTTCCCCTCTTCTCTCAAAATAAATACTCATTAACCAAAAAACCAATACTGTTACTATACCCAATAATAATGTAACTACGCTTACCTTGTCAATGCCGGCAATAATTGGCGCTACAACCACAATTCCAAATATAACTTGCCCTGCGTTATCAAATATATTCGCCAGTCGCTTAAATTGATTGGCTGTAAACAACGGTCTGCGAGGGAAAATAATGTACTCCATACGCTCCAATCTTGTGTGAGTTAATTATACACAATAAAAAAGACTAAAATTGACTTTATTTATTCTCCATGGATATAATCTGCTCCAGTATAAATAATCATGGAAATTTGGCGTAAAATAATCGGCAGAAGACAAGAA
>CAYZZG010000056.1:0-1158 GCA_964482825.1 uncultured Gammaproteobacteria bacterium
CTAAGTTTGAAAAACAAATCAAAGATTTAATTACTAATTCACAAAATTATCTTACTCAAAATATTTCCATCTGAATTTAAACTGGTCAGGATTAAATGTTTTATCAGATGTTATTCCAACTACTCCTCTAATTAGACCTCCTACTATCCCCGCAAAAGCATGAGATAAAGTAAATTCCATTAGTATATCCATAATATTTAAACACCTCCTTCTTTATTGTTTTTTATTACTAGATTTCTTTTTACCTACAGTTTTTTCAAGTCCACCTTTACCATATTTCAGTATTTGTCCAATCTTTGAAATTGTTGATGTTGAGGTTCCAATTTTTTCTGAAATCTCATCATAACTTTTTCCATCAAGTATTAATTTTCCAATTTTTATTCTTTGAGCTAAATCTAATATTTCTTCTTCTGTTAAAAGATCATCTAGGAAACTACTTAAATCTTTTTCAGATTTTAACTTTCTCAAGGTTTCTATTATTAACTTTTTATCTTTTTCTAAATTTGCTTTGTCCATATATTATTTTTTATCTGATGGAGTAGTAAATTTCCTATTTGCATCATAGACATAATTTTTATTCTGACTCATTACTTCAAAATGATATTCTGTGCTGGGTGTTAGATTAGTTAAAGTAAATTCATGGTAGGTGGTTCTTTTGTCTGTTTGAATATCTTTTGGATAAGTTTCATCAAGACCATAGTTTACTTTTCCATTAGCAGGGTGGTTTGTATGCCAAGTTACTTTTGCTGATGTTGGAGAAAGGGCTATAACAGAAACATCATATATTCTTGTTGGTTCTGACACAAAGTTATATGTAAACTTAATAATTGCAAGACCTACAGTATCAGAAACTCCCTGAGTTTTTTCTCCAACTCCAAAGGCTATATTAGTAATTCCATTTTGCGTTGCAGTCTTAGTATTATTAAATGTTGTTGCTATTGCAGTACCAGTATTATGTATTCCTGTTCCAATGTTGTTGGCTGTACTTCCTACCTTTTGCGCTAGCGAAAGGGAAGCTCCGCTTATAAAGTTTCCAGTGGTACTAAATCCATTTCCGATACCTATACCAACTGTTGTTATTCCGTTACCAAGAGTTAACAAAATATTTTTAGTTACTCCTGGAGCGTGTTCTGCGATATTATTATATCCTTGGCCAAT
>CAYZZG010000056.1:1168-5345 GCA_964482825.1 uncultured Gammaproteobacteria bacterium
GAAGATGTATTACTAAATTCTGTTCCAATTCCTTGTCCCACAAATGCTAACCCTTGGCCTGTTTTATCAAACACAAAAGCCAAACCTTCACCGGTCTTGTTAAAGACGAAAGCGATTCCTTCTCCTGTCTTTGTGAATACAAAGGCTATACCATTTCCGATACCTGTTACTACATTGTGAGTTAAACTTCCTAGTCCATCAAAAAAGTTTTTACTACTTTGACTAATATTATTTCCAACTTTTTCCAGTGTTGATACAGGTACTTGTTCAGTTGGTTTAGTAATTTCTAGGTTTTCTTGAATTTCTTTCTTTTCTTCTGGTTCTAATGTTTTAGTTTCTTCTTCAATTATTTTCTTTTCTGCCGGGGTTGTGATTTGGGATAGAGTTGTGATGTTTAAAGTTAATATTGTTTCAGGAGAACTATTATCTGCTTTATCCTTTCCAGAAAGTGTTATCTTGTAAGTTCCGAAATCTAGGTTTTCTTTTGGTGTATATTCAAAGGGTAAATACTTATCACATTTTTGTTTACTGTTATCAATAGTTTTTCCTGGTTCACAACTATAGTATGGATTATCCATATTGATCTTGTACAAAGTTACAAGAGAGTAAGTTAATCCTGTCTTTTTCTCTACTTTTATATTTACTTCTTTGGGAGCAGAAGCAACTTTTGGACCACTTTCTGATTGGGTAGTTTGGCCATTATTATCAGCTCCAGCAAGTGGGTCTATTATTTTTCCAAAAATAGTTGGTGTTTTATCTGTGGTTGAAAAGTTGTTACTAGTGTAGAGTGTGGAATTTATTTGAGTAAACTCTACATTAGGATTTGTTCTATCAATAAACAAAGTTCTTGAGCTACTGGTTTCATTACCAGCATTATCAACTGCTTTTACTTTCCAACTTACTCTACCTTCTCTTAATTTCCCGTCATTTTCAGAAGATCCCCAATCACTATGTGATTTGGTATAAACAGAAATATAGTTATTAGTTGAATCAGAGTCAGAGAAGTTTTCATAATGGATAAGATATTTATTCTTTTCATAATCAGTTGTTCTTGAGGTTGGAATACTATCAATGGTAAAGTCTCCAGAGGCTTGCCCTGAGCCTATTGAGGGATTGTCAATTTCCAAGACATATTTAGATAATCCTGCTGTAGCGTCTGTTGTAGTTTTCCATTTAAAGGTTGGTCGCTCACTGTTTATATAACTATTATTTCCAGGAGAATCTAAATCAATACTTACAGGAGCTGTGGCGTCAATGGTAAAAACATCAGATGATTCACTGCTTGAAGCAGTGGTATTGCTGTTGCTGTCTGTTGCCCTAACATACATAGTATGGCTTCCATCACTCAATGCAGAAGGAGTGCAGGTAAAAGTTTCCGTAGCCTCATCAAAACTGCCGTCATCAGCAGTACAAGCAGTCCATGACCCAGAGGTACTATCCATTTGAAACTGGACATTACTAACTGTTCCCAAAGTGTCAGTGGCTGTTCCAGAAAGAGTTGGTGTTGTGTCAGTATTAGGGTCTGGGGTTAAGGCAGTTAATGAAATTGATGGTGCGTCAGAATCATAGGTTGCAAAAGCAATTGAAACATCCTGAAAAGTTGGTGTTGAAACTGAATTAGTATTAGCAAGAGAAATCTGATATTGAATGTAGCGGTGGGAATCGGTCACACAACTGTTTGAGGAAATATCAGAACCGCTCGTTATGGCTGTACAAGAGGAAAAAGCCGTGGCTCCGGTCATGGAGGAAGAGTTACTCGTTCTTGCCTTGACTGAAACAGAAGTGTTGGAAGGAGTGGTAGCAGTATATGTCAGCGTTCCCCACGCCGCCCCGGCTGTGTATTCGGTATCAAAAATTGAGGAGGTTAAAGTTCCGGAAGAAGCATAACTATTTAAACTCATATTATCTACATAAACTGTCTTATTAGCTTTTACTTGCACTCCATACTGCCTTGAAGCGTTAGCTCCCGTTACCGTTCCGGTTAGCTGATACCATCCACTACCAACAGATGTGTAAGTAGTGGATACAGTTGAACCATTGTAAAAAAGTTCAACATCAGAGGAGGTAACAGCAGATCCATCAGTGTATGCGTAGCCAGTTAGATTGTAACTATTAGTATCTCCTACATTTATACCTTGAGCGAAATTAGTTGCGTCCACAGCAACAACTTTTGAAGACCCTGAAGAACTATTGTAGGTAGTGCTTGTATCTCGAGTATTGGTGTAGAAAGGATGTTCTCCTCCATTACCTAAGTTATAAAGAGCTGAGCGTTCTGAAGAAGTTAAAACCTTTTCCCACACTCCAATTGCGTCCATCCCACCGTCCCAATAACGAAAATTAGTCCCACCTCCAGTTCTACCCATCTCAAATGGTGCTGTGCTGTCGTACGAACCTGCAGAAAAGGAAGTGGTGACAGGTGAGTTGTTGTTTATTTGAAGGGCAACCACATTTGCATCTGGGTCATGCCAGGCTACAAAAAATGTCCATTGCCCCACGGTTAATGATCCCAATCCTGAACAACTAGCACCTACTGTTCCAGTGCCATTCGTGACATACCAACAAAGATTACCATTTGTTCTTGTTTCTAATTTATATTCGAGCGTGTCCGAGCCGTAAACTGCTATTTTTCCTAAGACTGTAAGGATGTCACTAGTTAAACCGTTACCAGGATATAGCCATCCTGCCATTGTGAAACCAATATCCCCCATACTCAAAGATTCATTGTCAGTGATCGATAAGTATTCATCATTTCCCACAGTGAACTGAGCCGCATTTCCGATTTTTCCTGTTGCTTGAGTAACTGTTTGATTGTCAGTTAGATTATTCGAACCAGCAGAATCACTTCGTGTCCCGCTAGCTTCATCAAGTTTCCAGAAAGCGTTAAGGCTTGTAGTCAATGAGTTTGCACTTGCTGACCACCCCGTTAAATCAGATTCAAATCCAGTATTTGAAAATTCTTCTGATTGAGTCAGGGTCGCTTGACCGGCAGTGGAGGTGGTAACGCTTGAGGAAGAATCAAACTTGGTATTATCCGACCAGCTAGTTTGTCCCGATCCTCCCGACCAACCTGTTTGTGTCCAGGGCGAGCTTGCCGCTGATACCTGCGGGATTAAAAACGAGAACTGAGAGAACAGAAGTGAGAAAATGAGGAGAAAAACGAAAGATTTTCTTGCAAACCATCCAAAAAATCTTTTAAGCTTTATTCGTGAGTGAGTGAGTGAGTGAGTGAGCTCGCCCTGTGCTCCGAACTTTTGGATTGTCGGTTAGAATATTCCATAACATACATATGAGGTAAAAAATAATACCTACTTTAATTGAAGCAAACTGATCCTAGGATTGCAAGTGGCATTTTGATATTGTTTGAACGGTTGTATTTTTCTTTGAAATCTGGTATATTATGAGTGTTCGAACACCTTCCGTATGGGGGCTGTCGCCTCAGGCGACTAGAACCAGCCAACCATGACCTCTGCATATGTCTATGTTGGGTAGCCGAGTCCAGACAGCTCGGTTTTTCATTGGTTTAAACTTCAACAATAATCTTTGCTTCCTTAAATTTCTTTAAGATGGGTTTGGTATATTCTTGCTTCTCCGTACAATCCCTTAGAAATCCAGCAATACTATCAGCCAGTCTAAGGATTACATCTTGTTCATCTTTTAGCCCTCTGATTCTGTTGTAAGTAATTTTGAGTTTTTTCAGTTCTTTTCTGACTTCTTCCATTTCTTTATCCTTTAACCCATCAATTAAAATATTTACTGAATAATTAGTAGTGTTTTTAGATAAAATAGTTTTAGCAATAGTTAAAGAAGTGAGTGGGATATATTCTTTAGTGTCTTGATATGTAGAATAAAAGATAGCGTTTTTTAACTGTTTTAAGCTCATAAGCTGTTTAAGATAAGTTTCTCTGACCTTAAAAGAAGATTTAGACCATTTTAGATTTTTCTTAGCTAACTTTTCTATTTCAGTTAATTTCTCCTGTAAAGTTTCTAAATCCTCAGCCTCTTTTAAAATTACTGCAACTAAAAAGAAATCTCCTTTTGTATCCTGTCCTGTTTCATCAACAAAGCAATATAGTTTTTGAGTAACCATGAAATTATTGTAACAAATTTTTCAATCCAAAGGGTATGTACATTTTGTTCATACCCTTACAGAAGAATAATTACTGGTTGAGTACAGAAC
>CAYZZG010000057.1:0-5117 GCA_964482825.1 uncultured Gammaproteobacteria bacterium
CAATGAAACAATTATTCTCTCTCTATTTGTCTTATAATGATCTTTAATCCTTCTTCAAATGTGTGCATTTTTACACCAAGTTTTTCTATTTTATCATTTCTCATGATTGAATAAAAGGGACGTGGAGCTTTGTTTGCAAAAAATTTTTCACGAGTTGTCTTTGAAATAAGAGATTGGCTAAAACCGAACTGCCTCGCAATCAATTCCGCAATCGCGTATGGAGAAATAAATTGACTACCTGTTATGTGAACTATACCGGTGATATTTCTAATTATTACTTCATTAATTGCTTGCGCTATATCATCAATAAATGTCGGTGTTATAAGCAGATTGGTAATAGCCGAAATTGGTTGATTGTTTTTTAAACTCTCAATCATTACTCTTGCAAAATCTTTTTTTTCAAATGACGACCGATACGGATACGCGATACGGACAATTACCCACGGAATTGACGATTTTTCAACAATTTTTTCTCCTTCAAATTTTGTTTGTCCATACCAATTTACTGGATGAGGAATGTCTTCTTCTGAATATCCTTCCTGCGGAGGATTTTCTCCATCAAAAACAAAGTCCGTTGAAACATAGATGAGTTTTTTTCCTGTTTGCTCACAGGCAGCAACAACATTTTTTGTGCCGACGACATTGACCGCCCATGCTTCATCCCGATCTTTCTCGCATCCATCTACATCTGTTTTTGCCGCCAGGTGGAGAACAATCAAGGCAGAGGATTCTGCAATCTTTTTGGCGAGCGCTTCACGATCCTGAATATCGATTCCTGTTCTCCTACTTATATTTTCAAAAGAATATTGTGGAGAAAGAAGTTCAACGATGCGTGATCCGACTAAACCTGTTAATCCTGTGCCTATTATATTCATACTTTTCCATATTGTTCTTGATAATATTTTTGATATTCGCCGCTTTTTATTCTTTTCCACCAATCTTGATTTGTTTTGTACCACTCAACAGTTTTTTTTAGACCATCGTCAAACGAAAACTTTGGTTGCCAACCAAGTTTATCTTTTATTTTTGACCAATCTATTGCATATCGCCTGTCATGGCCTGGTCTATCTTTTACAAACTCTATCTTTGATTCATCTTCCCTTAGAATATCAAGTACTTTTTTGACTACTGCAAGGTTATTCATTTCTTTTGTTGTTGAGCCTACACAGTATGTTTCACCGGCTTTTCCATTTTGTAAAACTGTCTCAATCGCACTACAATGATCCTCAACATAAAGCCAGTCACGAACATGTAATCCATCACCATAAATAGGAACTTTTTTTCCTTCCAAAAGATTTGTTATTGCCAGGGAAATGAGTTTTTCAGGAAATTGATATGAACCATAATTGTCTGCGCAGTTGGTAATAGTAATAGGCAATCCATAGGTTATATGATATGCCCTAACAATATGATCTGCCCCAGCCTTACTTGCCGCATAAGGACTTCTGGGATTATATAGTGTTCGTTCATCAAATCTGTTCGGATTATCAAGTTCTAGGCTTCCGAATACCTCATCTGTTGAGATATGATGAAATCGCTGTACTCTTTTTTTAAGCGCTACATCGAGTAAAACTTGGGTTCCTAAAACGTTTGTCTCAACAAATTGATCTGGTTTCATAATTGACCGGTCAACATGGCTTTCTGCTGCAAAATGAACTACCGTATCAATTCCATCCATTGCCTTCTCTACTGTTTGAGTATCGCAGATATCGCCATGAATAAATTTATAATGAGGATTGTTTTCTACATCTTTGAGGTTTTCAAGATTACCGGCATAGGTAAGTTTGTCAAGATTGACAATAAAATCCTCTGGATGATGTCTCATCCAATAGAGAACGAAGTTTGATCCAATAAACCCCGCTCCTCCTGTTATTAATAGTTTCATAGTCTATGTTCTCTTCGTAATCGATCTAACCACAAAATACCAATAATTGACGATGCTGTGGTAATTTCGCCACGTAATACTTTTTGCACAGCCTCCGCTAGTGGCAGTTTTACCACAATAATATCCTCATCATCATCTAACTTCTGCTCTTTAGTCGTCAACTCTTTTGCTAAAAAAAGAAATGTTTTAGCTCGTACATAACTGGCTGCCAAGTCTACACTTGCTAATGCCTCCCACTGATGTGCTATTATACCTGCTTCTTCAAGTAGCTCTCTTTTTGCTGTTTCTAATGGTTTTTCTTCTTTTTCGACAGTTCCGGCAACTGCCTCTAAAGTAACTTTATCCAGAATATAGCGGTGCTGAGTAATTAGATAAATTTCTCCCTCCTCTGTTATAGGAAATATGGTAACAGTCGGAATTCGCTCTGCAATAAAATGTTCTTTAGTTTTTCCACTACCGTGTTGTAAGGTAACTTTGTGTAAACGAACCAAGTCACTCCCTGCGATGCGCTCTTCTGAAAGTATTTTTATTTGTCGCTTCATTGATTATCGCCATTTTTTGCTTGTCGCACTCTTTCTGCAACCAGATTGTTTGCCCGCAACAACTCATCAAACGAAGTACCTGCGTCTATCCACCAGTCGAGCAACTTACAGCTTAAAGTTCCCTCTTGTAAATATAAATTATTAAGGTCCGTAACTTCAAGCTCACCTCTGGTAGATGGTTTTAATTGCCTTATAAAATTAAATACCCGATCGTCATACATGTAAATTCCAGTCTGCGCAATATCCGATTTTGGGTGTTCGGGCTTTTCTTCAAGCGACAAAACTTTTCCAGTCTCATCCATTTCAATAACACCATAGTGTCCCGAATCGGTAGGCATTTTTATGCCATAAATCATTGCTCCTTTTTCTTTTTTGTTAAACTTTTCGATCCCGGATTTTAAATCGGTATCAAAAATATTATCGCCAAGAATAACTATTATTTTTTCTCCCTTTGCAAACTCCTCGGCATAAGAAATACCATCGGCAATCCCACCTTTGGGGTTTTGCTGCACTGCATAGTAGATATTAAGGTTAAAATCTTCTCCTGCTTTTAGTAAATTGGTAAAGTCACCCGAGTGATCTGGTGAGCTTATGAGTAAAACTTCGGAAATACCGGCTTTGGCCATAGATTCTAATGCATAAAAAATCATTGGCTTGTTATAAATGGGAAGAAGATGCTTGTTGGTTACAGAAGTAAGGGGACGTAATCTTGTTGCCAATCCTCCTGCTAATATCACACCTTTCATAATGAAATTATGTTCCTGTTTGTAAGAGAAACAGAATTATTGTCATGCCTAAACTACCAATAATAATGTATTCTATCACAATCTTTGTATTTATGTTGTGATGAAGAATGTGGTGCAATATTCCCCAAAGAACATAAAAGAACGCTAATATTACAACAGTAAATACTTGATCTGTACGGCGAGTGAATTGAATTGCCAAAATAAAGCCGGCAAGAAGAATGACCGCAAGCGATGCATAATACTCCAAATGATTTTTGCGCTTTTTCATTACAAAATGCTTCCCTTCCAGAAACTAATTATTAGCATGGCAATGACAAAAAGATATAAGATATGATCAAGATTATGTCCTACAATACGAATAATTTTTTTCCGAGAAACAATAATCATGTCAATTATAAATATAATCAGAAACAAAATAATTGTGCCTAACGCCACATTCCATCCCACAGATCGACTGTCAATAAACGGAGCGCTATATACGACCTCAGACATAACCTTTGAGATAGCGGCAGACGATTCTCCTATTGTTTTTTGTCCTAGTATCGGCTGTTGATTAGTTTTTTCTTTTGCTACTATCTCTGCTGTACTTCCAAACAATTCAACAACTAACACTGTTTTTTCTCCACCCAGTCTTCCTTCGTGGTACTTTGGAGAAAGCACATTCTCTCTATGCGTTTGGCTTGCTAACCATGCTTTTACCACATCTTCCGTATCGGTAAAACCACGAGCAAGATTTTCTCCGGCATAGGCGTATTTGTAACCCGTTTCGTCAAAGAAGGACCATGGTGTTGTGCCATCCGGAGCATAGTGCGCCCAGTAATTTTTGGCAAACATGTTTTTTGCCTTTTGCTTTGCTGCTTTTGATAACGCATCATTTATTACCAACGGCGAAAGTCCATTCTCTTGACGTACTTTGTTAGTCAAAAGAAGCAGTTCTTGGGCGGAAATATTTGTTGCAGTTCCAAGCGTTTGCGGAAAGTTTCTTTTGATGGGAAAAGAAATTACTTGCAACAACAGTAATACTATAATTACGGTAAAAATACTTTTGTGATGCAATATTTTAGAACGATGATTGTTTGACTCTTGTGGTGTGAAGAGATGACGCAGAAATTCTTTCATGATTAGATAAAATCATCATGACCCTGAGCTTGTCGAATGGGTCACATAACCAGTATATCATTTCAAGAGTATCGAAGGGAGAATCTTATTTTTTTGCGAGCATTGAAAGCAGCGCGATAAGCATTTTTGAGTGAGCTGTCAGGGGGATTCCTCAGCCCGAAGGGATTGAGGAGGGGTGAAATCACCCGACCAGCGAACGAAAAAATGTAGCGACCTTTCACTGCTCGCCAGTTTTGTGCACTTTTGCTGGCAAAAGTGCAAATAAAAGAATTATTCATACACTGGCTCAACAGATCCCTTTTTCCCATTCACGGCAATATTGAGGGCAAACCCCAGTGCATTAGCAATACTAATTCCAACGCGAAGACCGGTAAACGAACCGGGGCCGGTGTTGACTTGGACTCCTGAAATATCTTTTAAACTCAATTTGTGTTCTTTAATAAGATGATCAATCATCGGCAACACCACCTGCGCCTTTTGCTTCCCAATCTTTTCTTTCTTAATGTACTCTTTCCCATCAAGCTTTAACCCAACACTAATTTCCTGATTTGACGAGGTATCAATAACTAGCACATTTTTCATAGAAATAATTATACTATTTTTTCCTTACAACACAATACAAGCTGAACTGGGATAACTGCTTACACCTCTAACACGATTTTGTCATTGCGAGCGTAGCGAAGCAATCTCATAAGATCGCCACGGCTACTTCGTAGCCTCGCGATGACAAGTTTATGTTAGGAATGTGAACAGATACGAACTGGGGTGGAAGATTTGGCGGGTTTTGCAGTACGTAGTTTTTGAAGCCAACTTGAGGCTAGTTAG
>CAYZZG010000058.1:0-5059 GCA_964482825.1 uncultured Gammaproteobacteria bacterium
AACCGTGTGTGAATAGGATGGGTAGGCGCCCACGGCCAAGCTTGGGAGCTTACAATCTCACCTATAACAGCCGCGTTAGGATCTCCCAACTGCCACCGACGAACTGGGCGAGTGGCTTTCTGAGATTCCTGATCTTCAAAAGCTAACGTTAGATAGACTCGAAAGCCGTGTTTTCGCAGTAGATTAATCATGCGGGTCAAATTTTCATCCGTAAATGTTGGAATGTCTACTCCGGAATACGCTCGCTTTACGTTTGAATCTATACTGTCATCAATATGCAGGGAGACAGAAATTCCCACCCAGTTGACCGCTAAATCACGCAAGTATTCGAAATACTTCTCATCCGGCTTTTCCACCATCCTTTGAGTACCTCCCCAATTACCTCCCATGTGTATTGCACGTAGAGGTTTTTCCCGTCCTTCTATTATTTTCCAGTTTACTTCAGTCTTTCCACCAAAATTTTTGAAAAAAATAAATGCAGCTATGGTTACAGTCAGTCCTGTTATAATCGCAATCATCCAACGAGAAAGACTTACTCTCATAGAATTATTTTACCAATTCTTCCATTGGGACAAGCTAATGACTTCATTTCCTAATTGGCGGTGTCTGTTTGACCATGTTGGAACTTATTATCAACACTTTATTCTGACACATTAACTTTATTTTTTAAGTAACTTTCAATTAAATTTTTAGTTGCAGGAAACAAATTATGGGGGATATGATTCTTACCAAACCATTCCCATTTTTTCCAATCTTCTGGAATTAAGTTCTTAGGTTCTCCATCAATGTCTGCAAGGACCCCAATACCAATATAATGATTATCCAAAGCATAGTTTGCATTAACACAAAGAATTTTATAACTTCTAACAATACATCCTAAATCTTCTTTAATATCTCTTTTAACGGTTGTGCCAATAGACTCTCCAAATCTTATATCTCTTCCAGGAACTCCATAAACTTGCTTTCCTAGATAATTCCATTTACTGGTTAAAAGACCAAGAAGAATCTTATCTCCTCTTACAACAAGTACATCTACATTAATTTTTGGAAACTTAATTTGTGCCATTTTGTGTAATAAAGTTATGTTTATTTAAAAATGCTCTGCCTGACCCAGATTTAAGATATTTTTCGAAATTGAATGCTGTATATTTATTAGAAAAAGCAAAATAGACGATAAGTTTTACCGGTAAACTATTTTGAGTTGCGGGAACTTGACCTTTTTGATGACGAATAATCCTATCTTTTAAATTATCGGTACAACCGATATATGTTTTACTATCATTGCACAATAAAATATATACATACCACATATTTACTAAGAATCCCGCTTTCGCTCGTCTAGGCGGATTTCATCTCGCCGTAGCCGAGCTTCAGCGAGGCGAAGGCGGAGAGGGTGGGATTCGAACCCACGAGAGTCTTGCGACCCTGGCGGTTTTCAAAACCGCTGCACTAGTCCGCTATGCGACCTCTCCATGTATTTTTGAGTATAACAAATTAAGGCTATCACTACAAGAATTTTAACGAAGATATTAATTCAATTTTAATTTCCTTAAATTGTTTCAATCTCTGATCATTGGTAATAAAAATATCTGCTTTTGCCTCCACTGCTGTTGCAAGATAGATAGAATCGGGCAAACGGAAATCATATTTCCTTCTTATTCTGGCAGCCCTTACAGCAATTTTTTGATTTACTTCTAAAATAGAAATATTGGGAATTTCCAGAAAATCCTTTTCTAATTCCTTGGCAATATGCTCAGGCAAACTCTTTTTAGAAAGAAGTTCAATTAGCGAAATTATACTGGTTACACCAATAAAAGTTTTGGCGTTTAAAGCATCGAAGATCTTTTTAGAATAACTGCCAAACTCTGGATTTCCTTCAAAGTAGTAGATGAAAATATTGCAATCTAGTGCTACTTGCTTTGGCAGCTTCAACACCTTACTGTTTTGATTAGCGCTCATTTACCTAATTCTTTAAGTCTTTCTTCCCATTCATCTCTCATTTTTTCTACCTCTTCGGCTGCGCCCTTTAAGTATTTTTTATATTTACCATAGTTCTCATCAGGCCAATTTTTTTTGCTTACTTTTACTCCAATTGTCTCCTCATCTATTGGATAAACATGAGCTTTATTGCCCGGCTTAATAGCCTTTAGTTTTTTACGAACTTCTTTAGGAAGTACGATTTGATATTTTGATCCAATAGTTACTTGTTGCATAGTCTAGCCACGCTTGACGTGGTATGACGATCTTAGTTAATTTTGTCATACTTGTCAAGTGGACAAAAAATCTCTATAATACTTTCTACGGAGGGTGACTCAGACGGTCACGAGACAAGTTTGCTAAACTTGCTGGGCGAAAGTCCAGAATGGGTTCGACTCCCATACCCTCCGCTTGACGTACATCAGTTAATTATATAGAGTAATACTATGACTGCCCCGCATCAACAAGAACATTTTCTTCCCAAAGAACCTTTGGATCTGCCCAAAGAACCGCTCGACTTGCCCACCGAACCGAAAGAGATTCCCGCTCACGCTGATCATACACAATCTTCACATGAAGACAATGTCCATGAAGTTCGCACTATTATAGCGTGGAAAGCACCGGGAAGACCGTTTCGAAAACGGGGAAAAGATTATTATCTTAGCGGTCTCTTGATCACTCTGCTTGTGCAAGTCATTTTGTTTCTCTTTGCTCAGTATCTGCTTATGCTGGTGGTACTTTCTTTAGTATTTGTGGCCTTTGCGCTGGCCACTGTTCCTCCCCACGACTTTCATTACAAAGTAAATACCGAAGGCGTGCGCATCGAGGACCATTTTTACCTCTGGCAAGAGTTGTATGATTTTTATTTTAAGCACCGCGATGGAACGGACATACTCGTTTTACGGACACGGGCATTTTTGCCGGGAGAGCTTACTTTGTCTCTTGGATCGTTACATAAAGACCAAATAAAATCGGCACTGCTTCCCTTTCTTCCTTTCCGCGAAGTAGTACGACCAACCTTTATGGAAAAATCCGGTGACTGGCTGTCAAAGAATTTTCCTCTTGAAAGAAAAATTCATCAGTCGTAGTTGCTTCAAAAAGTTCAATCCGCTACAATACTTATACTTGTGCCCGTAGTTCAATTGGATAGAACACTTGGTTGCGGTCCAGGCGGTTGGAGGTTCGAGTCCTCTCGGGCACGCCTCACTTTGTTCGGCGCAAGCGCATTTCTTTAGTGGCTTGCCCTGAGGAGCGAAGCGACGAAGGGAGGGTTCGCATAGCGGCCAATTGCACGAGTTTCGAAAACTCGAGGGAGCAATCCCTACGCAGGTTCAAATCCTGTACCCTCCGCCTTCCTGTCCTCGTAGTTCAACTGGATAGAGCGTCAGGTTCCGAACCTGAAGATTGCGGGTTCGAGTCCCGCCGAGGATGCACTCCCACAAACCTATTGCTGCGCTTGGGGAACCAAACCCTTAAAGAATGCGTCTAATTGGGAATACGCATATAAAATTGCATTAATTACCCAGCCCCATAAGTTTTTAGTCGGAGCAAAATCCTTATCCATCATAAATGCCGATAGCGCTGCTATTTTTGCCTCTCTCTCTTCTTCCGGTGTAATCTCACGTCCTTGTAATTTGGCACTGTTAGCTTTTCTTCTTATTTCTTCTTCTGTTTGCTTTTTTAGCGTCCTGTGATTCTTATACTCCTTGGGCATACCACTATCCACATAATGTGTCGCTTTAAGTTCGTAAAAAAGCCTTTGTGCTTCCATTAGAAATTCCCGCGAGGTATGATCTTTTCCATCTGCTTTTGCTTTTTGCTGATAAAGATTTGTAAACTCTCTCAGTGCCTCCCGAGGCCCTTTTTCTTTGCCTCGCTGCTCGCTCAATTCCAGCAATCTATCAAACGTCTCAGTTGTGACACCCAATTCGTTTAACGCAGCTCTCACAGCAGTTGTTGGCTGAGTAGTTTGTTGTTCGTTTTGACCGGTTGGTTGAGGTCTCTCTGAGGAAGATGCTTGGTTATTTAGAGCTTCAACTACATGGGTAGGAGCATTCTCTTCTTGAACCGCTGGCTGTTGAACGGCTGTTTCCATAGCGGCTCGAATATATTCACGTGTTTTTCCTTCAGCATCGTCTTGCCATCCCTTTTCTCTAAGCTGTTGCATCAGATCACTAACATTGCTGTTTTCAGTTACCTGCACCCCAAGTCCTCTAATTTCATTAAGCGCTTTCTCTCCTGTAGTTGGCTCTCGCGGTGTTTCTTCCGCAGCCGCAGATGGATCTGCTCCTTCTGTTGACGTTTGGCCAGCGGAGAGCGCATCTGGCCTTGTTGCTTCAACCTGTTGCTCAATTCCACCCGAAGCAAGCTCTTGTAAACCGGCTCGTGGACCCTCCGAAGCAACAGTTTGCGCAAGAATATCCGCCGCACCAACCGCATCAATTCGTGTTGCTGCTTCTTTTTCCGCCAGTTGTGCCACGGATGGTCTAACTTGCTGCGGCGTTTCTACTGCTGGATGCTGTGGAATAATTGCTCCTTCAGGACCACCAGGAATACTAATTGGGCCACTGGAAAGCTTAGGAGCTACCGCTACAGGATTTGGCATATATTATGCATTCATTGATTTTGCTACTAAAATTGCGTGTTCTATGTTGCCTTGTTTAATGTAATCGCGCATAGCAGCAAGTTTTTGCGCATCTGACTCCTTTGTTACTTTTTCGAGAGTCTGAGCGTAGACTGTTTTTACTTCTTTATATTTCTCGCTGAGGTTTTTTAATTTCTCCAATAATTCTGCTCTGCTATGAATTGGCAGCACTGCCAAAAAATCCGCGGCCAGTTTTTGGGCTGTGGGTAAATCCATTTTATTTTCTTTTAGATACTTTACGATAATATCTGTTAACTCTTTTTCCACTAACTGCACATCTTGTTGTATGTCCACACATCTATCCTCGCATAGACAAAGATAACTGTCAACTCTTGTAATTGTGTACTGTTTCCCTTAGAATCAAACCATGAAATTTGAATTTTCCGCCGGGGGAATAGTCCTTCGGCGAGCTCAGGATTTCGGCTCAAAGCCTCAATC
>CAYZZG010000059.1:0-5047 GCA_964482825.1 uncultured Gammaproteobacteria bacterium
GCGTTATGTCTACATGGGAGATCTTTTTATCAATCAAGTATTGGTAAGTGAAGGGTACGCTCATGCTTCTTCGTATCCTCCAGATATAAAGTATCAAGACAAACTACGCCTTGCAGAACAACAAGCAAGAACAAATAATCGTGGGTTGTGGAGTTCTTGTTCGACAACCCCTGCACCCACTAGCAAATCCGTTCAGACAGTACCGACAACAAATTCAAGCTCTCAAACCACTGGCTCGACAAATAATTCTTCTGTACAGGACACCGGAGCTTACACTTGTAGTTGTAGTAAAACCTGTACTCAAATATCTTCATGTGCGGAAGCGCAATATCAATTAAAAACCTGTGGTTGTAGTGCAAGAGATGCGGATGGAGATGGCACAGCCTGTGATGGCGCACCACTGCATTGTCAACAATAAGAAAATGTCTACGCCCTCATTGAAGAACCAGGCTTATTGTGATATAGTTAGTCAAATAAATGAGGAATGAAAATGGCTAATTATGGTGACACATTACTAAAAACAATACTTGAAGGTGGAATAAAGCTACAGCCTGACAATCCTTTATTGGATTATGCAAAAACAAAGACTCCTCCAACGAATTCCCTGTCAGACTTTTTTAGTGCAAAACCAAGTAATCCCAATCCTTTCCTTGATTATTTAACAGGGATAACCTCACAACCAAATAAAACTATGGCAAACTCGTTTTTACCTCCAATACAGCCATTGTCACCCACAGGTGTAAAAATTAGAATTGCACCATCTTTTCCCAAAACTAAAGCAGAATTGATAAAAAAGATTGATACCGATACAAAAGGAATTCTCAAAAAAAACTTACAAATAGTTCAAGCAAGAAAAGTGCCAGCGCCTACAGAAGTTTCTTCCAACGAAGCAAAACTTTTACGTACATCAGTTTTGCATATAGATATGAGAAAGTCATCAGAAATCTTAAAACAATATCTTGCTAAAGATGCACTTAAAATTTACCAAACTTTTCATGCAGCAATGGTAAGTGTCTCAAGATTTAAAAATGGAAGAATAAGAACATTTGCAGGAGATAGAGTGGGCGTTGTTTTTGATTTTTACGAAAAAAGGCAACGATCCGAAGCAGTGGAGACTGCTCTAAGTATGCAATATGTTATGGAGCAGATAGTAAACCCCCAACTCCTAGAAATCTATGGATACCGGATTGAGTATGGCATAGGAGTAGATTACGGCGATATGCTGGTGGGAAGAGTTGGACAAGATGGTGCTACCAATAATGATCTTGTCTGGACTGGAGAAGCAATGACGACCGCTTCAAAGCTCGCAGATTTTGACGGAGGAGGGATTTATTTATCAAAAACAGTCTTTGATCTTATGGCTACAGATTTGAAAGATCAAACAACAGCATGGGCAGCATACTCTTCAAATTATGGAGATGTTTATAAGTATTCTTCTACTCCTCAATTACGCCTATGACTTCCTTGCAACGAATGAAAAAAATTGATCTAGCTGAAAAAAGCCTAGATAGAATTTCCCAATGGATTATAACATCTGATGCAAAAGCAGGATTTATTCTTGCATTTCATGCTGCATTTATAGCGTTTTTAAGTACAAAAAGTGGTGATCTCAAGAGGATTATTACCATGCAGCCATTGAGCTGGTATCAATTTCTGGTAACGTTTTTATTTATTGTGTTTGCGTACCTTGTTATTAAGTCTATCTATCATGCAATAAAGAGTCTGAACCCAGATATAGCAGTAAGAGAAGCATCAGTTTTCTTTTTTGGAAGTATTGCTGGTATGGGAATAACAAAATTCAAAAAATCTTTTACATCAATGAGCGAAGAAGATGTGGAGGAAGAATTGAACAATCAAGTTTTTATAAATTCACAAATTGCAGTTGCAAAATTTACAAATGTTCGTTCTAGCATAAATAATCTTCTTTTAGCATTCTTCGCATGGGTAATCTTGCTAATAGCTACTGCTTGAGTTTTTTTGAATACCTTAGGAGAATATAAAAATTAGAATTTCAATAACTTATAGTAAAGTATTTAGCCTCAAAGGGATTTTAACAATTTCTTCTTAGCCTCAAAATAGCGTCGCATACCTATGATTGTGCGACATAAACTTAAAATCAGCCCTATGTTTTATTTTCTTTGTCTTTTATACGACCAATATGTAAAAGCTATGCCAATTAGAACAGAACTTCCCCAAAATATAAAAGGATTTCCATATCTTACGCTGTTGTTGAGAAAATATGCAGCTTCTCCTACCGCTAAAATAATTCCCAGAGCTAAAGGAAGCAAAATAATTCCTATAAAGAAGCTCAAGGTAAGACCAAAAACACTAGCTACTCTGTCTCCATATTTTTTATTATTCATTAAAAATATCAAGACTAGGCAAGCTAGGGAAATTCCAAAAAGTATCAAGACTGAAGAATCAATGTTCATAATTCTAGCATAGCTCTACTTATGAAATTTATCAACAACTCTTGACTTTAATCTCACATATTGTTAAATTCTTATTGAAGACTTAAAAAGTATAAATTTCAATTTGGTGCTTTTTAAGATTGTAGCTTCAAAAGTAGGGGATGACCTATAAATCCCCGCCTTCCTTCGTCAAAGAAACTAGCGAAGTTCGTCCTTCGGCTCGACGAAGTCAGCCTGCGGCCAGACAAAGTCGGCGAGGCAAGCCCGCATTTTTGGTCAAAGAAATTAAATTTCTCTCAGCTTGTTTTTTGCACAACGCTTAAATCTTTGATACAATATACTACATGACTGCAAAAGTGGTTCAGAAAAATAGGAGTCTTCTGCAAGCGTTCAAGAAATATAAAAAACGTTATCTCAACGTGGGCAAGAAGCCTGATATTAGAAAATTCCTTCCAGAAGTTCTGTATAGAACTATGCGTCTTGAAGGAGAAAAAATAACCCGTAAAGAAGCACGATCTCTCTTCAAATAATGTAGTGATTACGCTACAATGATTTTGTGGCTCAATCGACCAAACCAAAATCTGCAACCAGTTATAGAGATACGGCATTTGGTGTTCTTCCAAGATCAAAAGTTGTTCAGCATGAAAAGGAGGGTATAAAGAAAGCGCTCGAATATATTACTAGCCTAAGCGATCAGAAGGCAGTAATAACCCCGCAGCTTATTCGTGATGTACATATGGTGGGATTTGGTTTTATATTTCCTGACTGGGTTGGCAAATTTAGAACAGAAGACGTAACAGTAGGAGAATATGAACCGCCACATTACAGTCGTATTCCAGAACTGATACAAAACCTCTGTAATGATCTTTCAGAACGACTTTGTCATTTACCATCTACAGAACAAGAAAAACAGTTTTTAGCAGAAGTTATATCTCTTTTAGCGTGGTTTCAGCACCGATTTGTTTGGATTCACCCCTTTAAGGATTACAACGGGAGAGTTGCACGGCTTCTCACAAATCTTTTACTTCTCAATTTAGGCTTGCCAATACTTGAGATTCAAGCAGAAACAGGGGAAGATAGAGAAGCGTATGTTGCAGCAATGAAAGCATCAGACCAACACGATTACACAAAGTTAGAAGTACTTCTTGCAGCAGCACTTAGTGAAAGTTTGAAAGAAACATAACTCATTTTAGCTTCGAATCTATGTCGCATACTACCATTGATTGTGCGACATTGTCTTGTTTTTCTATTTTTTCGTAAATGTAAATTCCTCATATTTATCTTTCTTATTCTGTTTAATTAATTCTAGAACTTCATTTAAAATTTCTATCAGTCTAGCGTGTTCTTGTATAAAATTCCATTCGAGATTTCCAGAGGTTAAAACAATCTCATCCTTGTTTAATTTAAATTCCATACTCACTTTTATTATTGAGCCAGAGTTAATTGTTGGAAACCTATCCCATCCTTCCCAATGTTCTGAAAAATCGCGTATTTTCAGTTTGGCTAATAAGGCTTTATTTTTTCCTTTTAAATTTGCGATTTTACCATCAACTTGAGTAAGAAGTTCTAGAAGTCGATAGGTTCTTCTAGCTAAAATAAAGTAATAATCTGCGTCATGACCCATAATAGAACTTCCTGTATCGTAATCTTTCTTCTCAAGTCTTTTCATGAATTCTTTGTATTCTTTTGTTATCCTGTCGTGCTGAAATTTAATTCTTTTTATCAATTCCTCTAATTGAGACATTATTTCCCACTTTTCAATGCGTAAAATCTGTCATTTTTCTTCCTTAAGTATCTTCATGGTCTTGACTTCCTTTCGGTTAATTGTTATTTTATTGCTGAAGGCTTAAAAAGGTAAACATTTCAATCGGGTGCTTTGATAAGAATTTAGCTTTAAAAGTAGGGGATGACTTATAAATCCCCGCCTTCCTTCGCCAAAGAAACTAGCGAAGTTCGTCCTTCGGCTCGACGAAGTCAGCCTGCGGCCAGACAAAGTCGGCGAGGCAAACCCGCATTTCTAAGACAGAGGAACTAACATAACTCTTGCAATGTATAAGAGGTTTGTTCTACTATACATTTAGGATGGATAACAAACAGCTTCTCGTTTTTCCGCTTCTTCGCTTGGCCATGGGCTGGATGTTTTTTTGGGCATTCATCGATAAATTATTTGGTCTTGGGTTTGCCACAACTGCCGATAAAAGCTGGCTAACCGGTATCTCTCCTACCTATGGATTCTTAAAATTTGCTTCACAGGGGCCGTTCAAAGATGTATTTGCCTCCCTTGCGGGAAGTGCGGTTGTTGACTGGCTGTTTATGCTGGGGCTTTTGGGTTTGGGAGTTGCTTTGCTGTTAGGTATTGGCATGCGGCTGGTAGCTTATGCGGGTTCGTTACTACTTTTTTTCATGTGGCTTGCGCTCCTGTTTCCCAAAAATAACCCTTTTTTAGACGAACATATTATTTATATACTTGTTCTTTGGGCATTATATAAAACAAAAGCAGGTGATGAATGGGGGTTTGGAAAATGGTGGAAAAAGACAATTTTAGTTAAAAAATATCCGCTTTTGCAGTAGTTTTTTCGTGTGATGTATGATATTATTATGATATATGCCAGAAGGAGAACCAAAACCATCAAGAC
>CAYZZG010000060.1:0-4995 GCA_964482825.1 uncultured Gammaproteobacteria bacterium
GATGTAGAGTTTATGATTGGTTTGCAAGATTTTATTGTGGTGGACAAAAAAAGCACACCGCAGCTTGTTGATTCACAGCTTCTAAATAACCAATTTTCTGCCAGTCATTGGATTTATATCCAACCAACTCTTGGTATTGTGCCTGCCGGCGAGAGAAAAACATTTGATTATGTTGTCGAAGTACCTTTAGATGCTCGCCCCGGCGGACACTACGCGGCAATTATTTATACACCGCTACCTCAAACAGTCAGCGAAAAATCGGCAGCGCTTGTTACTACCCAAATCGCAACCCTGGTTTCTATTGAAGTTAGCGGTAAAATACAAGAGTCGGCAAAGATTACAAAGATGTTGACTAATCTTTTTGCAGAATACGGCCCGGTAAACATTACCACTGAAATCCAAAATAACGGCGATTTACATATTTCCCCAACAGTTCAAATAACTCTAATCGACATCTTCGGCAGAAAAATCTCTCAAATACCACTACCCCGCGCAAACATCTTTCCCGGCGGAGTAACTCGTGAATATACCACCGCTATTGGCAGCAAATGGATGATCGGGCGCTTTGAAGCCAGACTACTAGGAAGCTATGGTAAAAATAACAATCTGCCTCTTAATGCATCAGTTATTTTCTGGATATTTCCGTGGAGACTATCTATAGTAGTTATTCTAGTAGTTATAGCGTTAATACTGGGAATAGCTTACTGGAGAAATAAAGCCAAAGAAATATAAATTTTATAATCATTATAACAGTTATAATGATTATAGTTCTTAGTAGCCCACCCACCAGTAGTGATGCAGTCTTTTCCTCTTCTCTTGCACAAGTATCCATAACTTCCACAAAAGAAATAGAATAATAGCTATAAGCGGAATGGCAAAAAGAAGCGGCCCTAAAGAACCAAGAAGATTTTTAAGAAAATTAAAAGATTCCCCGATTTTATTTACAGACACTTCACCAAGCGTAAGTACCTTTAACTCTTTTGTTTTAACGGGCTTTAACGATTGTTTTCCATTGTAAAGAGCATCTGCATATAATTTATGTATGCCAGCAGCCACGTTGGAAATTGCTATTTCATAGTAGCCGTTTGCATCTGCCGTACCTGTATATATTTGCCCGCTTGCAAGGTGAATTCTTACTTCTGCTTGCGGCATCGAATATCCTCGCGCGGTAACTGTTGCGCCGGCATTAATTTCTGACCGGGAAAGACCAAATGTAGGTGGTAAAAATATATCATTTTGTATCACATTGCCTTCTGCCGGAGTAATAGAAACGCAGGCAACCGAATCTCCAAGCTGTTTAAAATCAACTGCAGTAAAGCAAAAAGACGAAAGACCCCGCTTAATTCTAACATTTTGGAAGGTAAAATTTCCCTTCGCATCGGCGACGGTCGATGCCAGAAGGGCTTCATCTTCACCTGATAATACAATACTTGCAAACGGGGCTATATAACCTGTAACACTAAGACCAAATTCTCCCACCGAAGCCGAAACATCAACGCTTTGTTTTCCCTGCTGAGCAGATACGCGATAATAAGGAATAAAAATTAGCAATATGAAAAAACCTATGGTTAAAATTTTAAATCTCATGATCCATTGTAATCATGAAATAACTTTTATTACAAGTTTCTGTTTATAAAAATCGTGCATTAAGCAATTTTGCCTATTTTACAGTCTAAACTAAATTGTTTTATGCCGTAGCACTTACTTAGTAGAATTGCCAGATAAAGAAATCTTTGGTTTTTAGCTAACTTTTAAAAAGCTAATCTATTTTCTTACAAATCTTCCCGGAAAACTCTTAGAAAAATCTAATTTTTCACAGCAAGATGGTACGAATTAAAGTTGAACTTTTCGAAAATACTTCTACAACTCTTGATTTAACACTTATAGGATATTTATATATTTTGATATAGTATCGTAATTATTAATTCCCGAAAACATAGCGGATCAAACCTGTGAAAAATACTTTCGTTGTTTTTTAGCTACGAGTTTTCATGTCAAGTTTTACAATTTTTATCTATGTCAAAATATATCAATTTTACTTTTCTTGTTTACTCTAGGTTATTGACAACATGGTGTACACTTCTCTAATCTATAATAGTATGAAAAAAGAAATTGACCAAATAAACCGTATAATCCGTATAATTTCGAGGCTGTTGAGAAATTTCGCAAAGAGTAGTTCGGGGATATAAATTAAAGGGATAACTATGAAATCACACAAGGTTGGAAGAGATATTTTAGCAGTGAAAAAGCATTTTCACGCGTATAAGCCCGGCATTGCCATGATTGCCGCTCGCATGTTTTGGGTATCGATTGCCATAACGTTAAGCTTTGTTGCTAGTCAAGCGTACTTGCTGGTTGTTAGTTAAACAACGTCATCCTGAACGAAGTCCCGCACCGTCTGGTGCAGTACGAAGTGAAGAATCCCCTGAAAATCAGAAAAGATTCTTCTCCCTCGACAAGCTCGGGATCAGAATGACATCGAGAAAGCCTGCCCATGAATTTATTTTCAAACGAGGATATAATTAAGCAACAAGTTGAGAAAACCTTCGTCGAACTTTCCGCTCCGGATAAGCCAGCGCAAAGATCTCGAGTCTGGAAATCTCTCCAAGGATACCGTCATCTGGTTCAATGGTCAAATACCGTACTTTTACGATACCTAGTAAGACTTTTTACCGCCAGTTTGCCTAAAGCCGAGTATCGCAGAAAAGCTCAGCTTGATGACGCGGCCAGATCAACCGTGAGAAATATTGAGGAAGGATGGAAAAGGTCTAATACATCGACTTACATCGAGTTTATCAGTTTCTCACAAGGATCGTTGGAAGAAGTCAAGGGAGATGTTCGGGAATTAACCGAAGACGGGTTTTTACCTTCTAGAACAGGATCTAGCATAGCCATTCTTGGAATAAATCTTAAAGACTTCAACACCGCCTTAAAACCCAAAGGAATATTAAAGGATACTAAAGGAAATATAACCGATAATACTGGAAGCTTCCTATACCGTCCTCTAACCGTCCTTTACCCTCCTCTAGCTAAAGTTCGGGCGCAGGATTTAAGTTACGAAATCTTTATGGAGCTTATTAATAAAACAGATTATCTATTTAGAGGGCTGGTTGAATCGCTGGAAAAGAAACTGTCAACAGATCAAAGAGCTTACCAGATTGAGAAACTTAGAATAAAGCGAGCCATACAAAAGAAATAAATATGTCAAATAGTAATTTAATAGAACAATTTATTGCATTTTTACAGAGTCAGAATAATAAGCCTTCCAAAGCAACGGTTAAAAATTATAAAGCGGATGTAAGCCAGTTTATTTCCTGGTGGGAAGCAAAACACAACGCAGTTTTTGATCCCGCTGCTGTTTCTATTTTAACGATTGAAGAATACAAGCAGCATAAAACGCTGAAAAACGCAGATCAAGACGCTGAAAAACGCAGAAGCGGTGTCAGCGAAAATCAGCATGGTAAAACTTCTTCTGTCATTTCGAGAAACATAGTGACGAGGGATCTCCCCCAGGATACAGAAGATTTCTCAGTCGCTTCGCTTCTTCGAAATGACAATAATTCAATTTCTCCCCGTTCATTTGAACGACACATGTCCAGTCTGCGGAAGTTTTTTCATTTCCTCAAACTTGAGAGCATAGCAAGCCACAATCCATTTGAACAGATGACTGCGTCCGCCGAAGCTTTAGCGAAGGCGGATCCCTTTCGCCTTCGCGACTTTAAGAATTATCTCTACATCTATAACTTATCTAAGCTTACTATTAAAAACTATATCATTGACGTTAGGCAGTTTCTTAAATGGGCAGAAGAAGTAACCCAAGTCAAAGAAGCCTGGGATGTAAAGGAGAAAAATTTATTTGACAAAATTGATTTATCGCTTCTTGAAGAATACAAAAACCGTTTGCTTACCACTGCTAACTTTTCCCCTCTTTCTATAAATCGAAAGCTATCGTCTCTTCGAAAATATCTTAACTGGGCCAAGGACGAAGGCCTCCTTAGAGCGAATTATGAATTAAGAATTAGGAATTATGAATCTAGCTCCCAGTTATCGGTTTTCGGTTCTCAGTTATCAGCAGCCAGTCAATCGGTTATCAGTCAGTCAGTTTCTGATAAACAGACAACAGACAAACTGGAATCCGAAAACGGACAACCGAAAACCGATAACCGATACTCTAAATTCCCCCCCATCAGATTATTTCAAAAGATAACAAAAGGGATCAGTTTTGTCACTGATGCGTTGGTAATTGAACCGCTGGTAAAGATCACCCGCCAAGCAAGCTATCAGTTGTGGAAAATAAAAGGCCAGCCGCTTTTTACCAAAATTTCAAATATCCAATTTCAAATATCCAATTTCAAATCAGAACAACTAAAACCCAAATTAGAAATTGGAAATTATCGCAAGGCGATGTACGCGCCAATCTCAACAAAATACATGCCCTTTCGCAAAAAAGCACTCCATCATCTACGTCATACTAGACCAAAGTGGTACAAAAACTATCGACAGTCTCCAATTTCCATGTATTTCAACATGGCAGTGTTGGCTATTTTTATAGTCTCAATTAGCATTGCTCTCTACCGAGGGTTTGTGGAAAAACCGCAAACACAGCAAAAATTATTGGCCGCTGAAGCGCCCAAACGAATTCTTTCTTTTCAGGGCCGCTTAACCGATGCCTTAGATAATCCGATTACTTCCACCAAAAATCTTCGATTTGCCATCTACGACAGTGTTACCGGCACCGGATCTGCTCTACAGTGGCAAGAAGTTAATACGGTAACCCCCGATTCGGACGGTATTTTCTCGACACTTCTTGGAGGCGGCACTACCATTGCCCAAAGCCTTTTTGCGCAACACGCCGGTCTTTGGCTTGGTGTTACGGTAGAAAGCGACGCCGAACTTACTCCCCGCCAGCAACTGGCATCGGTAGCTTACGCCACCAATGCCGAAGTGCTACAAGGACTGCCGCCAACAACCGACGGCGGAGTAACTGCCAATACC
>CAYZZG010000061.1:0-3732 GCA_964482825.1 uncultured Gammaproteobacteria bacterium
CTGCT
The DNA here is from genome assembly GCA_964482825.1 of uncultured Gammaproteobacteria bacterium. Lineage (GTDB taxonomy): Bacteria > Patescibacteriota > Microgenomatia > Levybacterales > UBA12049 > CAYZZG01. The sequence goes on from CAYZZG010000061.1 coordinate 6, forward strand.
TTGGAAAGAACTTTGTTGGTTTTGATAAATCCTCTCATAGCGCGTGTATCAAGTACAGGCTCTGCGATAATTTTGTTGTCTTTAACAGCAAAATGCACCTTGTCGAAAGGTTTAAGACTAAAGTAGTCCCGAATAGACTTTGGGATTGATACTTGTCCTTTTTGCGTGAGTGTAGAGATGCCTTGCATAGTAATACTACTATATAAAGAAATACTTATTTTGTCAAGTAATAATATTGTTATTAGTTCGTTTTCTGGCACGTTCCCCGCCTTATAATTACACCCCTAATACACCAGCTAAATGTCTTTGAAGCCAATCAGCATAATGTGGAGCTCCTACAAACTTTTCCTCTCTGTAGGAGGAATATGATGGTGTTTCTGGAGCATCGGTAAATACATAATAATCAGTTGTATCAACCTCACCACGAAATCTAGTAAGCTCGACTCTATGGCGTCTATCCATTCCAATAACTGGATCAAAATATTGCCGGTCTAGTCTAACTCTGTACACTGGCCGCATAATGCCTCGGGGTTTTATTCTAAATTCGCCCCTTCCCAAAGGTGCATATCTTGCACGAAATGCTACTACTCCTTCAGGAGCAGTAACCTCTTCGACCTCAGCATCGTATAAGAATCCAAAAAAAGTAGCTTGAGTTGTGAATTGAGTTGCTTCGGCGGGATAATCTTGTGGTGTATAGACTCTTTCAAAGCTATCTGGTGTTAACCCCTCGAATTGATGCAATCTTACAGTTCCTAAAATCTGAGCTGATTTTACAAGATCACTTACTCGCGCATGCATAGCAGGTGGAGTAAAAAGATTTAGCCATGTTTCCTGGTGCTTTCTGTAATCATTAACAAGTCCCCCTTGTGCTCGTAAGGCAACAACGAGCTCATCCCCTGTTCTAATAAAAGTTGGTCTACGCAAGCTTTCAGTCATGTGCCTATGATAACAAAAATAGTACCTTTTGTCAAACTATAGGACTTATTGCAAATTGACATCGGTATACGACTACTGACTATTTATTCCTGTTGACAAATGGCTATTTATGGTATAAAATAGCCATAATATGCCACAAACAATACGCATTACTATTACCCCAGACCTAGAAAAAGCACTACAAATTTTACGTCAATCTACCTTAGGAACGTTAAATACTACTGAGCTTATTAAAATGGCTGTAGGTGCTTTTGCAAACAAAAAAAGTCTGAGATATCGTTAGATGAAAGAGAAGTCCAAGAAGAAAACCTTATGTCAGCATACCAATTTTATCAATGGGCCAAAGAGGATGGTACTCTAGAAGACGATAATATCTCACCAAATGCAAAATTAAAACCTTACATACCAGAACCGTATGTACCAAATCGTTAAATTTCTCTTTCCTTAGAACTTATTCCTCAGTTAAAGAAAAAGCTGATAAAAGTCTTTCAGCTAAAATAAATTCCTGATTTTCGAAATAAAACGTTCCAAAAAAATTGGCCAGGCTCTATCCACATTACTGCTTGATTTCCCCTTTGACAATAAGTGCTACAATAGATGTAGTATGAAAAAGACAACAACACAACAATCAGCGATTCCCAGCAGGAGATGATTTCAAAAGACTGGCAAAAGTTCCGCGTTGCGTTTGAATAGAGAATATTTATAGTTCCGTGAGGGTGGTGTTTTCTTTGGCGCGGTCGCCGACGAATTCAAGATACCGTTCTGTAGTAGAAAGCCGTTTGTGGCCTAAAATCTTTGAGAGTACAACCAGCGACACACCATGCTTTAGGTGGTGGGCGACAAAAGTATGGCGAAGGTCATTAACTTTGGCGTTTTCAATCTCGGCCAGCTTAAAATAACGTTCAATCGCTGTTCGGATATTACGAATGAGAAATGGTTTTCCTGACTTGGTAACAAAAATTCTGTCTTCTTTTACCTTTGGCCGTATTTCCAGATATCGTTTGAGTGCTTCTTTGGCTGATCGGTTAAGCGGGACAAGGCGTTCTTCGTGTTTCTCGTAGGTTCTGATCCGAAGATTATCGCCTTGTAAATCATCGATTCTAAGCTGGGCTAGTTCGCCAATACGAATACCAGTTTGAAGCAAGAGTTCGATAACCGCAAACATACGCCCGTCATTTCTGGCTGCATCACGTAGCGCTCGGTATTCGGTAGGTGTTAAGATGCGCGGGGGAGCAAGCTCATAGCGGGGATGTTCAACTAGTAATGATGGATCGTTGGTAATATATCCATTGACCTTAAGAAACCTATAGAATGTACGAGTAGAATTGATTTTTCGCGAGATTGTTTTTGGTGTGTAGCCATCCTTAGAAAGCTTAGTTAAAAATGCCTCGATATCTTCTTTGGTGATTTCGTCGATATGTTTTTTCTCGAGCGTGTCTAAAAATGATACCAACTGATCAACATCCTTGCCGTATGCTACAATGGTTGAAGCTGAGCGGTTATTTTCTTTTAAAAAGTTTTTGAATTGCTCGTGGGCATCGCGCAATGGTATTGCCTGCATAATAAGACCTATAATATCATTTATGAAGCCGTAAGTCAACCCCGAACAGTGCTTACCTTCTCTCGAGGCTTACAGCCTCGCATCGAAGGGGCGCATGTACGGGGCAAGCCCTTACTAATATGAAGAAGGTGCTTTTTATCATCGTTATAGTAGCCTCGGTTTTTGTAATAAATAATCTTATCCGTTCAATTTACAGCTTATGGCAAAAACAGCATTTATTAGTAAATGCCCAAAGAGAATTGGCAGAAGAGCAGAAGCGCAACAAAACACTCAAAAAACAGCTAAAGCTGGTAGAAAGCCCTGAATTTGTAGAAAAAGAAGCCAGAGACAGACTTTTTTTATCAAAGCCGGGAGAAAATCAGATTATACTTCCTCGTGATGCTATTGCTACGACCGAGGCAACTACAGCTAAAACTCAATCAGATTTAGAACCTAACTGGAGAAAGTGGTGGAATTTATTCTTTGGGCAGGACAGCTAAGCGTTTACCTCTTATTCTTGTACCAAGTAGCGGTATAACCGCCAGAAATCCCAGAATGGCTGAAAGATAAAATACAGAGGCAATACCTATTTTATCGGCAATAACACCCATAGCTATCTGCGTAGTAAATCCTGCTAACTGAATTAAGGTTTCGGTGGTGGCATACACTTTGTGGTAGTGATCTTTATGCGTTGCTTCGGAGAACATTGTTTGAACCACCGGCGAGGTACCTTTGGTAAATATGCCTAGAAGAAGAGATAACACGAGAAGAAGAGGAAAACCAGACGAAAGCGGCACAAACACAAGCAGTAGCGCCATGGAGAGTTCGGAAATAATAAAAATTCGTTTGTTGCCAAATCTGTCAACGCTTCTTCCTAAAAGCGACTTTCCAATCAAACTGCCAATAAAAAATGCTCCCATTAAAATACTTAAATTGGCAGCAGATACTCCTTTGGCAACCAGTAGAAAGGGAAGAAACAGATGGATAGGACTGCTAGCCAGTGAGTCAACAATTCCAGTGATAGCCAAAACCACAAACTGTTTCTTGGTAAATAAGGCAGCAATGGCCTTAAGAAAATCTTTATATCCTTCCTGTTGATTTAGCTTACGAACATCTTCTTTTTGTCGGTTTTTTTGTTGGAGAATAGAAAAGAAAATAAAAAATAATAGCCCGCTTATGGCAATAAGTGTCATCACCGCCCGCCACCCTAAAAAAGAAGCCAAAAATATGGCTAGCGGAGGAATAGCCACC
>CAYZZG010000061.1:3742-4951 GCA_964482825.1 uncultured Gammaproteobacteria bacterium
TTCTCCAATAGAAGTAAAATTGCCCATTTGTAGGCCAATATTGGCAGTGGTTGATGTTTTAGCAACCAGAGTAAACCCAAGTGTATGAAACATGCCAAAACCGAAAGCGGCGGCAAAAAAAGTAAAACCAAGTAATATGGTATTTGGCGACAAGGCAACACCAAAAGCAGCAAGTGAGTAAATAAGAAGCAGAGTAAGAAGCAGCCTAAAACCGCCAACTTTTGCAGTTAAAAAACCAGATGGAATGGCCAAAAGCGTGGCAGTAAGAGTTTGCGATGAACCCAAAAAGCCGGCGAAGGTGTAGTTAAAATTCATCTCTTTGGCGATTAAAGGGAGGAGAATAATAAAGGTGGTTCTAACACCGTCGTTGAGAAAGTGCAGTGTAAGCAACTCGCGAATTTTAATGTCCATAAAGCTAAATTTGCGGGATTATTTATCTCTCAAATATTCTCTAGTAAACTCTTTTTTCTTACTTTTGAGAACATAGACGTAGAAGAATGTCATTTAGACTTATGGGACGTACCATGCGGTACATCCCTGCCTCACCATTCGCTGCGCAGAGACTCACCGCCTGGTGCATCTCGCAGCGATGAACCTGAGCTAGCTAATGGTTCGTTGTTGCGGGGCTGGGAGTTGCGCCCAGCCTGTGAGATTATGAGCCTCACGTGCACTGTACACTACCCCGCGCGTATTAACATTATATCACACGATTATAGGAGTTTAATCAAATAAAGATATTTGAGTGCTTCTTCGCTTCCAACTTCTTGCGTAAACCATTTAATAACTACCGAGGCGTCTAAGATGATCTTTTCCATAACGCTGCTCTCTCATTTTTCGGATAAGTACAGTGCTATCCTCGCCTTTTGCAAGGCTTTTTCCATGTTGTTTTCGGAATTTAAGAATATTTTCTACTGCTTTCTCTATTCTTTCTTGTTTTCTATCTTCGGAATACTGTTTTCTAACAGCATTTCTTACAAGCTCGCCAACAGAAGTTCGCTTCTCTTTTGCAAGCTGCATAAGGCTAGTCCAAAGCTGTTCATCAAATAAGATGTTGGTTCTTTTGGTTAACATATGTATACACATTATTATACATATATCTTTTGATCAAGACGGGAAATTTACTCAGTTGGTATGTATGTGTTAAAATAACCAATGAGCCAGGGTAGCTCAATGGTGGAGCACCACATTCATAACGTGGCGGTTGTGGGT
>CAYZZG010000062.1:0-4729 GCA_964482825.1 uncultured Gammaproteobacteria bacterium
CAATAGCAACATTAGGCACACCAATTACTTGCCGTTTTACTCCTGCGGGATTTAAGAAAGGGCCAAGGAAATTAAACACTGTCCTAACACCCAATTCTTTTCGAACCGGCGCGATGTGCTTCATGGCCGGGTGATAAAGCGGCGCAAATAAAAACACCATGCCAACTTTTTCTAAAACCTTTTCTGCTTGCTGTGGTGTTAAAGTTATACAAACCCCTAATGCTTCGAGAACATCAGCGCTGCCGCATTTACTTGACGCTGCTCTATTGCCATGCTTTGCCACGTAAACACCCGATCCTGCTACTGCAAACGCCACTGCTGTGGAAATATTAAACGTGCCAGAACTATCCCCTCCGGTCCCGCATGTATCAACAACTATTCCTTTTGACTTAACCGACAGCATATATCCACGCATGCCTTTAATAAGCCCGGCTATCTCATCGGGCGTCTCCCCTTTTACCCTAAGACCCACAAGAAATGCAGCTACCTCCGCAGGTTTCATAAACCCGCCCACAATTTGATCCAGAAGGAAACCCAACTCTCTCTGCGTTAGATTCCTTCTGTCGAGTAATTTGTTTAAAAGTTTTTTAATTTCCATACGCTTGAATTATGAATAATGAATTAGGAATTATGGTTTTTTTATTCTTAATTCCTGATTCCTGCTTCCTAATTCGAATAAAAAATTTTCCAGCATTTGTTTTCCCGCTTCTGTGGCAAACGATTCGGGATGAAACTGTATCCCTTCAATCGGATATTCCTTATGCCGTAGTCCCATGATTTCCCCTTTACCATTGTCATCCTCGGACTTGATCCGAGGATCTAGATTCCCGGTCAAGCCGGGAATGACAACCCGTGCCGTTATCTCAAGCACCTCGGGTAAAGAGTCTGGGTCGGCAACAAGACTATGGTACCTCATAACTTCAAGTCCTTGCGGAAGACCTTGAAACACTCCCTTACCATCATGGATAATAATACTCGTTTTTCCATGCATTGGCTGTGAAGCGCGTTTGACGCGCCCGACAAAATAGTATGCCATTCCCTGCATTCCCAAACATACTCCTAACACCGGTGTTGTTTTACCTACATCAGTTAATACTTTGGAACATATACCAAAATATGCCTTGTCAGACGGATTTCCCGGCCCAGGGGAAATCACAATGCGATCATATCCGTTTGTTTTTATTTCCTCAACAGTTATTTGGTCATTTCTCTTTACTTCTACCGCAAACGCTTCTCCACTATTTTTAAGAACCTCGCCAATTGTTTGGTAAAGATTAAAGGTAAACGAATCGTAGTTGTCAATAATTAAAACCTTCATATTTTTAATACCTCCTTCATTGCTGCCAACTTCCTTTTAATCTCATCATATTCTTTGCTAGGATCCGAATCATATACAATCCCACCGCTTGTTTGGGTATATCCATACTCTCCTGAAACAAACAGTGAACGAATGGCAATGGCAAAAGTGCAATCTCCGTTAAATCCAAAATGTCCCACTCCGCCGCCATACGGCCCTCTTGGCTCTTTTTCCAGACGGTTAATAATTTTCATTGATTCAATTTTAGGAGCGCCGCTTAAAGTCCCTGTGGGAAAATTAGCCGCCAACGCAGAAAACATGTCTTCACCACGCTTGATAATTCCCACAATTTCGCTGGAGATATGCTGCACATGAGAAAACTTTTTTACACTCATTAAATCGCGTACCTTGACAGTGCCAAACTGCGCCACTTTGCCAATATCATTTCTATGCAAGTCTATAAGCATATTGTGTTCGGCAATTTCTTTTGGATCGTTAAGCAGTTGGCGGGCTAATTTTTGATCCTCTTTTTGCGTTTTGCCCCTTTTGATAGTGCCCGCCAAAGGCCGTGTTTGCATCTCACCATTTCTTAGGCTAAACAAAAGTTCCGGAGATGCGCCAATAATTTTAATGTTGCTAAACTTGAGATAATACATAAACGGAGAGGGATTTACTTCCCGAAGTTTTTCATAAATCTTTAATGCGTTCCCTTTTATGCCAAATTCACTCTTAAACCCTACTTCGCACTGAAAGGTGTTTCCAGCCAAAATCTCTTTTTTAACTGTCTCTACATGCTTCTTATGTTCTTTTTTGCTTAACGAATCTCCTCTGAAAATTACTTTAAGTGAGGCTTTGTTGTGTTTTGTATTCAAAATCTTTTTAATAATATTGCTCCTGTCTTTATCGTAGTAAAAGTAGCACAATTCATTGGTTAATTTGTCTAAAATAATGCCATCGGTATAAACACCAAACATAAACGCAGGGAATAGTGGATGAGTTTTTACCCGAATTGAAGGTTCAAAATAATTTACACTGTCATAACCAAGATAACCAATCAGACCACCGGCGTAATTTCGAGCAATTGTTGTATCAGGAATAATATCGCGCAGAGTAAAGTAGGGATTTTTTACTTTTACCTCCTGTCCATCAAAGCTCAGGCTACTCTCTCGTGCGCTGACGATATGACGGGGATCAAAACCCATAATTGAATAACGGGAAAATTTCCCTTCTTCGCCAAGCGATTCAAAGATAAAACAAGTATCAAATTGCTGTTCTATTTTTTCGAAAAGCTTGTAAAAATCAATATTCTGACCAAGCGTTTTGTACGTTGGTTTTTGCGATAATTCAATCTTTGGCAATTTCATAATCCTCCTTCGTCTCGCCTTCGGCGGGATTGTGTATTACTAAGCCTCTCCGCCAGCTGGCGAATTGGCAAGAAATACTACAAAAAAACCGCCCATGTAAAAATTCAGTTATCTGAACTCTTACAAGGACGGTCATTACCGTGGTGCCACCTTGCTTGTTACTTATTCATGCTCTTCTCCAGCCAACTGGCTGACAAAGAGTGCGGACTTTACTGTTTCGCCTCAGTGCATTATTCGTTTTGCTCAAGCTCCCCGGTTCCAAATCCGCCAACTGGCGGACCGGATCAACGCTCTTCTAAACCTTTTGTATTATAGCAGAAAATAGACTAATAAGTCAAGATTTCGGTAGTAAAAATTTGCTATTGCATATAGTTATTTTTTGTGATGTAATAATTATATGCCATTACCAGAAAGGCTTGGAAGAAAATCTTTTATATCTATTGCTGCTACATTGGTTGGAGGAGTAGTTTTTTGAGGCAGGCCGTGGACATTATCAGAAAAACATAGCACCCCAGGTAGCCAAGGCCGAAGCAGATGCAAGTGCAATTAATCCATCTGCAACTGCAGAAGAGCTAGGAGAAGCATTTGACACAAAAGAAAAATACGTTAGTAAAAGACGCGAGACTAGTTGGCAATTTGACCCCAGGCGAGATGCAGCTATGGCTACAGACCCCAAAGTTGTAAGAGCGCAAGGAATTTTTGACCGAAAAAATGCTCATAATGCTACCTTGGCAAGAATTAGGGAAGAAAGAGGAATAGCTCCAGCTCCAGGAGAAACTATTGCTGCTGGGGCTATGATCGCAGGAGCAGTAACGGCAATTGGTGCTGCAGCTGTTGGGCTTATCAGCTTAGCTAGGGGAACACCAAGTCGACCCGGGACTGCTGGACATGGACCGACTAGGCCTACACCCGAGGGGTGAAGCTAGCTTTGCATTTGAGTAGAGAAATCATAAAAAAGCATGTCGCTTATATCAAATGAGCCGTTTCGCTGGGAATAATTTCACCTGGGACGTGGTTTTCTATTCACACCTAGGGAAATAACTCCAAACGGTCCTCGGAGAGGTTGCGGGGCAGTCCAGGAAGGGCATAGTTTAAACATATCTTTTTACCAGCGTTTCAAAATACTGTTTTATTTCTTCAGGTGTTGACAGAGTTGTTTGAGAACCTTGAGAAACTGTAATAATCTCAAAATTTACTATATCGCCAAAATAGACAAGCTGTTGTAAAAAGAGTTTTTCATCAAAAACGCTGCCATACACTTTTTTTGTAGCAGTAATCAGTGTACGCAAATCAATGTACCCGCGCTTTAGGATGGTGTAAAGATCAAAGTAATCCCGATATTCTCCGCGTCTGCCAATAGTATAGGCTTTTTGCAACGCAATTTCTTTAACAGGAAATAATACCAAGCCGTTTGGTGTCTCTATATGCTTAAAATGCGATGCGAAGGGATAATAGAGAAAAGTAATTTTTATATTATCTTTGGTAAAAAGAGTAAGCTCATCAGACGTATCAACCGCGATGTGTTCAATTGATATGTGCTGCGAAAGTTTTTCGAGGAATTGTTTGGGAATTACCGATGAGCTGAAAAAATCAAAGTCGAATGATTGGCGATGAACAAGCTGTAAAGCAAGCGCTGTTCCTCCCCCCAATACAAAACCTGCCGCATGAGAAACAAGCTGTTGTAAAAGCTGCTGACGTTTTTTATCTAATATTTCGAGGTGTATTTTTGAGATATTTTTGCTCATCAATAGGTGTGGTTAGACCCAAGATAAAATTTTTGACAAAGTTAAGCGTCGAAGCTGAATATATTTTTTTTGGATAACGTAAAAAAAACTCCTTTATTGTTTTTTTTCCTAGTTTCGCCTTAAGAGATTGTATGTCCTTGAGATTACCAAACATAAGTATGTGATGAACAACATCAGGTGATTTTATTTTTATTTTTGTTGAATACCACACTCTTTTCATATTCATAAACTATTATACCACAATAAACTTCTCTTGATCTTTCTAAAGATTAGAGTAAATTCAGATTTTATTTCTGTAGGTAAAAATAATAACTAATCTCTCT
>CAYZZG010000063.1:0-4695 GCA_964482825.1 uncultured Gammaproteobacteria bacterium
ACGTGAATGGTAGGACAGCGATTCATTACCCTTCTTGCCAATCACTCATGGTTTGAAATTACCTGCGTGGCGGCATCTCCAAGATCAGCCGGTAAATCTTATAAAGAGGCAGTAAAAGGTCGCTGGCTAATAGAAGAAAAAATTCCTCAAAATGTTGCAAATCTTCGAGTAGTGAGAGTTGAAGAAGATATAAAAAAGATTTCGCAACAAGTACCATTGGTTTTTTGCGCTCTGGAGATGGAAAAAGACGATATCAGGCGTATTGAAAATAGTTATGCCCAGCAGGGTATTATTGTGGTTTCTAATAATTCATCTCACAGGTGGACAGAAGATGTGCCGATAATAATGCCCGAAATTAACCCCGATCATCTATCAATAATTCCACTACAACAAAAAAACAGAGGTTGGAGAGGGTTTATTGTAGTCAAACCAAACTGTTCAATTCAATCTTATGTCCCACTGCTAACCCCATTGTTTCGGTTTGAGCCTAAAAAGGTAGCGGTAACAACACTGCAAGCAGTGTCAGGGGCTGGAGAAACACTTGCGACATGGCCGGAGATGGATGACAATGTTATTCCATTTATTAGCCAAGAAGAAGAAAAAAGCGAGAAAGAACCTATGAAAGTGTGGGGAAAAGTTCAGAACGGAAAAATAGTGATTGCCGAAAAACCAAAAATTACTGCAACATGTATTAGAGTGCCGGTAAATGATGGACATATGGCCAGTGTTTCTGTTTCTTTTGCCAAAAAACCATCGAGAGAACAGATTATTACTGCATGGAAGTTTTTTGATCCGTTAAAAGGACTCAATCTTCCCTCTGCGCCTAATCCATTTATTACTGTTTTTGAGGAAGAGGATAGGCCACAAACGCATCTTGATCGAAATTTAGGAAAGGGAATGGGAATTAGTGTGGGAAGGCTTCGGGAAGACTTAGTATTAGATTATAAATTTGTCGGATTGTCGCATAATACCATTCGTGGAGCAGCCGGTGGAGCAATATTAACAGCGGAACTTTTGAAGGTAAAAGGATACTTATAAAAAAGTAAAAATAAAAAATTAAATAGTAAAAATGCAAATAAAATGTAAAAAATTTTATTTTTTCTTTGTATTTTTGATTTTTGCTATTTAATATTTACTATTTCTATTATGGCAACAATTAATAAAAATTTTAAAAAGCTAGCAGGCAATTATTTATTTGCCGAGATTGCTAAAAGAACAAAGGAGTTTATTAATAAAAACCCTGGAATCGCGGTGATGCGTTTGGGAATTGGTAACACCACAGAACCGCTTCCGAAAAGCATTATTAAAGGATTACAATTAGGAGTTCAAAAATTATCGCAAACAGCAACGTATACAGGCTATGGTGACGAACAAGGAGATATGAGACTTAGATCTGCATTAGCAGAATTCTATAAAAAGAGAGGTATTTCAGTTCTGCCAGAAGAAATATTTATCAGTGACGGAGCAAAACCCGATACGGCAAATATTGTACAGATTTTTGGTTTAAATAATATTGTTGCGGTTCAGGACCCGGTATATCCAGTCTATGTTGATAGTAATATTATTGCAGGTAGAACAAATATCATTTATATGCCATGCACAGAAAAAAATGGTTTTGTGCCAATTCCTCCAAAATCAAAAGTGGATATTATTTACCTTTGCAGCCCAAATAACCCAACCGGATCTGTGGCATCAAAAAAACAGCTAAAGGAATTTGTTGATTATGCAATCAAAAATAAAGCAGTAATTATTTTTGATGCAGCATATTCAGAGTTCGTTACCGATAAGAATTTACCAAAGAGCATCTACGAAATTCCGAATGCCAAAAAATGTGCCATAGAAATAAATAGTTTTTCCAAGATGGCAGGATTTACAGGAGTACGTTTGGGCTGGACTGTTGTTCCATTAGATTTAGTTATTGAAGGGACAAAAAAAGGTGAAGTTAATGGACTTTGGAATAGACGGCAGACAACCATGTTTAACGGCGCATCAAACATTGTCCAAGAAGGCGGACTGTCAGTTCTCTCGCAGAAAGGACAGAAGGAATGTAAGGAAATAATCAGGTATTACATGGAGAACGCTCGGATTATAAAAAAAGCCTTGGAAAAACTTGGTATGAAAGTGTTTGGCGGAGAAAATGCTCCGTATATTTGGCTCAAGACTCTCAAGGGAATGACGTCATGGGAATTCTTTGATAAATTACTTAACGAAGCGCATGTAGTGGGTACACCCGGTTCAGGGTTCGGTCCCGGGGGAGAAGGGTACTTCCGTCTTAGCGCCTTTGGACACAGAGAAAATATTCAAAAAGCAGTTCTGTCGATTCAGAAAAACCTGAAATTATAGTAGCTGTCATGCCGAATTTATTTCGGCATCTCAAATTTGAGAGGAAAGATCCCGAAACAAGTTCGGGATGACACGGTAATCTATATGACACTAAAAACGCTTCCTTTCACGAAATCACAAATTAAAAAAATTATTAAGTCTTATCCAACGCCATTTCATATTTACGACGAAAAAGGTATTCGGAAAACCGCGCAAGAATTCAATAAAGCTTTTTCGTGGATTGAAGGTTTCAAAAATTATTTCGCGGTTAAAGCATTACCAAATCCACACATTTTAAAAATTCTCAAACAAGAAGGAATGGGAGCGGATTGTAGTTCGTTTCCCGAACTTCTGCTTGCAGAAAAAGTTGGTTTACACGGCGAGGAAATTATGTTTACCTCCAATAATACTCCTCTAAAAGAATTTATATACGCTAAAAAATTAGGAGCTATTATCAATCTCGACGACATTACTCATATAGAATTTCTGGAAAAAGCTATTGGGAAATTGCCGGAGCTTTTATGTTTTCGGTATAATCCCGGACCGTCGCGAGTAGGCAATTCAATTATAGGAAATCCGAAAGAAGCAAAATATGGATTAACAAAAAAACAATTATTTGATGCATATGATGCTTCAAAGAAAAAGGGGGTAAAGCGGTTTGGGCTTCATACAATGGTTGCATCCAACGAGCTTAACGAGGAATATATTATCGAAACGTCAAAAATGCTTTTTGACTTAGTTGTTGATATTTCGAAAAAAATTGGCATATATTTTGAATTTGTTAATCTTGGTGGAGGAATAGGAATTCCTTATAAACCAGAACAAAAGGCAGTTGATTTGCGTTCCATTTCTCGTGGTATTAACAAACATTATCAGGAAATTATTGTCAAAAATAATCTTGCGCCGTTACGAATTGTGATGGAATGCGGGAGAGCCATTACCGGCCCTCATGGATATTTGGTAACAACAGTAATTCATGAAAAAAATATTTATAAAGACTATATTGGAGTTGATGCATGTATGTCAAATTTAATGCGTCCTGGTATGTATGGCGCATATCACCATGAGACCATCCTTGGTAAGGAGAATAATCCCAAAACACACATATATGATGTTGTTGGCTCGTTATGTGAAAACAATGATAAGTTTGCAATTGATAGAAAGCTACCCAAAATCAATATTGGTGATATACTTGTTATTCATGATACTGGTGCTCATGGATATTCCATGGGGTTTCAATATAATGGAAAACTTCGATCTGCAGAATTGCTTCTTAAACCAGATAAAACAGTAAAGCAGATTAGACGGGCAGAAACAGTTGATGATTATTTTGCTACACTAGATTTTAAAGGATTATAAGTATGTTTTGGGCAGACGCAATTGCGCAGGAAGTTAAAAAAAGAAAATTGCCTCTTGAGTGGGTTGATGACATGAAAACTCCTTCGGGTCGCATTCATGTGGGAGGACTTCGCGCAGTCACAACACACGACATTGTCTATAAAGCACTTCTTGATGCTAACGTTAACGCAAAATTTACGTATGTTTTTGATAATCATGATCCAATGGATAGTTTACCAACATATCTAGATAAAAAAACATATGAACAATATTTAGGTGTTCCCCTTTTTATGATTCCTTCGCCAGAAAAAGGAGCTAAAAACTTTGCAGAGCACTATGCAAAGGAGTTTCAAAACGGATTCAACAGAGTCGGTTGTAACCCGGAAATTATCTGGAGTACTGATCTCTATTTGTCGGGAAGAATGAACGAAGGGATAAAGAAAGTTTTGGATAATGCAGACAAAATAAGAGGAATCTATGGAGATTTATACAAGAAAACTATTCCTTCTGATTGGTATCCGTTTAATGTCTATTGTCCGAAGTGTAGTAAAGTATCAACCACAAAAGTTACTAATTGGGATGGAAAAGAAGTAACATTTGAATGTCGAGTTGACGCAGTAAAATGGACAAAAGGTTGCGGTTACAAAGGCAAAATTTCTCCTTTTGCTACAAAAGACAAAATCAACGGGAAAATACCATGGAAAGTGGAATGGGCTGTTAAATGGCAGGCAATTGGGGTAACAGTTGAGGGAGCAGGAAAAGATCACATGACCAAAGGAGGATCGCATGATTTGGCAAAAAGAGTGGTGGAGGAAGTTTTAGGCTATCTAACTCCATACGCTTTTGCGCATGAGTTTTTTCTGGTCGGCGGAAAGAAAATGTCTTCTTCAAAGGGCACGGGTATTTCAGTGGTAGACCTTTTAGAAATGTTACCTCCGCAGCTTGTTCGTTTTCTCATCGCAAAGACAAAACTAAACCAGGCAATTAATTTTGATCCAAGCGAGGGGGACACAATTCCCAAACTTTTTGATGAAT
>CAYZZG010000064.1:0-1241 GCA_964482825.1 uncultured Gammaproteobacteria bacterium
CTTTAACATCAGAAGAACAAGAAGAGGCAAAACAATTTTTTCTCCTTTCTGCGAAACCGGAGATAGTTGTTCTGAACGTATCCGAAGGAGAGTATACCCCAGAAGGGATTCGTTCAGTAACAAAAAAATATAAAGAGATCCTTCGACTCCCTTCAGTCGCTCAGGATGACATGGTGGTCATCTGTGCCAAGATAGAATCAGAGCTTTCAGAGCTTTCTGAGGAGGAACAAAAGCAATATCTCAAAGATTTGGGATTAGAACAATCAGGTTTGGAAAGGCTGATTCAAAAAGCCTACGAAAAGCTCAATTTAATCTCATTTCTCACTGCGGGAGAAAAAGAAGTTAAGGCGTGGACCATTCGACTCGGTTCCACCTCGCTCATGGCCTCCGGCACTATTCATACTGACTTCATGCAAAAGTTTATTAAGGCAGAAGTTGTTTCGTTTGATGACTTTGTTGGGGCAGGCGGTTGGAAACGTTGCCGGGAACTTGGGAAAACAAGACTTGAAGGAAGAGATTATATAATGCAGGATGACGATGTGGTGGAGTTTAAAATCGGCGCCTAAAGTATGCTGCTACGTAGCAGCATACTTTGAGCAGCAAAATGCTTAAAAATCCCTAGGTGTCCTAGCTGTTCCACCTCTAAGGTGGAACAGCAGGTGGAACAGCAAAAGCATGGTAAAATATGATAAAATCAAATATATATGAAAATAGCAGATTGTGAGCATGTTCCGCAAAAATTTACTAAGCCCCGGGCAACTACGTGTGAAGAAGGGGATAAGCCGTTTAGTTTACGAGTATGTTTGACATGCGGCCATGTTGGCTGTTGTGATTCCAGCCCCGGAAAGCATGCAAGAAAACACGCAAAAGATTCAGGTCATCAGGTAATGGCATCTTACCCGGCAGATGAAAATTCCTTTATTTGGTGCTATGCGCATGACGATTATTTAAATAAGGAACAAATATAAAAGCTTCTTGCATACCGTTTTCTCTGATGCTACAATAAACAGATAGAATGAGATTATACGATTTAGTTATTGTGATAAAGAGTTCGTTACCGGAAGCGCAGCGAAAAAAAACCATCGAAGCCGTTAAGAGCTGGTTGAAACCTGCCTCGCCGAATCAAGGCGGGGGTGTAAAAATTACAAAAGATGAAGCATGGGGACAAAAACCTTTGGCTTACCAAATAAAACGGGAAATCTCGGGCGTATATCACTTTTTTGCGCTTGAGGCGGAAACTG
>CAYZZG010000064.1:1251-4635 GCA_964482825.1 uncultured Gammaproteobacteria bacterium
ATTACCCAAGACTTGGAAAAAAGAATTTTGGGCAACGATCAAATTATTAGACACTTACTTATTAGGAAAAAGTAAAAAATCAAAAGTCAAAACTCAAAAGCACAAATAAAAAGTTAGAAGTAAGAAAACTTATTAATTTTGAACTGTAATTTTGAATTTTGCATTCTCGCCCTGAGCGAAGCCTCGCACCGTCTGGTGCAGGGCGAAGCCGAAGGGTTAAATTTTGAATTTTTGATGTATGGCCAAAAGTTTAAATAGGGTTCAGCTAATCGGAAATTTAACACGGGATCCGGAATTGCGATATACCCCAACAGGGACTGCGGTTTGTACGTTTGGAATAGCAACTAATCGAAGCTGGACAACAGAAAGCGGCGAAAAAAAAGAGGAAGCAGATTTTCATAGAATCGTTGCCTGGAATAAATTAGCCGAGCTTTGCAGCCAGTTTTTAATTAAGGGCAGAAAGATTTATGTTGAAGGACGACTTTCCACCCGTAGTTGGACTGCTCAGGATGGTCAACAGCGAAGCGCAACAGAAGTAGTTATCGATGACATGATTTTGCTGGATAGTAAGCGGCCTGATGTGGCAAGCGAAGGGCAAGTAAAAGAACCCATGGCGGCGCCTCCACAACAACCGATTGTCCCAGTAAAGCAAGCGGCAAAAAGAGTGCAAGAAAAACAGGAAGAAACGGAAGTAAAACCAGAAACAACTGTAAACGATGAAGAAGTTTCACCTGATGATATACCATTTTAAAATATAAATTATGGCTGTAACACGAACACGAAGACCAATGCGAAAACATATAACGCCAAAGAATTGTTTTTTTTGTATAGAAAAGAAAAAACCATACTTTGCCGACGTTGAAGTTTTGAGACGATTTATTACCGACAGGGGAAAAATTATAGGTAGGGTACGAAGCGGTATTTGTGCCAAGCACCAGCGTGATTTATCTTTGTCAGTAAAGCATGCCCGCCACATTGCGTTTATTGCATACCGCGGATAAAATCGGTCTTGCCCTACTACTTCCTTAGGTTGTATACTAAATATCTGTTGTTATGAAAACACGTTTTTTTCAGACAATTTTACTTATTGTTATTTCTGGACTTGTTGGTTATTATGTGGGAGTCTCGAAAATATCTTATGACTGGAAAAATTACAAACCGCAAATACAAATTTCCGGTAAAGAGCCTCCATCTTCAATAAAAAATGCGGACTTTTCCCAAATGTGGACGGTGCTGCAAAAACTTCAATCGTCCTACTATGATAAAAAAGCACTAGACACAGAAAAGCTGGTTAACGGAGCAATTTCCGGTATGGTGGAAAGTCTTGGAGATCCATACACGGTATATTTGCCACCAAAACAAAATAAAGACTTTAAAGAAGGACTTGGAACCCAAGAATTCTCAGGTATAGGAGCCGAACTTGGCATGAAAGACAAGCAAGTTATTGTTGTTGCTCCTCTTGATGGCCTTCCCGCACAAAAAGCAGGTATTCTAGCCGGTGACGCAATCCTTAAAGTAGATAATCAATCAACAGAAGGGTGGACTATTGCCCAGGCAGTAGAAAAAATCAGAGGGCCAAAAGGAACAAAAGTTGCGCTTTCTATTCTACATAAAGGTGATGAAAAGCCTGTTACCGTAGAAATCATTCGTGATACTATTTTGGTAAAAAGCGTTGTGGGGTGGGTAAAACAGATAAAAGACATTAATACAATTAAAAAAAATGCGATAGATAGCGAAAAGCAAAATGATAGCGTTATGTATGTTCGTATTTCTCAGTTTGGCGACGAAACAAACCAGGAATGGTTGTCTCTTATTAATAAGCTTTTATTGCAAAGAGATAAAAATGGTAAAACAAAAGGCATTATTGTTGATGTGCGAAATAATCCAGGCGGCTATCTTACGGATGCAACCTACATTGCATCCGAATTTATTAGAGATGGTGCGGTAGTTATGCAAGAAAACGCAAATGGCGAAAGGACAAATTTTCCTGTTTCGAGAAAAGGACTGCTTACCGATTTGCCGGTTGTGGTTTTAATCAATAAAGGTTCGGCATCGGCCTCTGAAATTGTAGCTGGAGCAATTCGAGACAGACGTAGTGGTATTTTAATAGGAGAAACATCATTTGGTAAAGGTACTATTCAGCAAGCAGAAGATTTAGGTGCAGGATCAGGGGTGCATATTACTATTGCCAAGTGGTTAACGCCTAATGGTATTTGGGTTCATGAAAAAGGATTGAAACCGGATATAGAAGTAAAGGTTGATGAAAAAGACACAAGTCATGACGCAGTGCTTGAAAAAGCAGTGGAAGAGTTGGTAAAATGACAGCGTCTAGAAAATAGCGTCTAGCGTTTAGTTAACTATACGTTAATGGCTAGACGCTAGTTGCTAATATTTATGCGTAAGTTAATTATTCTTGTCGTAATCCTCTTAGGATTATTGTTAGGATGGAGTGTGCTGATAAAGTATAATCCACAATTATCCAAAACTTTCCAGCCTCCCATAATAACACAGCCGGAAAAAGTAAAAGTGGTTACCGAGGAGTCAATCGTGATTGATATTGTTAAAAAGTATGGTCAATCTGTCGTTACTGTGGCAGAGCAGTCCAGCGCTCCACAAAGATCGCCGTTTGGTTTTGGTCCTTTCTTTTTTGAAACACCCGATGAGAGCGTACCGGAGGAGCCGCAAAATATTGGTTCTGGCTTTATTATCTCTTCGGACGGACTGATTGTGACCAATAAGCATGTTGTCTCAGCGGCTAGCAGTAAATATCAAGTTATTACCAGTAACGACAAGAAATATAATGTAGCAAAAATATACAGAGATCCCCTTAATGATATCGCCATTCTTAAGATCGACCCTTCACAAAATGTGGGAAGCGAGTTAAAACCTGTTGAACTCGGCGATTCGTCAAAATTAGTAGTTGGTCAATTTGTGATTGCCATTGGAACGGCGCTTGGGGAATTTAATAATTCTGTAACCACCGGTGTTGTTTCCGGACTAGGAAGAGGCATAGTTGCCGGCAGCTCTTTTGAGGGGTCTGCCGAGGAACTCTCAAATGTTATTCAAACAGACGCGGCAATAAATCCGGGAAATTCCGGCGGGCCGCTAATTAATTCCGCTGGCCAAGTTATCGGAGTAAACGTGGCAGTAGCTAGAAGCGGGCAAAACATTGGTTTTGCCTTACCGATTAATACGGTTAAGGATTCTCTTAAAAACTTTAATGAAACAGGACAGTTTAACAGACCCTATCTTGGTGTGGCCTATCGGATGATTAGTCGAGAACTGGCAATTCGAAATGACTTACCAGAAGGGGCATACATTCAGCGAGTTGTTGATGATTCTGCTGCAGACAAGGCGGGAGTTAAAACAGGAGACATTATCACC
>CAYZZG010000065.1:0-4584 GCA_964482825.1 uncultured Gammaproteobacteria bacterium
CACGTGTGGTGTAAATTGCAGCAGTTAAACCTGCAGGACCAGAGCCGATGATGATTATATCGAACATAATAAAAATAGACGATAGAAAATAGAATGTGGAAGATAGAGCTTTGAAACTGGAAAATGGAAGTTAGAATTCTACTCTCCAACTTCTATCTTCAAAAATCTACCATCTGTCTTCTACCATCTACCGTCAACCCGATAGGGCTTCTTCTATTCCCTTCTTAAAATTCCCTTTTCCCTGTGCGCCGATCATGGTTTTTACCGGTTGACCGTTTTTGAAAATTATTAAACTGGGAATGCTCATCACCCCATAGCGACCAGCGGCCTCTGGATTATCATCAACGTTCATTTTCAAAACCTTGAGTTTGCCTTCATAATCTTTCCCCAATTCCTCAACAATAGGGCTAACAATTCGACACGGCGCGCACCATGGCGCCCAAAAATCAACCAGCACCGGGATTTTGCTTTGCAGAACTTCTTGATCAAACTTCGCATCTGTCACATCCATAGGTCTATTTATAATAGTATATTGGCACAATCTTTTGCAAGGGTTAATATTTATTTTCTTTTCATCACGCAATCCAACACAGCAGGTTAAATTTTTTTTCTAATTGCGAGCGCTGAAGTAAGTTTATTTGATTTCTTGAAGTGAGGAATGGGAAGTGAGACAGTGACTCTTTAATATCTTGAATTCAAGATCAAAAACTTCTCATTTTAAGACATCAAGTTCAAGAACCTCTCACTTCCCACGTCAAGATATCTAAAAAACTGACAAGAGTGCAGAGAAAAAATTATTCAAGCTCTTCTCGTTTCGTCGCGTCAAACGCGACTGCAGCGTGAAGAATTAGAATTCTTCACGCTTTGCATGTAAAAAGAAAAACCACTGTTCAAAAAAGGCAAAAATTCCCTTAAATGGAGTCTCAATAACAAAATCAAAAATAAAAAGGAAAATATTAATCTGCGAAATTCCTTCCGTTAAGTGTCTTCCGACCCGAATGATTGGCATAAACAAGAAATCAACAATCAACGTCCCTATTCCCTGCCGATCCTCCACTGTAAATTCTCTACTTGATATGCCGATTCGATAGCAGAGAAACGACACAATGGCTAGGAAGAAAATAAAGACGCCCTGGCTCACAATATTAAAATGCAGTTTAGTGAGAATAAAGATTAAGCCGCCAAAGCTGATAATAAATGCCAAAAGCCAAAGTATGGTAAAGATACCATAGAGGACCGGTTGTGATTTATCTCGCGTTTTTTTAACTGCCAGCGGCTGGCCAAGCGCCGGTTTTTCATCATATATTACCTCTTGTAAATAGGAAAAAATTCGTAGAGAATTTCCTTCTCCCGGTGCGCGGATAAAAAGACTAACAACGATCAGAAGAAGTGGCGGAGTGACCATGTTAAGAATGAGTGATCCCCACAAAATATGTCCGTAGACAATATTGTCATAAGTCCCTTCTATGGCAAACGCGAAAAACACTTTGGTAAGCAAGATAAAGACAAAACTTCGTATAATTGCTGTTTTTACCTTAGTTGCAATAGTTTTGTACCGCTCGTTGCATGCCGAAAGTACTATAGTTTTAAATTCATCTTTGTTTTGTATTAGCGTGCGGAAATTTGCCTTTTGTTGGGTAATAAGATCCTCAAAAATAAAAAATATCGGTGTTCGGTTTTTTACATACCGATAAATTCGTTCTTTGCGGGGATACGTCAACTGTTGTTGAATCTCTTTGTACCCGTCAAAAAAAGATGCCGTGATTGTTTCCAATGATTGCTTTGTTAACGATCCAAAAAGCTGCGTAAATAAATGGTAGCGCAAAAACGCCAGGTCATCTTTGGCAAAACTTTTTCTCACCGCAATGTATACCTGAGCATCCCTTGTCTGCTTTGTATCATCGCTAATCACAATATTGTTTTTAAAAATATGGAACATAAAATTACTAATAATATCTTCTTCTCTGCGAGGATTAAGCATGTATTCCAGATCCGATGACATCAGATGAAAAATCCATTCATTGACTGCCTCCTCCGATAACTTCTTTTGGCTAATAATGCTCTTGCGAAGAGCAAGGTAGAGATCTACTTTTTCTTCTACTTTGGCAATCAGCGACTCTGACAGGCTTTCATTGGGAAAATAGCGTGCCCAAACAAGTTCTCGAAGAAGTGGCTCTGCCACGGTTTTTCCGCTTCCTCCAAGTAAAATTCTGCGTTTGAGGTTTCGTTCTATTGCCGCCCGTAGAATTACTTCTTCTTCGCGATAATCCATGGCGTTGCGAAACTTTTCATACCAACTGGCAAACTTGGCCACCACGGCATTAACGGTAATTTTCCTGTCCGCCACTTCCCTTTCGTGCTTCTCAAGCGCGGCAATAACGGTATGAGCAAGTGAAGAAAGTGATTGAGGTTCTGATTGATCCATAAAATAAATACAAGTAGATTATACAGGAGAAATCTGTTATAGTTCAAATAACCGAATCTATTCCACTGTTTTCTCCGGCCCCTGATCACGGAATGCAGTGATAAAACGGACAATCCTTTCTTTATCAAGTTTTTCCATTTTGTCGATTCTACCCCAGGCAGTTAATGCAATCGGCACATCAAGCACCGGTCTTGGAATAACAATAAGTTTCCATAAGCGAACTTCGTTTGCAATGTCGGAAAGTTGCTTTGCTAGATCTTTGCATTCCTTACTTTCCCACACTTCTCCTTTGAGTTCTTCGCCCGGCTGTGATCCGGCCGACGAACTCGCCTCCAAATCTTCCTCATGAGCATACGCACTCCTTATTAATTTTGAATTTTGAACTTTGAATTTTGAATTTAGTTTCATGCAGTTGTATGAAACGATTATGTAGCCGTGCTCAAGCGCATGAAGAAGGTGACCATCTGATATCGGCGCTTTATAAATTCCTGCTTTTGTCCATTCAGCAAAATGATCTCCCGAGGTTGGTGGATTTGAGTTATATTCAACTTTTGTTCCATCATCAACGTGTTTTCTACCAAGCTCCGGTACAGCAGTTCCAGGAAGCGGTTGAGAGAGCTTACTTACAATGTACCATCCTCCGGCAATAATCAGCAAACTAATAACTATTCCTATTCCTAGAGTTACTATGCGTTGTTTTTTCTTTTCCTGTTTTTGATGTTGTTCTTTTTCTTTGCGGAAAAACTCTTTGCGTTCTTTTTTGGAGAGAGAATCTATATTTTTGTCCATTCTTTTATCTTAAATGACGGAAAAAGAATTATCAAGAGCGAAAATCATAATGAATACTAAAAATAATCAAAAGTTTTAAATCTTATTACACGATAAGCCTATCTATATTCATAAATAAACCCACTTAATAAATTGGGTGGTTGACAATAAGAAATCTATGCAGTAATCTAGAACACATGCCAACAAACTCCCGACATTCTGCTTCTTCTGAACCAACGAGCATACAATCAAAAAGATCCATAAACTATACGCCTTTTCTGATGGTTGCTCTTATTGTTGGAGCATATTTCTTGGGAGTGTATATTACAAAAGCCCAGTATCTTGAGCAGGAAAGAAATACCCAGGCAGTAGCCGGAACAACAGTCCAAGGAACAGGTACAGCACCACCCGCACCATCTATTACCAACGATGATATAAAAACATGGTCAAAAGAAATTGGTCTAGACACCAATAAATTTAACAGTTGTTTTGACGCTCAAAGATATAAAAATCTGGTTGACACTGATACCACCGAAGGACAAACCGCAGGGGTTAGCGGCACACCCACCTTTTATATCAATGGCACTCAACTGGTGGGAGCACAACCTTTTGCCGCATTCAAGGATGTGATAGATAAAGAACTCAACGGCACGGCAGAAACAACAGGCAAGGTAACGATAGATAACGGTCATTTGCCTATGCTGGGAAAAACAGGAGCAGCGGTTACTATTGTTGAGTTTTCTGATTTTGAATGCCCTTACTGCCGCAGGTTTTACCAGGATGCTTATAAACAGTTAAAAAAGGAATATGTTGACAGCGGAAAAACTGTTTTCTATTATCGCCATTTCCCACTAAACTTCCACCCCTTAGCACTACCATTTGCCATTGCCTCTGAATGCGCCAACGAACAGGGAAAATTCTGGGAGATGCACAATAAGATATTTGAGGAACAGGGATAATTAACCTCTATTAGAACCTTTTTTCACACCCGATACAGCAGACTGTACCAGCTTTTTTGCTCCAAAACCTGCAGCAGCTAAATCGTCAATTAGACCGGCAGCCGCTCCAACCACAGCGCCTCCTTGATCTAAAGCAGCTCCTGTACCCAACCCTCCGGCAGCAGCGGGAAGTAATGTATCAAACAACTGTTCCCGAACCCTTTTTAAACGATGCGCATCGGAACTTTTAATTTCTTTTGCCAACTGCTGCATTGCTTTATATGCTTCAAGAACCCGCTGTCTTGCTGCTTCCTCGCGCTCTTGAGATGGTACACCTTCTTTTTCAAGCTTATTCATCTCAGCATCACGCAAGGCTTGAACAAGTGCTATTTGCGGATTTTTTCTGTCTTCTTTATCAACATTTCCTTGTAGCCACTGCGCTACTTTTTCTTC
>CAYZZG010000066.1:0-4303 GCA_964482825.1 uncultured Gammaproteobacteria bacterium
GTTTAACTATATCAAAACATCAATGAAATACAGTACTAGAATAAAGTTACTTTCGCTTCCTTTTCTAGTCTTTTCTTTCCTTAATTTATGCTCTTCTTAGGGCACGGCCAAGGTAAAGTAATGCCATTGCTCCTAATACAGAAATTGCAAATGAAGTTAAATTGAATCCGGTAATTCCTACTCCAAAAACTAACGCTGAGAGAAAACCCCCGACAAGAGCACCTACTATGCCAAGCACAATTGCTCCTAATACACCTCCCCGTGATGGGTTGGGATCTAAAATATTAGCCACCAGCCCTACTAACAAACCAAATAGCACCCACGCAACAAGATTCATGCTCTTTTCACCTCCCCCCATTACTTTTACTATAATAAATCCATGCTAGTTTTTTCACTTAAGAGGCCAACAAAGAATGTGTAAGGGAAGCGAAAGAAAGGTAATTTTAGACGGGAAGGAGCTATCACATTGATGGGATAGCCAGTCCGTAGCGATCAGCAATACGATTAGCTGATTGCACAAGCGTGTATTCCTCAAGAGGCGGGTCAGTATGTGCAGATCGCATCTTGAAATGCCAAGGTTTTACTAGATGTCCATCCATCTCTGGATTTTGAAATACTGTCATGTACAAATCATCAACGATTGGCACCTCTATTTCTCGATAGCCAAAGAGAACCGCAAGTCTTTTGGTGAAAGGAAGTCCACGTAGTTCTCTATCTTTATAATGTCTGTCTTTATACAGTGCTACATCGTTTTTAAATTGATCCCGCAATTTTCGCACTAACGGATTACTTTTTCCCCAGTCTGTAAATCCAATCCAGTTAATAAACCCCATAATAATAAAACGCGGGTCATAAAGCCCTGCATCGACTAATTCCTGTCGTAACTCTACAGCGTTTTTCGTACCTGAAATAATAAAAATTGTTGCCCCGTAGTCTGCAAGCGACAAAAAATAGGGTGCATCGGGATTTGTCTCTGGGGGATGACCTCCTGTAGCCAGCGTGTAATGAAAGTCAACAGCGACAGGGTTTTTAAATCTTCTAATCAAATCAACTATTTCTTCTGCTCTTACATCATTTTCGAATAGTTTGTTTACAAACATTGCGCGTGTTAAATCATCTTCTTCCAAAAGCACATCGATAGCAGGGCGGGGTCGTTTTTGTGAATGACGTTTCCATAAACCCAGATTTGGTGAAGTTTCCAAATCAGGAAAATACCTTTGTGTAACCTCGTTTATTGCTTCTTCTACAGCAATTTCCACTGCCTGCTGTGATACTCCCTTTTCTTCAAGGGTAGAATGGTAAATTTTACCAATTAAATGGGGATACCATTTTTTTACCATTATTGATGCAAATATTTCAGGATTTTCCATGACTTCGGGAGAAAGATTTTGCTGATCAATAAAAATATCTTGACCAATATCTTGAAAGACTTCTGTAACAAGTAAAGAAATATCAACATTCCATCTTCGAGCTTGGTCTGGGGCATACGACAATTCATGTAAGGTAGGAAGACCTTCGTCTGCGGGTAGAATAGTATTAAGCGCCGAAAGCTTAGGAAAAAAGAAAGAATCAAGATCGGGAACTGCTTTTAATTTGTTTATTTTTGTTATAACATCATCAAAGCCTTCAAGTCGTTCACGAAATCCCTCTGGATTTCGATGTAATTGCCGGAATAGCCCCTGAATATCTCCGTCTGCTATGTGTCTTTTTCCTTCAAGTATAAGATACCTTCCGGTAGGATAGCTAATGTTTTGTCTTTCGATGTTTCTAGTCATAGATAAAAGTACAAAATTATATTTTAGAAGGCTTATGTAAATAAAAAAGTAAGAAGAATGCAAGAGCTTTTCCCGTTGTTTTAGCCAAACAAAAAGGCCCGCTTTGTAATTGGACCTTTTCGTTTTGGAATGCTTCTTTTTACAAAACACTCCTATTGTCCCTCAAAGATTTCTTCTCTAGAATCGTCCTCTTTTTTGGCAAGCCCATCCATGCATTGATGGACATACTCAGAATAGATCAAATTATTACACGTTGTCAAGAGGCAATGGGCGAGATTTTTTTTACCGGCTGGCCGTGCCGAATCAATTACCACCTGGGAGGTGGATTAGGTTTAACACCTAGGGAAATTTTTGTGTTTGAAAAATTCTACTTGCCTAAGGCGCTTTTTGGCTTCTTCTTTTGTTTTGTACGGCCCGCCTAAATTTCGCCTGGTCTTTTCAGAAAGCACACAATATCCATCTTTACGTTTTACAATCATAACAAGAGCATACTATATTTCATCTATTTTTTTACCCATACCCCATCGTTGCCAAAATATCTCACTCATAAGTTTTGCAATTGGAGGATAATTAAAACGCACTCCTGTTGCTTCATTTTTTCTATTTGGATTATATGAAGTAATATAAGCAATTTGTTCGTCAATAATGATAATCCGAGCTTCCATGGAGGGAAAATATTTTATCTGCACTCCTATCTTCTGCCAATTTTGCAATATCTTTTTATTTACCTCATCGAGTTGTTGTACCAGAAATTTAATATAGACATTTCTTTCTACCGCGTTCTTTAGTGCGAGCATCGATTCGGCTGGCACCTCCAGGCCCGAAACAATATGATACACAGATATTTTTGCTTTATTAATATCGTCGTTTGAGTAGTTTAGCAGCCCTTCTCGATTTTGAATAAAAGAAACATCTAATGAATCAGTAAAAGAATTAGACTTAATATCATTTATAGAAAAGAATTTTCTCATAAGATTGGTTCGGGCAGACATAGTATAGGAATGTATGGCGGTTTCGATAGATTTTGCTTGAAACGAAACAGGATATGTATCTACTTGCTCTACAAGCCCAAATGCTACGAGCGGTTTTACTGCTCTATAGACTGTATTAGGAAATATATCTAATTTCTTTCCAATATTACGGGCTGTCAGGGATTTACCTTTGAGTAAGAGCTGGTAAATATCTTCTGATTGTGGAGACATAAATGGTATCTTAACATTTTTTGGTTAAAAATACCAAATCCGTTAAGATGTTTTCATGAAACAAGCAATACATATTTCTGTCTCAGGCGTCCAGGAATATAGAAATACTTTTCGGCGATTTATTACCAAAGTTACCAAAGGGAAATTTGTTAAGCCTGTAGCAATGGTTAATAATGGATATCTCCATACGCTTAATGCCAGTTTTGATGGATTATTTTTAAGAGAACAACAGTCAAATACACTACTAATTGCTAATTACCCAATGAACTTTGGCACCATTCAGCCATGTATTCGCACAGAGGATAAACAAGCCGAGAAAAGAAGTTTACTTCATTTAGGGTTATTTAATATCTTTGGATTTAGTATTTTAGATTTTGAAAATATGACTGTTGAAGAAATGGCAGAAAAAACAATTAACGAGTTTGTTATTTTCTACACAAAATATTTACATCTTAATCCCAAACTCCTTCGTATTTACATTTTTGGCGGCCAAACACTAAGTAGAATTTCCGGCGGTGTTATTAACAGCGATGAATACATACAGCCAGATAATTTCTCCATAGAAATCTGGAAGAAGTATGGAATAACAAATGATCAGTTTGTTCAGGATTACTCAAAGGAAGCCTTCTTGCTCCACCTTGGTAATCCATTGCGAGAACACCATGCGGGTTACAGAAATGATATTTTTATGCAGGTTGGAAAAAAAACATATGAAGTGGCAACGCTTAATTTTATCTCCCACCAAACGGTTATTGAAAAAAGTAAAATCATCGGCATCAGAAAATTACCATTCTATTTACGGGAAATGGCAGTTGGGCAAGAAAGAATAATTACAGCAATTTCTGATTCTCAAAATGTCTATGAGTTACCTTATGTGAAACCTCTTTTAGAAGCTGTAGAAAAATTAATTCCAAATAAACAACAAGCGCTTACATATACAGACGCATTACGAACCGTTCACTATTTCTTTGCTGATGGTTGGGTGTATGAAAAGCTTCGTGGAAGAAAATATAAAGAGCACAGACATGAGTTAAATAAATTTATGGAAATATTATTAAGCTGCGGAGAGAAAATACATACCAGCGAATTTTTCGAATTATTAGATTTGAATGTTAAACTACAACCTTGGTACTCAAATCTAAAAGACGGAATATCAACTACCGTTTGGCAATTAGATTTCTACAAAAGGAAAAAATAAATGGACAACGGGGACAACAGTCCTAAAGGTTATTGTCCTGTCAATCCAATCCAGTAATAGTGATGATGGCCGTTTACAAAAAATGGAACAACCCGCGTTTGACGCGGTCGAACTTCAATGCGTTAGCT
>CAYZZG010000067.1:0-2079 GCA_964482825.1 uncultured Gammaproteobacteria bacterium
GTATTGAAATCTGTCAAGAGGCCTACAAAAACACCGTTTCCCTGTTAGTGTTTGGTGTAGTATTCCCATGTATCATGGATTACCATAGCGGCAAAAAGTGCCAACGGAATTCCGATAAGATAAGACATCATTAATAATTCTTCCATAGTACCTCCTTATTAATAAGGCTTTCAGTTCTCGACCGCGTCTGACGCGGCTCGCACAATAATAAAGTAATAGGGCAACAAGGAAATAACAGATATGTATGAATTAGGAAAGAAGCTAAAATCCAAGATGAAAAATGTTTTGAAAGAAAGGAACGGTGGTAATAACAATTTGAATTATTACTGTTATGATAACTGTGGCAATCAGAAACCTGTTTGGCCTAAAAAGTGATCCGCCGCGAACAACAAAGGCGATGATTAAATGAAGAAAAATAAGCAGATTAAAAGTAATTGTTCTGGCAAATAAAAGACTTTGCGACTCAAGAAGCAGTAAATATGTGATTAAAAGAACTGCCGTAATTCCAAATCCAATACTGCCTATAAACACCATCCGTTTTTTAGTAAGAATTGGGGCTTTGGGATCGCGCGGTTCGCGTTTGAGCAAATCCGGATCTTTGGTGTCGCTGGCTAGAGCTAATGCCGGCAGCCCATCGGTAACCAGATTTATCCATAAAATCTGAGTTGGCAGAAGAGGAGTGGGAAGTCCTAGTAAAGTGGCAAAAACCACCAGTGAAAGTTCAGAAAGATTGCCGGACAGAAGATAAGTAATTGATTTAAGAATATTGTCGTATATTCTTCTTCCTTCTTCAATTGCCTTGACAATCGTTGCAAAATTGTCGTTGGTTAAAACAATGTCGGCAGCTTCTTTGGCTACATCAGTACCTGTTTCTCCCATGGCAATACCTACATCTGCGCGTTTTAGGGCGAGTGCATCGTTTACACCATCACCAGTAACACCAACTACATAGCCGCTGTTTTTAAAAAGCGAAACTAGGCGAAGTTTGTCTTCGGGAGCAACGCGAGCGAATACACGTGTTTTATTAAGTATGCTGCTAAGCTCTTTATCAGAAAGTTTTTGCAGTTCTTCTCCTGTCATCACGTCTTCGCCTTCTTCGATAAGGCCAATTTCTTTTGCCACACTAAGTGCGGTTAGCTCGTTGTCGCCGGTCACCATGATTGGCTGTATGCCGGCATTTTTTGCTTCTCTTATGGCGCTGGCAGCTTCTTGTCTAGGCGGATCATAAATACCAACAAATCCCAAAAAATTAAGATTTTGCTCTAAATGGTTTCGATCTTCTTTTTTGTGTGTTTCTATTTTTTTAGCAAAACCAATAACGCGTAGTCCCTCTTTAGCATATTTCTCAAACTGACTTTCTATTTTGGATTTTTCCAGAGATGTAAGCTTACTGTTTGTTAACAGCACCTCGGGAGCGCCGCGGACAAAAACAAATTTTTTATCATGATGTTTTACTACCGTGGTAACCGTTTTGGTCTCGGGGTCGAAGACATACTCCTCTAGTATTTCATCATTACCCGAATTAAATCCATGCTCTTTGGCAAAAAGAAGCAAAGCCCCATCGGTTCTGTCGCCTAAAATATCGGGATCTTTTTTGTCTGCTTTTTGAATAAGCGATGCTGTATTGCCAAGTACGCATGCTGTTAAAATATCGGGGAGATTGTTTTCTTCTTTTGTCCAGAACTTTTTTACTCGCATGGTGTTTTGGGTGAGCGTTCCAGTTTTGTCAACCAGAATTATTTGCACAGCGCCAAGTGTTTCAACAGCTGGCATTTTTCGCACAATCGCCTGTTTTTTGGCCATGCGGTTGGTGCCAATGGCCAGGGCAATGGTAATAACAGTAGGAAGTCCCTCTGGTATGGCCGCGATGGCAATGCTGGTTGAAAGAAGAATAAGCGGAAATAGCTGCCGATTTTGCCAGATGCCAATGGGAATAATCAGAAAGGCAGTAAATAAAGCCAAAAGAGACAGGACTTTTCCCAAAGTTGTTAATCTAATCTGAAGCGGGGTTTTATCTGCTTCAATTGTGGTAAGGGTTTTGGCAATCTGGCCAAAGCGTGTGGTCATACCGGTTTGTTT
>CAYZZG010000067.1:2089-4026 GCA_964482825.1 uncultured Gammaproteobacteria bacterium
AGAGTGCCCTTAAATAGGCCGTCGTTTTTTCTTTTAACTATAGACAGCGATTCGCCGGTTAGAAGAGACTCATCTACTTCTATATGTCCACCGTCAATAACCACTCCATCGGCAGGAATCCGATCGCCTTCGGTAACAATCACAATATCAGAAGGCACGATAAAAGAGGTGGCTATTTCTATTTCTTTGCCATCCCGAATAACACGAGACAATGGTTTAATAAGAGTTTTGAGTTTCTCCAGGGATTTTTCTGCTCGATATTCTTGGAGAAATCCCACCATCGCATTAAGCATTAGCACTGCAAGGATAAAAAAGCCATCAAGACGATCATGAATAAAAAAAGAAAGTATAGCTGCGGTTGCAAGAACTGCGTTAATAAATGTGGGAAATTGGGAAAAAAATATTTTAATCGCAGAAATCTTTTGTTGTGTAACTATTTCATTTTTTCCGCTGGTCGTAAGTAGTTTATTTGCTTGGTATGTAGTCAGGCCCTTTTCCATACATCTATTGTAGCATTTACGCAAATTTCTCACCTGCTGTCATTCTAGAAGTTCATCTAAAGTCTGTTGCCACGTAGTGCTATACTTTGGACGAATAATGTTAAGGTGCTACTACTAGTTTAGTTAATAGTTGTATTGTATAATCAGTGGTAACTATGGCTGAACAAACTATTTTACCTGCAAAAGAGAAATTTTTAAAAATCTATGCAAACTTGCCATCACAAGCACGTGAAGAAATTATTTATGTGACAGAGGATAAGAATAAAAGACCATATACTTGGAACGCAGTATTTGTTGAGGTAAATAATGATACTCCATTATCAAAATCTATACTTTCGTATCTTGAAAAATTGAATATAATTTGAATATGTCTGAAGAAAAACTTACAGAACAAATTAAAGAATTAATTCTAGCCCGTTTGCAGGTATTGCCGCCAGATGCAAGCATATCTATTGGGTCTGAAGGAAGCTTTACGCGCGATGAGCTAATTGCGCATGTTAAGAGAAATGATGAATTAGGTAAAAAAATAACAGAAATTGAGCTAGAATATTTAAAAATGTTGAAAGAAGGAATCTTCTATGCCCAAAATAATTCTAGTTACTAGACCGCAATACGATCCAGCAACCCACTATCTTTTTTATTGGTCAACTATTTACATAAAACGTGCCAAAAATAAAGGACATCAAATTTTGAATTTAGATCGACAAAGAGCAAATAAAAAAGAACTAACAAGTGTTATTAAGAAAATGAAACCTAGACTTATTTGTTTTAATGGGCACGGTAATTATGGATTGATTGCTGGGAATAATGGTGAACCTCTTGTAACACTAAACGGAAATGAGGAAGTGTTAGCTGGAACAATTGTAAGTATACTAGCATGTAGTAGCGGTAAGCTTTTAGGTCCTGCTTGTATTCAAACAGGAACACTTGCCTTTATAGCATATAAAGAAGAATTTATTTTTTACTTCAATAATCAGAAAACTTCAAATCCCCTAAATGATGAAAGAGCAAAACTATTCTTGGAACCAGCAAATGAGGTTATACATTCTTTATTGAAAGGCCACGCAGTAGGAGAAGCATATCAAAAATCTCAAAAGGTATATTTAGAAAATATTCAGAAAGTCTTAGCAAGTAATTCTTCAGAGGGATATTTAGCAAGATATTTATATTGGGATATGAGGAATCAAGTTTGTTTGGGAAATCAAAATTGTGTCTTATGATCTTTTAATTCCTGTTATAGGAATCATCCTCTATGTTTTTCCAAAACTAAAGACTAGGTAAAAAATCCATCTAACCTGCTTTGATGATTTAAATCATTAGAGCAAAGCAGGCTGTAAGTTTTGCGTAACATATTTACTGGCAGTGGGCGAGAAGTTGATTGCGGTAGATAACCGCAATAGCGGGTTGGTCGCGGGTCAGAATCGATAGGTTATAAAG
>CAYZZG010000068.1:0-4009 GCA_964482825.1 uncultured Gammaproteobacteria bacterium
GGAGAAGGTGATGAAACACAACGTCCTCCGCTTCCACCAGCACAGCAGGAACAAATTATAGAATTAGAAGAGCTTCGCCGGAAGACACAGCGAGCTCAAGCTTTGGGAGAAGCGACCTCTCAAGAAGAACAGCGGCGGATAGAGGAATTGGAGCGAGTACTAGGACCACTTGCCAGCCAAGAGGTTTTGACGGGTGGTCCCTATACTCTAGAAGAGATAGTTAATAAGATCCGATCCCAGGAATTTGACCATGATCATCCGTATTTTGTTGAAAATCCACCAGCAGCAATTGATGCAAACTCCATTTATGCCAATGAGTTACGTGTTTTGTTGCCATTCTTTGTGGCATGGGATGAAGGTCGCTTTCCAGCTGCAAATCCGGATGTCATTCCCTGGACGGCATTTGAAGATAGAAAAAGGTTTCAGCGCTACTGGGATGGAGAAGGATTAACCGCAGGAGACTCGGGTTTGCTGGCGTTAGCTGCTGTTGGCTCAGCAACAACAGAAAAACAAGCTCAGTATTATAAGACAATAGCCGAGGCAATTCTAGCCTTCCATAGAAATAATCGTACGCTGTTGTCCGAATGGCTTCAGGCGCAAAATGCGCAACTTACCGGGTTTCCCACTACGTCACTTAATATATTTTATTTTTTTGATCAAACCCTCGACCAAACAAGTAATCAGCCTACTGGCATGAAACCAGCTCAGGAGCAGCTTTTAGCGTATAACCAAGCAGGACAAATCGACATGGCAAAGTTTCAGGAACTATGGACAAACAGAATCGCCGAGCTAAATCAAGTGCTTAGCCAGGGACAACTTATGCCGCACCACTTGCGTTGGATGGAGTTCCTTTCGCACAGTGTTAGTGTTAAGAAAATTGTAGAAAAAATGCGGGAAAACCAACTAGCTGCGGGAACAATAGGGGCAGCAGGTGCAACATCAGAGACGAGAGGCAATGCAGAGACGCTTACGCAGTACATAGAAAGGACTACCCCAGATCTTTTTAAGCCTGCTGTTGTTGGTAAATTAGAAGAGCTTCGTCAGCAATATCAGGCAATGAAAGACCATCCAGATAGACTTAGTCATCGAATTGCAGCACGTTATAAAAGCATACGAGGACAAACACCAATGGTAGCATATAATGCTGCTAATAAGCAGTTTGAGGTAAGTATAGATGGAACAAGGGAAACAATGAGTCTTGATGAAGCGTTGACGCTCTTTGAGACAACGCGAATAGAAAACGAGATTTATCAAGATGTCTATCATGTGCCGCCAAGTCTTGATTCAATACAAATGCAAACACAGGAGCAAAGAGATGCAAGAAGAAGAGAACTTTTAGATAACTTTACTACTTATCTTGAGCCTTTGTTAGGTCAGCAGAGCGGATATTGGGAGCACTTCTTAGGCAACGAAGATATTCCTCCTAATTATACTCCAAACGGAAGACTGTACTTTAATCCCTATGCCGCATATGTGCCGCAAGTAATGGCAAATATGTTGGTGGCTGTGGCAGACAGAAATAGGACAAGGGGTGGTAAGAAGATAGCATTACAGGCAAAAATTCTTAATCACGACGACCTTTATCCTCACTCAACTATTGTCGTTAACGAATCACATGATTCCCTAAGACCGGATAAAATTGTCTTTTATTTCTCGGCAGAAGATGTAGAGGAGATATTTAAGATAGCTCAGGAAGTACACCGCAAAGTAACAGAAAGAGCACACGAAGATAATCTTGGTGTACCAGTATTTAGCAAACGAAGACCTCTTCTTACAGGACAAGTGATTGATGATGCTGGTAACGTACTAGATGGGGTTGGGTTTGCAGAGGAACCCCCGCAGGTACGAGCCTCTTTTGGAGAAATTGTTTCGGGAGTTTTAGCACAAATGATTGCCAAATCAGATGCTCCTTTAACACAGGAATATATACAACAACATATTGGAAGAGAGCTAGTGGCTTTTGGGCTTTCACCCAATCAGCCGTATTTATTTAAAGAAAATCAGGGAAGTAAATTTACAGGCGCAGCAAGAACTGTTGTAACGCGCCATGTAAAAGATTTTTGGGGGTAGTTAATCTCTCTTGACAAGTAGATAGCAGTACTCTACCATAAGATTATGGATGATCAAGATCATACAACGAATGCAAACCAAGCAAGCGATAAAGCCATGATGGATCAGGCTGCGCTTGCCTCATTTATTGACAAGCTTATTGACGAGCGACAGGATCCAAATATTACCGAAGCGACTCATCCTCAAATAAAAGCAATGCTTCTTTCAGAACTTAACCAAGCAATTAATACGCACCTGATCAATCGGTTATCAGAAAAAGATCAATTGGCGCTGGAAGATTTACTCAATACCAACCCTTCGGATGATGACTTAAATAAATTTTTTATGGATACCATTCCCAATCTTGAAGTAGAAATTGCTTCAGCGCTTCTTAATTTCCGTACAGCATATCTTACTCCTATTGGGGGAAAAGCATCAGAGATACCTCCTCCGCCCCCACCTGCTCCGGTAAATGAAGAATAATTTTTACGCGGCTAATTCGGGGAATATCGCTTTTCCTGCTTCTCGCACTTTTTCTAAGTAGTCTCGAATGGCCTCATCGGTAGTTAGGTCGTATTTCCTAAGAATCTCTAATTCTTTATCTCCGAACTTGTCTGGGATAAGAATTGATCTAAGGGGCTCTTGGAGTTTATCTTTTGCCTCTTGTGGCAATTTATCATAAAGGGCTCGAACCTTTTTCTCTAAAAATTCACTTTGATAATTAGCAATAGTGCTAGCACTTATACCTCTATAATATTCTCCATTTCTTACAGAAACTGCCCACTCGAGAGGAGAGTCAATTTCCAGCAGTTCTTTTAAATGGGGCTCTTCTCTTATTTTTTGGAATAAAGGATACGTGTAGGGTTTTCGAGGAGTAGTCGTGTCGAGTACTTTATCGAAACCAATAGTTTCTGGTGGCAGTATTTTGGTAGGAGGGTGATGATAAAAACCGCCCACAGCAATTTTGCCTAATAACATCGCTTGTGATTCAGGTGTCATTAGGTAACCGGGCATATCCTGCTCAGTCGTTCCTTCGCGGAAATTTAAGCTGGGGGCTTTTATAATAAGAAGAGAGATACCATCTTTTACTTCGTTGGGAATAAATTTGGTTGCATCCTCTGCATAGAGAATAACAGTTCTGGTTTTTCCGCCCCAGTCAAAAGTAATGATTCGTTTGCCTCCTTGTCCAAGTACGCCTTCGATTCTGATATCTTTTATAGTTCCTCCGATGTCTGCTATTTGACGATCCGGAGTATAGCGGTCGTCTACTTCACCGTTAGCCTTAACGTAGGTGAAATCATCAAAGATAAAGCGGTCAGCATCGGTATACATTAGCGGGTAAGAAATATCTGTTTGAGAGCCGGGATAATAAACAGGCAAGCCTTTTTTAGAAATTTCTGATGCCATAAATGTATCCCTAATCTTTTGGGTGTTTTTTAAAATTTCTTCCCCTTTTACCCCAAAATATTCTTTTAATTTTTCCCAGTCAGGGTGCGCGGGGGTTATTTCCTCATTGGGTGGGGGTGTAGTTTCTGTGGGCGGTGTGGTTGTGTCTGATGGGGATTCTGTAGGCTGTGTTGGTCTGGTTGGCGGCGTTGGTGTAGTTGTATCGACTGCACCTTTTGCGTTCCAAAGAAACGAAAGTAGCTCTCTTTCCCGTTTCTCAAGATTATTAACGCGGAGAATCTGCTCTTCCGGGTTTTTTGGATCTGGCTGTTTTTCATTTGCTTTTGCAATAAGGCTTTGCGGATCAGTATGTATAGTTATTTCTGCATCCATCATCTGTTCTACAATTTCGGCAGAATTGCCGCCAAAAATGCCTGCCAGCCATCGTACTGCCGGAAGATTGTTTCTTAGTTTTTCTTCATCAACAATCTTCTCGCCATTATTGGTAGTGGTGTGAGCGTTTAATACATCCTGCATGAATTTGTTAATTGGCGGTAGTTTAGGATCATCACCT
>CAYZZG010000069.1:0-4007 GCA_964482825.1 uncultured Gammaproteobacteria bacterium
TAAGTTGTTAACTGTCAATTTGTCAATTGGTTAATTTGTTGGTAGGGGGCTTGACAAATGTAACACAATAATTCCACAATGAACCTATGATGCGTTTTGCCTCGATTGCTTTTATCTTCTTAGTGCTTTTTATCTTTAAAAGTTCTCAAGATGTTTTTGCATATAATTCTGGGGATGTGCTTGGTCTTGAAGTGGTAGGTAGGGCCCAGTTACCGCCAACCATCGAAGGTCCGGGTCTTTTGCTCTCCGACAGCCCTTTTTATTTTCTTGATCAAATTAAGCAGCAAGTACGTCTGTTTTTAGCATTTAGTCCCTCTCAAAAAGCGCGTCTTCATGCGGACATTGCGGGAGAGCGGCTGGCGGAGCTTCGTTTTGCCCTTGCCAAAAATAATCAAGATGCAATCGATAAAGCGCTTCTTGGATTTACTCAAAGTTATCGCAGTGCGGCAAAGAGAGTAACGGAAGCGAAAATGAGAGGAGAAAATGTTAGTACTCTGGCTAAGGAAATTACCGATGGGCTCAAGCTCAAACAGCAGGCGTTGGATAGTTTAGAGGCTTCTTCAACAGGAGATATGAAAGTTCGGGTGGAAGCGGCACAAGCTGTTTTAATGAGCGCAAAAGTAGAAATAGAAGATTCGCTTGATGAGGCAGATTTGGTAAATGAAATTCG
The DNA here is from genome assembly GCA_964482825.1 of uncultured Gammaproteobacteria bacterium. Taxonomy (GTDB): domain Bacteria; phylum Patescibacteriota; class Microgenomatia; order Levybacterales; family UBA12049; genus CAYZZG01. The sequence continues at coordinate 671 of CAYZZG010000069.1, forward strand.
TTACGATATTGATCGTATTACGATAGCAGAACTTCGCAGCACCTCGGAATCTGCAAAAATGCTCTCTATTGTGGTAGCAGAGCTGGAAAAACAAGCAAGCCAAGCCGGGCAGCAGCAATTAAAAAACCGTGAGGAAGTACTAAAAACAGTAATTGCACAAACAGAAAGCGAATATCAAAAGTCTCAAGAAGTAACAGCAGCGAAAGAACTGGAGAAGAAACTAGCGCTTAAAAAGGAAGTTGTCGAACAGGTACGAAAAACCATGGAAGCCGCCCAAAAAGCAGCGCAGGCATTTGATAAAATTAAAACCTCCCGTTAAAAATAGCTTAATCAAACATGGACTTATTTAATAAAATTTGTTCTTTTTTCATAACACATAAAAAATTCTTTTTGCTATTTTTTATCTTTATATTAGTATTTATTTTGCTTTTATTTTTACAGTTGGTTTTAGAGAGAAAGGAAAACGAAGATAAGCAAGTGTCACCGAAAGAACAAAAAAGTGTCGCCCCTTCGGTTAAAAACAATACTTTTAATCCTTTAATAAACAATACCGAAAAACAGAGAGTAAAAGAAGCTGTACAAAAAAGATTCGAAAATTTGGAAATACCGCATAAAAAGAAAAAAGATATAAGATTTAATCTCAAACTCTCTCCCAAGCTTAAGAAACAATCAGCATTTGCAATACCTAAGGCTTATGCGGTAAGTGAATGCAATATAGATCTTGCGCCGGCAACTGTATCTGTGTACACAATAAAATCAAATTATTCAGAAAACGATGCAAAGGTATTCGCCCGTTTATTCGGTTTTTCTAATAATCCAACTTCAATCCCAATGGTAGATGGGAGTTCTTATATTTATAACTTTCTACAGTCTACTTCGGGCGTATCAAGCGCCTACTTTACACTTAGTGCGCCGTCTGGGATGTATACTTATCACAAATCATTTAAGCCATACGAAGATACGACAGATATTGGCAAACTAAAGGCAAAAACTATCGCCGAGGACCTTTTGAAAAAAAATAACATAGGCGACAAACTTTTACTGACAAATATTGAAGAAGATACTCACATGGACGTAAAATTATATACTTTTACGTATATAAAAGAGTATGGGAATTTTCCTTTTTCAGATAACGCTACCATCTATGAAGTGAGTAATTTATCATCAGTTTGTTCGATATCAAGAACATCGGCCATGAATACAGTACAAATAAATATTACCAGTAAAGGCGAATTGGAGACGTTTATTAACAAAATACGAAAAGTTGATAAGACATCGGAAGTAAAACGGCAAAGTTTAAGCGACGCAGTAGAAGAGTATGAACGTGAATATATAGATAATCCGCCGGTTGATCCAATTATTACTGGCGATATAGAAAATGTAAATGTAGGTGAAGTTTCTCTTGAATTAACAGAGGCGCAGCTTATCTGGTACGACTACGGCGAAAATTATGCGCAGAAATTTTATGTGCCCATGTATCTTACCAGCGGAACAATCGAAGGAGTGAGAGTTTTCATACTTATCCCCGCGGTGGCAAAAGAAAACTTGTTTGCCATACCGGATGTAGCGCTTAACAATAAAGCATTACAGTTTGATGTTTATTATCCGCCACCGCCAACAGCAACTCCTGTTCCTCCCACCAATACTCCGGCTCCGGGAGTGACGATCATCCCATACGTTCCTTCCGATGGAAACTACTGCTACGGAAACCAAATTGATTATTATGTAACATGCTCATCGACTAATGGGGATTTTGGGTGCAGTGGTTCTGGCGCTGCTCCCGCCAGTAGCGATCCTTTTAACATCTGTACAGGAAGTTGTAAGGAAATAAAAGCAGAAACAATCACATTCTCTAGGGCTGGCACCAGTTCGAGCGCTTGCGAGGCTTTTCTTAAGAAATCTGTTTCTAATGCAACAATGCATGGAGCTACCAGTACTTCTAATGGAACATACTACTGCCAAATCCGCGGCTGCCCCTGCTAAAAGTATTTGTTAATCTTCTTAATAACTAAAGCTCATTAGTTAATTTTTGATCTAGCAGTATTTTTACCCTAACCCTTAAAGAGAAGAGATTCAGAAAATATTTCTACTTTAGTAGTTCAACGGTTTAAACCATTGAACTACACAAGACTTCTCTTGCGTTTTCTTTGGGACAGTTCTTTTCCTGCTTTTTGTTTCTTTTGAAAACCAATACTGCCGTATGTTTTTGGAGGAGTAAGCTTTATTAATAGTTCTTCTATGGTATCAAGTAACTGTTCCTTTTTTTGCCTTTTAACTATCTTTTCCACTACCTGTTGATAGCCGCTTTTTCCAAACTTTAGAGAAATAGACACTCGCATAATTGTTGGACGGGATACCTTTAGGGTTGCGTCGATGGCATCGTAGGTATAGCCTTTTGAAAGTAAAATAGCGATTGCAAGACGTTTTATAAGCATTAGTTTTTCGGAAGGGGAAAGGAGATCTTCGATAAAATTCCTTATTTCCTCGTCACTTTTTAAATCGCTAATTGTTTTTATAAATAATTCAAAAATATAGTTTTCTAATTCTTTATTGAGGATTCTTCTGGAGATTCTGCTCATTATAGTTTAATAGTTTGAACCGTTGAACTATAAATGTCAAGGTGTTTTTCTAAAATTTAGAAATTAATTGTTAGATTCAATCTGATATTGTAGAATAAACTTATGATTAAGCTAAAAGCGGCGCAGTTGCGGACGACAAAACCGACAGAAGAGGAGTTCGGAAAGATCAAGAAAAATCCTATTTATGTAGTTCTCGATAGTGTGATGGACACCTATAATGTTGGGGCGATTTTTAGATTGGCCGATGCGGTGGCAGCTGAGAAAGTCTATTTATGCGGAGCTACCGAAACCCCGCCAAATACGCGGATTAAGAAAGCCTCCATCAACACTACGGAATGGGTTGAGTGGGAATATGCAGAAACTACCGTTTCTGCAGTATCAAGTATTAAGTATCAAGTATCAGGTATAAAAATTGTGGCGATTGAACAAGACCCGCGGAGCGTTCCATTTCAAAAAGCAAAATATACATTTCCCATAGCTCTTGTTGTGGGGCACGAAACAGAAGGGGTGTCAAAAGAAGTTTTAGACATGGCAGATCAAATCGTTGAACTTCCTATGTGGGGCGTAAATAGCTCATTAAATGTCATGGTTTCATTAGGGATTGTTCTTTATAAAGCAATGGAATCTATTACCCAAAATAGTAAAAATCCCTAGTACTGTATTTCATTGATGTTTTGATATAGTTAAACTATTTTAGGTTGATTGTACAATCTTTATTAAAATGGTAACGTATGAAAATTAACGAAATACAGTACTAG
>CAYZZG010000070.1:0-3965 GCA_964482825.1 uncultured Gammaproteobacteria bacterium
CTTTATGCTAAATTATATTTTAATTATGACAGATTTTTTGTGCTTGTCAATAGCAACAAGGCCTGCTACAATGCTGCCGATGAGAACTACTGTTGAAGCACCTTGTGTTAACGGCTTCCATGAGTACTTCGCTGTTCTTCCAACAAAGGGAAAAGTTTCTCAAGCTGTGACGAATTTTTTTACGGCAATGGATCATGCAGCATATGCGCGAATGTTGCAAATGGATTCTGGCGGTACTGAAGAAATCAGACAACACGCCTTTATAGCAACCATACTCCTTCTTCCTCATAACGACGACACAATAGCGTTTTACGAGGAAGCAGCAAGGATTGTAAATGCATTTGTAATGCGAGACCCAACTCCTCTAAGACGCGTCTTTCGAAGCTATGCTGACGCATTGGGACACCAAATAAATATTGATCTAACATCTTTTAATAATGGCTTTATCAGTGAATCTCCAGAACAAATGCGAAGGTACCATGAGCACGTAAGAGGATTTGCTTTTCATGAAGAGATAGCTTCACAAAAGACAGCACACACCAAATTAACCCCAGCACAGTTTGTACTCTTGAGTAGGTATCGAAATAGAAACAATCACTTTCGTCGTATCGGCACACGATGAGCGTTTAGACCTTCATATCAACCTTTATAAGGACTGTCCTTTAAAACGTTGCTGCGGCGGGCTAAAAGGCTTTTTTTGCAATTTATAAGAACCTCTGATATAATTTCCAATTACTATGAGACAAACAGTTGAAGCGCCAATAAGATCTATGGATGTTCCATCGGAAAATCCTTTAACAGTCGAATTAACTCACCTACAGCGAAGCAATGTACTCTATAGCATCGGAACTGCCATGGATCAAGCATTGTTGGCCATGCGTCGTTATTTTACCCGCTGTTTTTTGGAGGAATATAATGGTTCTAACGCAGAGTTCGATAAATTTACGTCATGGAATACAGATCATGCACAGACGGCAACAGTTTCCGTACTTCCGCACGTAGCAATTTATGGCGCCAAACCAGATGAAGCAGATAAAGAAACCATTGATGGTATTGCCCAATCATTAAGTAACGGCGATATCAAACCGTTCAAGCAAGCTTTCCGCAGAATTGCTGCCTTAGTAGATGTAGAGTGGTTATTAGATCTAGATTTTGTGGGCAAGTATTCTATAGTAGGGCTTTCTAGAGCTACAAACGAAGGAGTTATTCCCCTTACACCAAAACAGCAATCACAACTTGAAGAAATAATAATATCTTGACAACCAATCAGTCTTATAATACAATACTAATACAATCAAATCAAAAGCGCTAACACTGGAGTCACGATCCAGGATGCTGAAGGCCAAAATGCCTTACAGAAGTTGAACTGTAAAATACAACAGACGATGTCACCGCGAAGGTAGAGTCGCCGTAAAGAGGTTTAAACAGTAATGTTTAAACAACAAAGGATGGGACCGCGGGAAGGTCCCAATTTAGTTATTAGTTAGTTTGTTCACAGTTCACAGTAAATCTACGATGAACGAATAACGAACTAACCAACTAACTAGTTGGCCTCTCGTTCCTTACTCTATCATTCCCCCGTCATTCTGGCTTGTCCAGAATCGACTAAAGGATGAAAAGTAACGAACGGGAGGTTTTTTATGGCAATAGAATTGGGAAATACAAAATTTGACATAATGCGGGCTGATGCAAAACAACGAATTGCTCGGGATTATCCATGTTTATATATGGACGAATTTTTATTGGTTGATAATAGATCTTGTCGTCTTGCAATTGATGATCTTTCATGCCAAGCTAAATTTTCGATTGATGAATATCTTGAGTTTCTTTTTGTTGCGTGCAAAGGAGAAGTTAAAGCATTCGAAGCTACTCAGTTAACTACTGCGCTTGCTAAAAAAGTCGAAAGACTGGCAACAGTAGTTCCTGCGCAAAGAACAGCTGTAATATTCCCTGGAGAGGGAGCGCAAGTAGTTCGTAAATTGCTACCTGAGTCTTTACTAGAAGATATGACTATAATTTCTATTCCAACACAAAGAAAAGTTGAAGTGAGAAAAAAAACAGTTGCTGGCGTAATAGTTGGTAATGTGACACAGGTAAGAAAACAGTTATCCGATATGAAAATAAACACTATTATAGTGCTTGATGATGCCATTGCAACAGGCCAAACATTAACTGCTCTAAGAGAAGCCTTTCCAGGAAGAAACATCGATTGGTATGCAGGTGCCCTACTTACGCGATCGCCTTTACAAAACAGAGAAAGAGCTGGATCTTCAAACGGAATTGAAGGATTTAAATCAATTCTTACACCTATTGTATATCAAGGAACTAATGGGATTCCTGCATTAAATAGTTTATCAACTCTAATCGGAACATCCGATAAATCGGAAGCTGTCCGTAGAAGATATATGGACGATTATGTAACTGACCGAAATATTTTTCTAGAAATGGTTCAACAACTACAACAAAGTGTAGTATTATCAAAACAATAATATGAAAAACTTGCAAGTACATATACCCTGTGATCCAAAAGAAATTGCTCAAATTGTGCTTTTACCGGGTGATCCAGCGCGGGCAAAACTTATTGGAGAAAAATACCTGGAAAAAGGGAAACTTGTTGTCTCATATCGAGAATTTGTTACCTATACAGGGTATTATAAAGGACTAAAGATAACCGTTACGTCAACCGGCATAGGAGGCCCATCAACAGCAATCGCAGTTGAAGAGCTTATCAATCTAGGTGCAAAAATTCTCATTCGGGTTGGCACTTGCGGTGGTGCGTTAAAAAAAGAAATTAAAGTAGGATCAGTGATTATTCCTACCGCATCTATACGAGAAGAAGGCACGACTAAAGAATATCTCCCACCAGAATTTCCAGCTATTGCGGATTTTCAAGTAGTTCAAGCATTGATTGATAGCGTTAAAAATTTAGGATTTAGATATTATGTCGGTATCAATAGAACACATGACGCATTTTACGGACAATCGAAAAATATTAAACAATGGGGATCAATCTATACGAATCCAAGGATGAAGAACTGGGCATATCCTTTGCTGAGTTCTGAAATGGAATGCGCTCCCCTATTTTTAATTGGAACTTTGCGAGGAGTTAAAACTGGAGCGGTGTTGGCTGTAAATGCAAATCCTGAACCACTAAAAGAACTTATAGAGGGAAAGTTCAAATTCGATATTCCAGTGTCAAAAATACAAACAAAAGAAGCAAAAGCAAGTATTGATAAAGCTATAAAAACAGCGCTTGAAGCTTCATTATTACTTGAAAAAATGCTATGATTAACAAAACAATAAAATCGCAAACGTTAAAAGGCTGGCAGGGTTATACATGAAGCCAAGAAAATAGAAATAAGTAAAGGGGATTAAAAAATCACCCCGCATTGCTGCGGGGGAAGTTCGTTAATATTAATTAAAGCATAAAGGAGAAAATATGTCAAGTATCAAACCACAAACACTTAAAGGTTTCCGAGATTTCTTGCCAAAGGAGGCGAGAAAACGGCAGTATGTGATTGACATCCTGAAAGGGGTGTTTGAGTCTTTTGGATTTGACCCTCTTGAAACGCCGGCATTGGAGTACGAAGAAATTTTGCTTGGAAAATATGGCGAAGAAGGAGACAAATTAATGTACCGGTTTGAAGATTTGGGCAAGCGACGAGTTGCTCTGCGGTATGATCAAACTGTCCCCCTTGCCCGCGTTGTTTCTCAGTATCAAAATGAACTGCCAATGCCTTTCAAGCGCTACCAAATCCAACCGGTCTGGCGGGCAGAAAATACTCAGAAAGGAAGATTTCGAGAATTCTTGCAATGCGATGCTGACATTGTTGGGATTACCTCTCCCCTTGCCGATGCGGAAGTAATTGCTTTGGCGGCAAAAGCCGTCGAAAAGTTGGGATTTGAAAAATACACCATTTTAATTAACGACCGTGAAGTTTTCTTAAAATTGAAAGAAACAGGAT
>CAYZZG010000071.1:0-3806 GCA_964482825.1 uncultured Gammaproteobacteria bacterium
TGATATTCTTAATATTGCAGGTTATTTTTCGCTGCAACAACTGGCAGAACGAGATTTGTTTGACGAAAGAAGAAAAAGAGGAGAAACGGTAAACTTCCGCGAATTTCTTTATCCTCTTTTGCAGGCATATGATTCGGTAGCAATGAACGTTGATTTGGAAGTAGGAGGAAGCGATCAAACCTTTAATATGCTTTGTGGCCGAACGCTGGTACGGTTAATGCAGCAACGGGAAAAATTTGTGATGACAACGCCACTTCTTACCGATTTACAAGGAGTAAAAATAGGGAAAACCGAGGGAAACGTGATAGCGCTGACTGATCAACCAGAGAATCTGTATGGCAAAATAATGGCGCTTCCAGATGAGGTAATTGCAAAGGCATTTGAGTATCTTACCGATATTCCTATGAAAGAAGTGCAATCTATCGAACAAGCTCTTAAGAATGGCGCACATCCAGTTGGATATAAAAAGAAATTAGCATATGAAATTACAAACCAGCTTAATGGAAAAGAAATGGCAGAAAAAGCACAGGAAACTTTTGAGAAAATGGTGCAACAAAAAGAAGCACCAAAAGATATTAAAACACAGAAAATCTCCAACCCTGATATTTCATTAGCTGATGCAGTCGCTGAACTAGGCTTTGCAGAAAGTAAGTCGGATGCAAAAAGAAAAATTGAGCAAGGAGGGGTTAGGATAGACGGAAAGCCTATCACAAATCCTTCCGTTTCCATTAGTTCAATTACGCAGAATGGCGCAACAATTCAGGTTGGAAAAATTAACTTTGCAAAAATTACATGGTAAATACTTTATTCAAAAAATACGTCCTCTTAAGCGTCTACGATAAAACTGGCATTGCTGATTTTGCAAAGCAGTTAAATAAACTTGGATATAAAATTATTTCAACCGGTGGGACCGCAAAAGCACTCCAAGAGAATGGGGTAGAAATTATACCCATTCAAGAGATTACAGGAAGTCCTGAAAGCTTTAACGGCAGAGTGAAAACAATTAGTTTTCAAATTGCATCAGGAATATTGTTTGATAGGTCTAATCCCGAACATAATAAACAAGCATCTGCAATGCAGATTCCACAAATTGATATCGTTGTATGCAACTTATATCCGTTTGAGCAAACAGTACAAAAGCTAGATGTTACCCAAGAAGAAGCAATCGAAAATATTGATGTTGGTGGTCCAACAATGCTTCGCGCAGCAGCAAAGAATTTTAAACATGTCATCGTAGTTGTCGATCCGAATGACTATGAGAAAATTAGCGAGTATATTCACTCTTGTCATCCTGAACTTGTTTCAGGATCTCAGGATGAAGGGATGCCGAAACAAGTTCGGCATAACAATGATAAAGACTTTAGGCAAAGTTTGGCAGCCAAAGCATTTGCACATCTTTCTTTCTATGATAGTCAAATTGCTCGATTCTTCAACGAAGAATTATTTCCAAACGAGCTAACCTTACCCGGAAGAAAGAAAAAGGAACTGCGCTACGGCGAAAACCCTCATCAAAAAGCGGCGCTTTATATGTTTCCCAACAACAATTCACCGCTCAACTCTCTTGAAAGAAAATGGGGAAGAGAATTATCGCATGTTAATGTAGCCGATATTTATGCGGGGCTTGAATCGGTCAGATTATTTAACCAACCATGTGCGACAATTATTAAACATAATTGTCCCTGCGGTATTGGCTTAGGAGAAACTATTGAACAAGCACTGAGCCGCGCAATAAAAGCCGATCCTGAATCAGCCTTCGGAGGGATTGTAGTTTTGAATAAACCAATGGACTTAAAAACAGCAAATGTAATTGGGGAGTTTAAAGACGAACGGAAATCAAACATGGATATTATTGCAGCGCCTTTTATTGAACCCGATGCGCTTGAATACTTAAAAACTGTTAGAAAGTCAATGGGTATCTATACATTCGGATCTATTCCTGTTAAACGAAGTCATTTCGAACACATACGGTTTGTTGATGGCGGATTTTTATACCAAACAGGCGATAATGATATCGAGGCAGGCTTTGCTGATTGGGAAGTGGTAACTAAAAAGAAACCGTCTGCAGAGCAGACTACACAAATGAGAACAGCTTGGAAATTTATTAGTAGAATAAAATCAAACGCGGTCATTGTTGTTGACAAAGAAATTCCCATGACAAGAGGAATTGGGACCGGTCAAACTTCGCGAGTCCGTTCAGTAAAAATTGCGCTTGAACAGGCAGGAAAGTTTGCCAAAGACGCTATTCTTGCTAGTGATGGATTCTTTCCTTTTGCTGATTCTGTTGAATTGGCAGTAAAAGCGGGGATTGCGGCGGTCGTTCAACCGGGGGGATCAGTCAATGATAAATCATCAATAGAAGCAGCAGACCAAGCAGGAATAGCAATGATCTTTACCCACCGCCGCGCCTTCTGGCACTAAAAAAGTTCAAAATTAAAAATTAAAAATTACTGGGTGAATTTGAAAGTGGAAAGGATTTGGTCAAAAGTTGATTGTAGCTCCTGTTTCCACGTGCAAAGCTAAATCCACCCGAGGGGTGTGAACTTAACTTGCATTTATTTGTAATCATTTGCTATTATGCAAATATGGAAATATTTAGAAAGCATAGATGGATTTGGATAGTTATTGTAACCATCTCAACTATCGCGCTTGTCGCATCCTCGGTACTTCCATTTCTTACCCTTTAACAGTAAAATAAACTCACCATGGATCTACAAACCCCCATCAAAAGCGCAGGAAAATTTTTGGCACGATATGCCCGACCCATGGAGAAACTTGGCATAGAAAAGCTTGAGGATCTCTTGTTTCACATTCCTTCCCGCTACGACGACTTTACCCTTATTTCAAAAATAGGAAATGTACAACCGGGAGAAATAGTCACAATTCAAGGAACGGTCACGGATATTAAAAATGACTATACACGGCGAATAAAACTGCAGAAAGCTAAAGTGGCTGACGAAACAGGGGAAATCGACGTGACTTGGTTTAACCAACCTTTTATTCCAAAAATAATTCATACGGGCGACCGCATCTCTCTTTCTGGAAAAGTTGATTGGTTTGGACACAAAGTAATCATGCAGTCACCTGAGTACGAGGTAATTCTGCAGAACAGAACGATTCACACAGGAAGACTAGTTCCGGTCTATCCACTTACTAATGGACTAACCTCCAAGTGGCTGCGTCGACAGATCGATAGATTATTACAAGAAAATAAAGACACCTTAGTCGAGCATCTTCCAGAGGAAATATTAAAAACTCATAACTTGTTACCATTTGCTGATGCCTTAGAGCAAGTTCATTTCCCCAATAATCTTGAACTTGCCCAAAAAGCCCGAGAACGTTTAGGCTTTGATGAATTGTTCTTTTTACAACTATCTGCTTTAATTCGAAAAAAAGAGTGGGGGAAAAATCTTGTCGGTCATCCTTTCACAATTAGCAAGTTTAAAAAAGAAATCGAGTCATTTTGGAATCAATTACCGTTTGAGTTAACCGATGCGCAAAAACGGGCAGTCAAGGAAATCTTTGCCGATCTGGCTTCCAAAAAACCGATGAATCGACTGCTTGAAGGAGATGTGGGCAGCGGAAAAACAGTGGTAGCGGCAATCGCTATGTATTTAGCGCACCTTAACGGTTTTCAATCGGTGCTGATGGCGCCAACGGAAATTCTTGCTCAACAACACCACCGAACTATTTCTAGTCTCTTATCTCCTTTTGGTATTAAAGTAGGTCTAAAAACAGGAAGTATTAAGTATAAAGTATCAAGTATTAAGAATAAAAAGAAAGAAAAAATACTTAATACTGTATACCCT
>CAYZZG010000072.1:0-3702 GCA_964482825.1 uncultured Gammaproteobacteria bacterium
ATCGAACCACGTACCTCTTCTTTATCAGAGAAGCGTTCTAACCGGTGAACTAGCTACCCAACATTTGTTTTAATAATCCTCTTCCCTTACCTGTCTTTAAAAATCTTTCTCTTTGTATTGCCTCAAGTTTTGTATTATAACTTTCTTTATAGACTAACTTAAATGGTTTTGTTGATCTGGTATATGTTGTTTGACCATTATTATGCTCATACATTCTTCGCTCTAAATTATTCGTTGAACCTGTATACAACCTACCGTTAACTAAACTTTTCAAACATAGACTTGGTACATAATCGAACCATCTACCTGTCGCCTTAGGCGACCGTTCTACCAGTGAACTACCGACCCATTGTAACAATTCAGAATTCAAAATTTAGAATTCAGAATACTAATTATATCATTTTAATTCTGAATTATGAATTCTAAACTCTAAATTATTTTATGAGCTCCCAAACTTCTTGCGGAACCATGTCTTTTGTTATTTCTTTTGGTTCTCTGGCTTCGCCAGACCACACCATGCATTGTAGTAAAATTTCCTGCAACGTCCGAAGATGGCGTAATTCTTTGAGCATTTTTTCTCCTTGTCGAGGATTATTACTGACTAATTTATAGTAAACAGCAACAAGCTGATTAAGCCGATTGGAAATTGCTTTATAAGTAGCAATAATTTTCCACTGCCGGGAGCGGCGCTTGTACGCTCGGTAACGCTTAAGTTGTTGCCATTCGCCTGCCTGAATTTCCGCGTCTATATCTAACTGCTTTTCCGAAAAACCAGTTTCGTCTTTACTTCGCGTTTCTGTTTTTTCGTATTCAGGATTACTCATGTTACGGGGATTGAAAAACAACGTGTTCTTTTGCTTGCTTTCTTTTTTCCTCTCGCCATTTTTGGAACTTATCAATAGCTACAATCTGCGCCTGATCTACCATCGCCGCACCAAAAGCAACCACCGCCAAAGCGCTTGCTCCTACTGCTGCAGCCACTACAGTAATTCCTAGCGCAATATTGCGCGTTAGCTTATTGAACTCCTTATATTTACCCACAATTCCTGATTGCTGTTCTTTTCCCATAGTGAGGTGCGGAGGGGATTCGAACCCCTGAATGGCTGTTCTGCAGACAGCTGTGTTACCGCTTCACCACCGCACCCGATAAGAGCATTTAAGCTTCATAAGTATAGCAAATGAGAGTAAAAGAAGCTAGCGAAAGAGTCGTTTGCCAAGACTTTATTGCTCAGATGTTTTTATTCAAGCGCTAGTGATTTGATGATAAAAGTCCTCAAATTGGGCTGCATTTGTTTCTAGAGATAATGGTTTAATTAAGACTAATGCTTGTTTTGACATCTGCTTTCGACTCTTTTCATTTGTTAATAAAGTAATAACACGTGTTGCAAAATCGTTAATTGACGTTACCATAAAACCATTAACACCATCTTGCATTATATCTTTAAATACATCATCCTTCTTTGCCACCACCGGAACACCCGAAGCCAATGCCTCGGCCACCACCAGTCCTTGTGTCTCCAATTGTGAAGCAAATACAAAAACTGTCGCATCCTTATAAACTTTTGGCATATCATCAGGCGATACTTCACCGTAAAAATTAACCTGCGACTCGATGTCTAGACTTCTTGTCAACTTTTTTAGCTCCTTTTTGGCCGGCCCATCGCCTACCAAAATAAACATCGCATTTGGCACTTTATCAAATACTTTTTTTACCATCTGCAACAAAACGTCAACTGATTTTTCTTTACTAAGTCTACCTGTATATAAAATAATCTTTATATCTTTAGAAAGATTTAGCTGATGATATAAGAACCCTGGTTGTTCCTTGGCAAACTTAACAAGATCAATACCGTTTGCCAAAACTGCTATTGGCTTTGTAATCCCCATTGTCTGTAATTCCTCTTTTACCGTTTGGGTTGGTGCCACAATGTAATCACAGCTATTACAAAAAAACGTATTGAGTCGTTTGACCAAAGAAGGTGTTATGATTTTTCCGCGCAAAAAATAGTGGGTAAGCTGATCCCACCTAGTGTTATAAGAATAAACAAAAGGTATCTTTTTTAAGCGGGCAACCAAGAGTCCAAGCAAAGTGATTGGCCCTGGTCCAAAACCGTGAATAATATCGTAGCTGGTCTTAACAGCGCGGTAAAATCCTTCGCTTACAAAAGGCAAGGCAAATCTGATATCTGGGTTTTTAAGAATACGAACCGCAAATAGGCGAACAATATCGGAATTTGCATCTTTGTAGTTGGTGTATAAGGGGGCAATAATTTTTACTCTATTTCCCCTAGCCCGCAATGCATCGGTGAGTGCTGCCAGTGATATAGCTACGCCGTTAATCTGCGGAGCGTACGCATCGGTAAAAAATCCTATATTCATGGGTTTTCTAGTATTATAACAAAGTGCGCCGTTGACAAGAATATGGGGTTCTTTATGCTACAATAATGGTGTATGAAATTATCGGTGGTCATTCCGGCTTACAACGAAGAACGATTTATTGGAAAATTATTAACTTCGCTAAAGAGCCAAACCTTTCCTTATCCCTTCGAAATTATTGTCGTCGATAACGATTCTACCGACAAAACTGCCGATATTGCCAAAAAATTTGGCGCTTTAATAGTCAAAGAAAAAAAACGGGGCTATTCGTTTGCCTGCAATGCCGGATTTTACAAAGCAAAGGGAGAAATTATTGCCCGGGCTGATGCGGATTATATTGTTCCAGAAAACTGGCTTTACAATATTTGGCAAGCTTTCAAAAACGATAAAAACCTGATCGCCGTTGGAGGCCCTACGTTTCCCCTTGAGAGCAATTGGTGGGAAAATATATTTTATTTTCCGGGTATTATAATTTGGATGTATATTTTAAAGTTTCTTGGCAGAGGATTTCTTTTTCCAAGCATGGCTGTTCGAAGACAGGCGTTTCTATCCACCGGCGGATTTGATACCAGTATTGCCTTTGGGGAAGATACCGACATGTGTCTTAGATTAAAACGGCTGGGAAAAATAAGAATGGCCCGGGAACTCTACATTTATACCTCGATACGCCGAGTAAGATCGCTAGGAATTGTTAAGACAATTTTTGGCTATGCCTTTGTCAACCAAATTTCAATATGGCGCGGTAAAAAAGCCACCATTGGCCTTGAACCGATAAGAGTTTTACCTAAAGAACGTGCCATTCCGCAACACCCCTGGCTATATGTTTTTGCCCTTCCTGGTGGTCTTACCCTACTGGTTGTTTCACTTATCTCTCTCTTACTATTTACCCAAATGGGAAAAGGGCAAGAAAAATCTTTTGCTTTTAGCCAAAATATGGAGAAAAATTTAAAGAAAGTATTTTCTCTTCAACCAGCGCTCACCGGCATACTAGAGCGTTACGAACAAAGGCTTCGATAATAAATCTGCAGAAATAGAATAAATCAGGAAGTGGTAGGAAACTATTGAATAGATTTTATGAACCCCTCAGTATTAACGGAGCTCATCAGGCTCTATTCAAAAACCTGTTTGCCGATCACACTTTCTCACAAAACTTCCCGTCTCAACCCATTTTCCTATTGGAAATTGGAAATTTGAAATTGGAAATTCTCCGCCAGAGGCGGAGGTTTAGGTGTCTTCCCCTTTCCTGACACAAATTTGTACTTTCATACAGTGTGTTTTTTAGAAAGGAGGTGATCCATCCCCAGCTTCGGCTAGGGATACCTTGTT
>CAYZZG010000073.1:0-3630 GCA_964482825.1 uncultured Gammaproteobacteria bacterium
GTACAATCTTTATTAAAATGGTAACGTATGAAAATTAACGAAATACAGTACTAGTATACCATTAACGATTAGACTTTTCCAGCAGGCTAAACAATGATCATACCTTTTTCTTACTTACTTCTTAGTTTTTCCTAGTATCCTATATTTTTATAATTAAGGTCTTTTATAACTTGACAAAATATGGAAAATAATTTATACTATGGGTCATATATGATGACGTTAAGCATTGTTTTTCCCCTTTATAACGAGGAACAACGTCTGCATAAAACAATTGAGGCGCTCTGCCGGTTGCAGCTTCCTTACGGAATTAAGCTCAAAGAAGTGATTTTCGTCAATGATGGATCAACCGATAAGACTGAATCAAGAATTATGAATTATGAATTAAGAATAAAGAAAAAATTCCTGATTCCTGATTCATGCTTCATGATTCGACTCATTAGTTACCCCAACAACATGGGTAAGGGCTATGCTGTAAAGCAAGGAATGCTTTCTTCCACTGCTGATTACACCTTCTTTGTTGACGCGGACATGTCTACTCCTCTGTCCGAACTTCACAAGTTTCTAATCTTTATGGAAAAAGGCGTTGACGTGATTATTGGAACGCGCAAAAACGGCAAGGCAACTATTGTCAAAAAGCAACCCTTCTATAGACAGTTGTTGGGAAGAGGCTTTACCTATCTTGCTAATGTCATGCTCCATGCCACAGTAAGCGACCATACCTGCGGATTCAAGGGCTTTTCCCTGCGGGCCAAAGAAACCATATTCCCCCGCGCGCATATTAAACGATGGGCATATGACGCGGAAGTGCTCCATTTAGTAGGAAAGTTTGGTCTTTCCCTCCATGAGGTACCGGTCACATGGACTAATGATCGCCAATCAAAAGTTAGTTTACTTACCGATGTTGCCAGCTGCTTGCGCGATCTTATCGCCATTCGTTTGTATGACCTTACTGGCCGATACACGTTTGCTCCATCATGGAAAACCATTTCTACAATGTCACATTTGGCGAGTTGACAAAAAAGAAAATGCTGTGATAAAATGGCGCATGTCATTTTTCTCCTGCCCTTCATATTCTTGAACTGCCCGAAGTGTAGACCTCAAAACTAAGTAAACATATGAAGCAAACTAACCATATTGTCTCTATTATTCTACCAGTCCATAATGCCGGCCGCTTTTTGCGTGTCTCGATCGAGAGCGTTTTAAAGCAAACTTACAACAATATTGAGGTTATCGCTATTGACGACGACTCCAAAGACGACTCCTATCGCATCTTAAAAAGATTTAGCAGAGAAGATAAACGATTTAAGGCCTACCGCAATAAAAAGCGCTACGGCCTGGCTATTTGCTTAAATCGCGCGGTAAAGCGGGCAAAAGGCCAATTTATCGGCTTTATGGATCCCACTCACGTGAGCGCACGAAGCAGAATTAAAAAACAGTTGAACTTTCTTCTTAAACACCCAAAGGTAGTCGCTGTTGGTCTACAGTGCAAAATTATTGACCACAAAAATAGACACTTAGGGAAAACCGACTTCCCTACTACTCACGATGATATTTATAAAATGCTTCCTAGAGGATCTTCATTTGCTTTTGAAACAACTCTTATCAACAAACAACTGCTTCCCAAAGATTTACTTAAGTTTACCAGCAGTGCGTATCCTTTTGTCTACACGCAGGTTTTTATGCAATTTATGCAGTACGGCCTGCTTGCCAACCTGGTGGATTATCTGCATTCGTATCGAAAAACCACAATTAAAACCTATAAAGAGCTTCGGAAAGTCGATCACTGGCTTTCGTACATTAAGCTGTGGTTAACCTCGATAGCACAGTACCAATACCGACCCTCGCTACGCTCGTTCTTCTAACAGTTAACTAAAACAACAAATTGACCAATTGACTCCAAAGTACTTTTCTCTCTATTCCTTCTGTTAATTTGTTAATCTTGTTAATTTGTGAACTGTTCTTATGCTGTGCACAAGTTATCCCCATAAATTTTATTATTTTGTTTTGGTCGTCGTATCAGCCTATTCTTTATCATAAAAACTATAAGCTATACGCTATTTACTATTAACTATGCTATAGGTTGATACACTTGACAACATGTGATAAAATGTTACTGTCATGAAAATTATCCGTTTACTTCTTGGGAATCTACATAAAACTCCTAAACAACGTACTATCGTGGATTACAAACACGAAATGCTTATAAAGCAAGGAAGAGAACAATTCAAATCGTTAGTTAAAAAAGGCTTGGCCGTCCCAATAGTATTTCTGTAATCGGTTTTCAGTGTTCTGTTTTCGGATTCCAGATTCCCTGTTTTCCGTTAACCGATTTTTACCGATAACTGGCTAACTGGAGGCTGACAACAGACAACTGAGGACTGACAACCGAAAAAAAGAGCATCGCTTTCGTTACGTCATGATAAGTTCGGTACGATAAGCAATGCTCTTAGGGAAACGGCACTTAGTCCTTTAGGCAGGAGTAAAACTAAATGCCTGTTGTTGTTGATATCAAATTAAAAAATTTTTGTCAAGAAAAATTGATGAGGCCATAAATAATAATTTTTGTTGATAAGACAACAAAATTTTAGCTAGTTTTCACAGCCTCAAAATGCTAAATGGCAAATAGTTCTGTTTTGAGACGGAGTAAGAGCATTGGGCAGGTGCTCTTACTCTTTTTGAGGACAGAATAAACTTTGTGCGGGATAAATGTTTTTACTTCTTTTGAGTATGTAAACAATCCTACTTAGCCAGCGCATCAAACAGCATTTTTTTAATCAGCGCTTGGTATGGAATATCCATCTTGTGTGCTTCTATCTTTAACCTCTCAATTATACTTACTGGCAAACGGAGCGTAATTGGTTTAGAAGTCAATTTAAGATTAGGAAAACGCCAATTTACTAATGCTTCGCAGGACAAGTCAATCACCTCGGAGGTGGCCGACTCGCCCCGCGAAGCCCGAAGGGCGAAGCGGGGATGGACTCCTCCGAGGTGGATAGCCCTCAAAAAAGTATCCCCGCAACTTGACACTATAGGACTTTTATAGTATAATGCTTGAACCTAAAAAACGAAATTATTAGGTTGTCTTTATGGAAAAAACACCTGTCCGACATGCTCCCCTTTCCCGTACCCCAAACATGGGCGGAATTTCCCATGGACTTGAGCTTAACCAATCTCAGATGGAAATAAGAAAACTGCTCTACCCTCGTGTCGCTCAAACAGTATTTTTCGCAGAGTTTGGTCTCTCCAACAGAAAAATTGCCGAACGCATGGGCATTTCCGAACAAACCGTAAAAAACATGATTACCACAGCCCATAATCTTGGTGTTGAAATTAACCGCCACAGAGAAGAATTTAGAAAGGCGTTGCAACTACCAACACTTACGTTCATGAAAAAACTGTTGTTGAGTTTCTTTTTCAAGGAGACGGTTCATATAAAAAAGCGGCAAAAGAATTTGGGCTACGCCCAACCGCTATTCAAGATATTGTCCAGAATGTACGGGCAAAAACACGCTCAAATTTACCCGAAACTACTGCTGCAAAAGCAGCCTAAATACGCATATACATTATGAGTAACATTTATTTTTCATAAAAGAAGCGGAGTTGTGGTCTTAATTGCATAGACCAACAAAG
>CAYZZG010000074.1:0-3620 GCA_964482825.1 uncultured Gammaproteobacteria bacterium
TTTGCCCTTGACAAAAAGTAATACAATGATACAATTGTATTGTATGAGTAACTATGTTACTACCAATATTAGGTTACCCGAAGAGGATTACTTAAGACTTAAAGAAGAAGCTGCTAAAAAAAGAACCAGCCTCTCCGCTGTGATCAGAGAAAAGGTTGGTAGCAAGAAAAAAATATCTTCTAAAGATTATGCAAAAATGCTTCTCTCTTTAAAAACCGATTGGTTTACCGACAAAGATTACAAAGAGTACAAAAAAATTAGAAAAGACATGGAAAAAAGGGTTAAGGATTTATGGAATGAATAAAGTTCTTTTGGACAGTTCTGTGATTATTGACTTCCTGAGAGTCAAAAACAAAAATTCAACCATCCTTGGGCAAGTGGCTAACAAAAATTACAAACTATACATTTCTATCATATCACATACGGAACTTTATGCTGGTAAAAGAATTTGGAGATTAAAGAGAGCGCGTAAGGAATTAGAGTTTGTTTTATCAGGTATAGAAGTTCTGAACATAGATAAGATTATCTCTAAAAATGCGGGTAAAATTAGGTCAGACTATAATCTGGAAATAGCAGATGCTATTATTGCCGCCACTGTCTTATCCCATAAATTAGCACTGGCCACCTTAAACATAAAGGATTTTGAAAAAATTAACGGCCTAAAACTTTTTATTAAAAAGTAGACAGTATAACTCTCAATTCTCTTTATAAACAGTTGCTCAATGGCCTGCTGATAAAAAACAAAGGCTTGACAACTAGATATGTAATGTATATACTTTGATATATGAACACTGCTACTGGTATATTTATCCGCATGGATCAAGGTTTAAAAGAAAAAGCACAAGAGGTAGCTGGTAAATTGGGTTTTAGCCTAAGTACTTTGATTAAAGCCTATGTCAAGCAACTTATTAAAACAAAACGTGTCGACTTTAGCCTTGAAGAAAAACCCAGCCAATACCTGATTGACTCTATAAAAAGGGCAGAAAAGGATATTAAAGAAGGGCACGTTTCTCCTTCGTTTAAGACAGGGAAAGATGCTATCGATTGGCTGGAAAAGCAAGGTATATGATTGTCGAGTATACCGACAATTTCCTCAGACAACTCAAGAAATCAGATGTACGAATACGAAAAGCTTTTAAACAACGTCTGCTGCTGTTTATAAAAAATCCAAACGATCTTGAGCTTAACAATCATCCACTAAAAAGAGAATATATTGGCTTTAGAAGTATAGATATTACCGCCGACTATAGAGCTATATATAAAGAGGTCGTTGGGAAAAACGACACCTATATTTATTTTACCTCTTTTGGCACACACGCCCAACTTTACGGAAATTAAATCAACTGCTGTTGGCTTTTATCTTCGTGAGCGTATTGAATTTTTAGATGCTTGTATGCTGCCTGGGTAACCACGCGGCCGCGGGGGCTGCGTTTTAAGAAACCAACCTGCATTAAGTATGGCTCAATCACGTCTTCTATTGTGCCCACGTCTTCAGAAATACTGGCCGCAATGGTTTCTATCCCTACCGGCCCACCGCTGTGTTTTTCGATGATTGATAAGAGCAATCGACGATCGCTACCATCAAGACCCATATGATCCACCTCAAGCAAGGAGAGTGCATTATCAGTCAATTCTTTAGTAATTTTTCCTTCTCCTTTAACTGCGGCAAAATCGCGCGCTCGCTTTAATAGCTTTAGCGCAATTCGTGGTGTTCCTCTTCCCCGCTTGGCGATTTCTTTTATACTTTCTTTATCAATCACGACTGTCAAAATTTTTGCTGCGTTGCGGATAATAATTTCAAGCTCGTGTGGTTGATAGAATACTAATCGGTGGACAACACCAAATCTGTCACGAAGTGGCGCTGACAAAAGCCCAATACGGGTGGTGGCGCCAATAATGGTGAATTGCGGAAGATCAAGTCGAAGAGTCCTTGCAGATGGGCCTTTTCCCAGCACAATATCCAAAGCATAATCCTCCATTGCCGGATAGAGCGTCTCTTCCACTACTTTATTGAGCCGATGCACCTCGTCTATAAAAAGAATATCTCCTTTTTCCAAATTAGTTAAAATAGACGCTAAATCTCCTGCTCTTTCAATTGCAGGACCAGAGGTTACTCGAATATTTGCGCCCATTTCCTTTGCTACTAAATGAGACAGCGTGGTTTTTCCCAGTCCCGGTGGTCCATAAAACAAAATATGCTCAATTGCCTCTTTTCGCTTTTTCGCAGCAGTAATTGCGATTTGCAGAGATTCTTTAATACTCTCTTGTCCATGAAAATCGGGCCACGAACTAGCACGCAGCGAGGTGAACACTTTTTCTTCTTCAGGTGTAACTTCTTGTATGTCTTTTGTTTGCTTATCCATATTATTTTAGACTACTTGATGTGGGAAATGGGATATTTTTGAGCTTGAAATTTTGATATCTTGATTTCAAGATATCTAGGAATCAAACATTCAAATTCAAGAGTATCTCACTTCTCATATCAAAACATCTATCTCCCAAGGTACTTCAGCGCCAACCTTACCTTATCCTCCGTTGTCTCTCCTTGCCCGTTGAGCGAACGGATTGCATCATGTGCTTCTTTTGTACTAAACCCGAATGATTTGAGCGCCGCCACCACTTCTCCGCTTGCTTGCCCATCACCCTGTGATAAATCAAGGTCTCCCGTACTTCCTACTTTGCTTTTGAGCTCTATAATAATTTTTTGCGCATTCTTTTTACCAAGCCTTGGCACTGCAGTAAAAAACTCCACATTTCCCTGCGTGATAGCGTTTATTAATTCACTGCTTGTTCCTATGCTAAAAATGCCGATCGCGGTTTTGGGGCCAACACCGGAAACGCTGATGAGCTGTTCAAAAAGTTTCAGATCTTGGGCATTTTGGAAGCCATAAAGCTCCAATGCATCTTCCCGCACGTGAGTATAAATGTGAACAGTAACCTGTTGCCCTAAATGAATGCTGGATAAAACGCCAGCAGTTGCCAAAACTTTGTACCCGACTCCATTTACATCAATAACAATGTATGGATCAAATCGTTGTTCAACCGTTCCTTTAAGCAGCGCAATCATAGAAAAGTGCTTCGATTATACCACACATCTATTATTCTTCTTTTAGTTTTAGGAGCTGTTGATCAAAGGTAAAAAGCTCTGCATTTTCTACTTTTGCAAAAGCAAGTAAAAAACAATCAGTAAAACTTACCGTATGCCTCTCATAGAGCACTAAAGCATTGCGAAATACTTCTTTTGACTCAATGGCAAAGTAAGATGCGGACAGTAAGGATTTTAATTTATCAATAATTTCTTCTTTTTCTAAGTTATAATATCTTTCCAGTATGAAGTTTATTTCAAAAAGAACAATTTGGGGAACAATAATTTTTACTTGTTCTTTTTTTGCTTTTTCAATAAGCTGTTCAACCTGATCCGCCTGCTTTGGAATATCATTAAGAAGCAACCTAAGAAACCCATTCGTATCAAGGATAACTACATTCATTTACTTTCTCTTCCTTGCATACTCTTCTGCAATAGAGGCCACAAAACGCTCATGCAATTTTTGATTAGATAAAGGTTTTTTATTTGTTTTTAATGATCCTTTCATTGTCAGAAAATCCTTTACCGGCTCGAT
>CAYZZG010000075.1:0-3545 GCA_964482825.1 uncultured Gammaproteobacteria bacterium
ACTTTTAATACTGCATGGATTTTTCTACTTGTGGACCATATCGTTCATTGTATTTTTGTTTAGAAAAAAAGATCAAAATCAAAAATCAAAAATCAAAAATCAAAATTATAATGCAAAGTTCAAAAAGTTTAATTATAAACTGAAACTTTTAACTTTTAACTTTGAACTTTTAACTAGATCAGATTTATTTGTTCTAATCTTAATCACCCTCTCAACTCTTCTTATCATCATTCCCGAATTTATCTATATGAAAGATATCTATCCTGCTCATTACAGAGCAAATACCATGTTTAAACTTGGCTATCAAGCTTTTATGATGCTCTCAATATCGTCTGCTTATATTATGGTTAGAATATTACCGAGTATTAAAGAGAAAGCATTAAAGATTTTTAATTTTTACTTTGTATTTTTAATTTTTTCTATTTTATTTTTTATTTTAGTCATGATTTATCCTTACTTTGCCATTACTTCCTACTATGAAGAATTGAAAACCTATTATGGACTGGACGGAACACGTTACTTAAAGACTCTTTATCCGTCAGACTACGAGGCAATCAATTGGCTAAATAAAAATATTGAGAATCAGCCGGTAATTTTGGAAGCACAGGGCGATTCGTACACTGATTACGGCAGAGTGTCGGCAAATACGGGATTGCCAACTGTTTTGGGATGGACTGTTCATGAATGGCTGTGGCGGGGGAGCTATGATATCCCAGCTCCCAGAATTCCAGATGTACAAGCTCTTTATGAATCAGAAGATATAGAACAAACAAAAAAATTACTAAAGAAATATAATGTTTCTCTTGTCTTTATTGGTGATCTTGAACGGCAAAAATATCCAAAACTGCAGGAAAAAAAGTTTAACGATCTAGGAAACATCATCTTCCAAAAAAATCAAACCAAGATTTATGAAATAGACCCAAGATAAATAGTGTCCACCCCAAGGGCGAATAGCTTATAGTCAGTTAATCTACTTTCTCCCAATAACTACAAGAGTATCTCTAATTGGAGAAAATAATAGCATTAGCCAGTAATTGAGAAGTTTGGCTAAAAAAATGGGGAACGGGTCGGGTTCTAGGCGCTTTCGAAAAGGGGTATAACTGATAAAATAGCCGCTTTTTTTAATAGTCCATCCTGTTTCCGTAAATAATGTTCGCAATTCATTAAGAGTAAACTCCCGATTATGTCTGTGATAAATATTGTTACCCCTTCCATCGTTTTCAAAATAAACAGCAAAAGGAAACATAATTGTCTGACCCAACAGAAGTTTTATTCTATTGATGGAACGGGCAATATTTGGTGTTGTAACCATAAGGTATCCGTCTTTTTTTGTTACCCGGTACATTTCTTTGAGAGGAATCAGAGGAGACTGAACTAAGTGTTCAACGACTTCATTACAAAGTACTATATCAAAAAAATTATTATCAAACGGAAATTGCTGCACTTCAATATTAAGTACCTTTATATTTTTTTTCTTAATTGGTTCGTGTTCCGAAGCAATACCATAGACTTCATGTCCCAATGATTTAAGAGCAGCACCAATATGGTATGGAAAACAACCAATGTCTAAAATGCGTAACGCTTTTCCGCTAGAAAGCTTTTTAACATATTTCAGAATTATTCCATATCTAACTTGATGCGTCCAAAAATATCCTCGTTCCTTTTCTGTATCAATAGTTTTTTCAATATCTATCATTTCGGTTGACACCCTTTATCTCCAATCAGACAGGCCACATCATTTTGAATTTCCGAAAAATTACCATTGCCAGTCCGAGGAATAAGCACCCATTGATTATTGTATTCCTTACTAATAGGAGGATTCATCAGAAGTCCCGATCGCTCTGTCCTTTCATCACCATAATCAATTACATAGCTTTGTATTTTTGCTGTTTTCATTTTCTGCGCCAGCTTAATAAAATCATCAAACTCGTTTTCTTTTATATCAGTATCAATACTATCCCGCAAAACATTATACAGATTAATAACTCTTGTGGGATTAAGAATTGTTTGAGGAGAAATAAGCGTGTCTTTAAATGTATTTATTACCTTTTCCTGCCGTTTGCTGCGGGCAAAATCAGTCCCTTCCTCGCCCTCTGCATAGCGGGATCTGACAAAGATAAGCGCGCGTTCTCCGTCCATATGTTCAATTCCTTTCTCAAAGCTAACATGCTGATACCGGCAAGGAAATACTAAATAGGGAGACTCCGAAGCAATACGGGCAGTTGCTTCTTCGGGAGTATTACTA
Organism: uncultured Gammaproteobacteria bacterium; assembly: GCA_964482825.1. Classification (GTDB taxonomy): domain Bacteria; phylum Patescibacteriota; class Microgenomatia; order Levybacterales; family UBA12049; genus CAYZZG01. The sequence goes on from CAYZZG010000075.1 coordinate 2,246, forward strand.
CACAAATCTTCACGTCTGTCTTCATCGGGATATTTATAGTCGTCAAATGCTCTATCTATTGCTATGTCAAGTCCTCCTATCATATCAACGGCTTTTACAAAACCATCAAAATCAATTCGGACTGCGTAATCAATGCGCTGGTCAAGTATTTTTGAAACCACTGCTTTTGCCAGAACAATCCCCCCTCCTTTTTTCTTTTCTTCTCCGTTTGCATAGGCACTGTTTATTTTCGCCTTTAGCTCCGGTATCCATAAGTCTCTGGGAATAGAGACAAGACTCACTTTATTCTTTTCGGGGTCAACATTTGTTACGATAATTGTGTCTGATAGGTTTGGGCCTTCATGGTATCCTCCTCCAATACCAAGAAGAAGAATATTAATTCTACCATCAGTTTTTTTTAGCTCTATATTCTTATCAAAAACAAGCTGAAACAACAAAGAAGATAGCTGTGGAATTCTTAGTCCCACAAAAACAACTCCCACAAGCACCACAATAAAAACAATGGTGAAAATTTTTTTATTATGCATTCTGAATGATTTTGGAAAACTCTTGGGCATCAAGACTTGCTCTTCCTACCAATACTCCATTGATGTGGGGCATTGATGTGAAGTCTTTCACATTTTGTGAGGTAACGTTTCCTCCATACAGTATATACTTAGCATAATATTTTTGAAAAAAAAAGGATGCTGCTTTTTCTGCATTTTCGGGCGTATCAGCGGGACCCGGGCTAATTGATGCAGGCGGCTCATAAGTAAGTAATTCTATTTCCCCAGGTATATAATCATTAATATCCAAGGCACAGTAAATGATTTTAAGTGAGTTTTGTTTTGCCATTGCAGCTTGCTTTTCAAAGAGATCTTTTCCTATGGAAAAATATTTTCTTCTTTCCGAATGGCCGATAATCACATAATCTGCAAACTCTTTTATCTGCTTACCATTTACTTCTCCTGTATATGCTCCCTCATCAAACGGCGAAATATCCTGCGCTCCTAATTTTATCTGTAGTTGAAGTTCTTGTATTGTTTTCTTCATGATAGGCAAAAGAGTAAACGGTGGGCAAACAATTATTTCCTTATTTGTTAATTGTGAACTGCCTGCGCTGAGCGGAGTCGAAATGTTAATTGTTAATTGTTGAAGCCAAGCTTTAGCTTGTGCTTCCGTCTTATTCGATTTCCAGTTAGCAACAATATAGGTAACCATGTGTTATTATTATACGGTATGAAAGACAACTTTCTCAACGACCTTAACAAAGAACAACAAGAAGCGGTGCGTCAAACAGATGGCTCTATTATTATTCTAG
>CAYZZG010000076.1:0-3494 GCA_964482825.1 uncultured Gammaproteobacteria bacterium
GATTTGAACCGGCGACCTTCTCCTTGGGAAGGAGACATTCTACCACTGAACTACCGCCGCAAATTACTACGTTAAGTATACCAAAAAGTGAATTATGATGTTTAGCGAGGGATTTTGAGAACGTTTTCGGAAAAAATAATATCCGGATTCTCCAGATTATTTGCTCGTGCAATATCAACCCATTTGTAACCATCACCATACGCTCTTACTGCAATATCCCACAGGAAATCGCCTGACTTTACCGTATATGTATTACCTGTTATTTTTTCCCCTTGCTGCACTGTTTTTTGCTGTTGAACTTGCGGCGGAAGCGTTGGTGTTACTTCTTCTGTTAACTGCTGCTGTTGTTTAGTATTTGTTTCTGATTCTTTTTTAACAGTTGGTAATGTCAATTTTGTTCCTGGTTCGATAATATCCGGATTCTCCAGATTATTTGCTCGTGCAATATCAACCCATTTGTAGCCTGAGTTATATTTCTTTTCCGCAATATCCCATAATGATTCTCCTTCCACAACAACATAAGTGCCTTCTGATTTTTGTTCTTGTGTGCTTTCTGTTTTATCCGAACTTACTTCTTGATTTGCAGGCGTTGATGTACTTTTACCTTTAATAAAGGCAGCAGCAATTACTGCAACAACGACAATAACAATAAGTCCAAGCACTAAGCTTGTATAGGATTCTCCTAGTCGCAATTCCTTCCACATCTGACTCCATGAACTTACTTTAAACTTATCTAAATTAAAACCGCCTTCCCTATTTTTTGGTGGCATATTCCATCCTCCTTTCTAGACAGAAATTGATGAGCAGCGGATGAGTTCTATTTGTATAAGTGCGGGCTCGATCCCGCTGAGCGGGACGATCTTCTCCGTAAGCGGGGCCAACGAGACTCGAACTCGCGACCTCTTCCGTGACAGGGAAGCGCTCTAACCAACTGAGCTATGACCCCAAGCATGGCTATCCTAACAAATTATTGATAGTTCGTCAATCATCTGTTATGATTTCTGCATGACAAATCAATCGATTGCATCTTTGCTTCGTGATGTCGCCGCCGCCTATACAATTAAAAACGAAAATAAATTTCGATTTCAAATTATTGCCTACCAACGAGCTGCGGATGCCATAGAAGGCACCACTACCGAAATCCGCGATCTCATAAAAGAAGGAAAATTGGAACAAGTTCCTGGTGTTGGTCCATCAATCGGAAAATATCTTGAAGAGCTTATTAAAACTGGAAAAGTAAAACATTTTGAGTGGGTTATGTCCGATATTCCCAAGAGCGTTTTTCCCCTCCTGCAAATTCCCACGATGGGACCAAAAAAATCGTACCGTTTGGTTAAAGAATTCAAACTTATTCATCCGGAAAAAGTCATTGATGATCTTGAAAAGCTTGGCAAGCAAGGTAAAATTGCTTCTATTGAAGGATTTGGAGAAAGGTCTCAGTCCGATATTCTTCGAGCTATTGGTGAGTATAGACTGGGCAAAGGAAAAACCACCCGCATGGTTCTTCCCTACGCCTTCGAATTAGCAGCAAAACTTGTAAACTATCTTAAAAAATCAAAGGCTGTAGTACGTGCAGAACCTTTGGGAAGCCTACGGCGTATGGTATCAACTATTGGTGACATTGATATTGCGGTGGCTACAAATGAGCCTAAAACTGTTATTGAACACTTTTTATCTTATCCCTATAAAGAACGTGTAATAGAAAAAGGTTCAACTACAGCCTCTATTCTAGTGTCATCCGGTCGTCAAATAGATCTTATGACGCAACCTCCCAAAAGCTTTGGTTCGCTGCTTCAACACTTTACCGGAAGCAAAAACCACAATGTCCATCTTCGAGAATTTGCTCTCAAGAAGGGAATATCCCTATCCGAATATGGAATTAAAAAACAAATGGAAAATGCCCGCCTGCCGGCAGGGCAGGGAAAATGGAAAATGGAAAATTTTGAGAGCGAGGAAACATTTTACAAAGCCATCGGACTCGATTGGATTCCCCCTGAAATCCGAGAAGACGCAGGCGAAATTGAGCTCGCAGCAAAACACAAACTTCCTTCACTTATAGAACTAGGAGACATAAGAGGTGATCTTCACATTCACTCCAGCTTTCCAATTGAACCAAGCCATGATATGGGAAAAAATAGCATGGAGGAAATGCTTGAAGAGGCAAATAGACTTAATTATCAATATCTCGGCTTCTCCGAACATAACCCTAGTACTTCCAAACATACTTCTGCTCAGATTGTCTCAATCATGAAAAAACGTAAGGAAAAAATTGAACAAATTAAATCAAGTAATAAATATATTCGAATAATAAATTTACTTGAAGTTGACATCCTGCCAAATGGTAATCTTGCTCTTAATGATAAGGCTCTTGATCTGGTGGACGCTATTTTGGTTTCCATCCATAGTGTGTTTTCTCTTAGTAAAAAAGATATGACTAAAAGAATTTTAAAGGGACTCTCACATCCTAAAGCAAAAATTTTCTCTCATCCAACAGGCAGATTGCTTAATCAACGCGCAGGATACGATATAGACTTTGATATACTTTTTGACTTTTGTAAAAAAAACAACAAGGCCCTAGAGATTAACGCCTGGCCACCTCGTCTTGATCTACCTGATATAATGGTAAGACAAGCGGTAAATCTCGATGTAAAAATGGTAATTGATACAGACAGCCATGCTTTGGAACAAATGATACTTATGAAATATGGCGTTGCTGTTGCCCGCCGAGGCTGGGCAGGGAAAAAAGATATTATAAATACATTACCCTACGACGAATTTGTCGCATGGTTAAGGAGGTGAAAATTTATGTACACGCCTTATATTATTATTGGTATTGTTGTAATAGTTGTGCTCTATGTTTGGAACATATACAACAGTTTGGCTACAGGAAAGGTACGGATTAAAGAAGCAGAGAGCGGTATTGACGTGCAGTTAAAACGAAGAGTTGACCTTATCCCTAATCTTATAGAAACAGTAAAGGGATACGCAAAACATGAAAAAAGTGTTTTTGAAAACGTTACCAAAGCACGATCTCAACTTATGAAAGCGGAGACACCAGCGGAAAAAGCAACATCAAATAATATGTTGTCAGATGCGCTAAAAAGTCTTTTTGCAATTTCGGAGAATTATCCTCAACTGCGCGCAAGTGAAAATTTTAAAGAATTACAACAGGAACTGGAAGACACGGAAAACAAAATTGCATATTCAAGGCAATTTCTTAATGCAAATGTTCGCGATTACAACACAACGCTTGCTAATTTCCCAAGCGGCATGATTGGACGGGCGTTTGGATTTAAAGAAGAGTCATTCTTTGAAGCAGACGACGAGGAAAGAAAGCCTGTTAAGGTGTCTTTTTAGTTCTAAAAATTGAACTATTAACTATTCCTGTTAACTTTTAACTGATAATGAACATTTATTCTCAAATTTCTGCCAATAAATGGCGGACATGGATAATTATTGGGTTGTTTGTAACCTTTATCACAACCCTATTGTAT
>CAYZZG010000077.1:0-3293 GCA_964482825.1 uncultured Gammaproteobacteria bacterium
CTTGAATACCCAAGCTATTCTCTATCGCCAAGGTTGATGAGTGGAAAATTGAGGATTAACTGATATGAACTTTTTACCAAAGGATTACGATTTGGAAGCAGCATGGAAAAAAGTATCTGGACCTTTTGAACATCCAGATTTCGTTACCCATGCCAATTATTTGCATTTTATGTATGAAAGCTCAAAGAATTTAGAGCTTAAATGCAATCTTAATATTAATAAGCAAATCACTTTAGACAAAAGAGTAAGTCAGAAGATTAAACTCATTGAATTAACACTGGACAACTTAAAGGAAGAAAAAAGAAATATTGAAAAGTATCCTGACTATGCAGTGGTATGCGTTTCGTGGGTTCCAGTTAAATCATATTATTTGGTTTTTAACTTATTCATATTGCTTGAATATTTAGTTACAGCTAGCGAAAGATATCTTACTATTACACATTCTGGTTTATTTAATAGTTTTAGAGATATGCTTGGTGATAAAAAGTTCAGATTCAACAACGATTTATTCAATCAAATACATTCTGTAGAAGAAGTCTGGGAATGGAAAATCCCACGTTGGGAAAATGTTAAAAGAAATTCAGCAAATAATGACTTGAGATATAAACAAATTCTAAAGAAGCTTGTCCTTTATAGTGCTGATGAATACAAAAGAAATAGAAAAATCAAACGTTTGAGCGGGACGAATAAGCAAGAATTTATAAGAAATAAAATCAATCTTTGTGAGTTTCTATACTGGTACAGAATAAAAGCAAATTACAGAGATATGGAATTTATAGACAAAGGCGTCGAAGTTGGGGAATTTGTTAGTTTTTATAACGACTACTTTGAACTCTCAATGAACTTTTATGATGCAATGAAGAACTGTATAAACAGTTTGTCTCAAAAAAGATTAAACAGGAACTTACTTAACTAAATATGAAAAAATCAACAGTTTTTATCAGTTGTGGACAAAGAAATGACAGAGAAAGAAAATTTGGCGAGAAACTTATAAGTTATTTCCAAACAAAGGGTTTTGAAACATATTTTGCAGAGCATATTCATTCTTCGAAACCACTACTACAAAGTATATTGGAAGCCCTGAAAGAGTCTGAGTATTTCGTGGTTTGGAATCCCTACCGAGTGAAAACAGGAGATGTAGGATCTCTTTTTGTCCAACAAGAGATAGCGGTTGCTGCGTCTCTAGGACTTCCTTCTTTGTACTTCTTCGACAAAGGCGTGGGCAAAACTACTGGCATGAGTGGTGCACTTCATTTGAATGGGATTGAAATTAGTGATGTTTTAAATCTTGAATCCCAATTGGATAAATTAACTCAAACATGGGATAGCACATCAAAAAATCAGCTCTTCGGGATTTTGGAAATGAACATAAAGAATTTAGAGTCGTAAATGAACCTAATCAACCTCTTTCAACTTGGTATCACATTACAGTAGAAAATGGGAATAGCTTTAAACATGCAAAAAACTGCAGAGCATATGTAGAAAAATTAATACACGATGATGATGGAAAAGATTTAACTTCTGAATACAAACAAGAATTGATATGGGCAGGTACAGGATTAGGAGAAGTTAGTATAACTTCTAAATCTAGGAGGGATATTGACGCTATATGGACAAGGCAAGACAGTAGAAAATGGCAGTTTCAATCAGTGCAAACATCTACAGGATATACTTATCCTATTTTACCTGGTGGAAAATATAGCTTTACTTACCTTGTAGTTAGTGACAATATGCCTGATGCAAGACTTAATGTGAAGTTAGACCTAGAAAATAATCAAGCAAAAGTTATTGAGCAAAAACAATTATGAAATATACAGAAACAGATTTAGAATTGGCGACATTAGAATGGCTTGAGGAATTGGGCTACGCAATTATTGGTGGGCCTGAGATTGCCCCTCCTCCTGATGGTGAAAGCCCAGAACGCAAAAGTTACTCAGATGTGGTTCTTGAGGATAGATTGCGTGCGGCTATCAATAAATTCAATCCTGATATTCCAGATGATGCTAAAGAAGAAGCGTTCAAGAGGGTCTTGCAAGCGGCTTTTACTACACCAAGCCTGGTACTCAATAACAAAATATTTCATTCGTATTTGCGGGATGGTGTTGATGTTGAGTACATGCGAAATGATGGCTCGGTTGCTGGTGATAAAGTAAAACTTGTTGACTTTGCCAGTATAGAGAAAAACGATTTTCTAGCTGTCAACCAATACACCGTCATTGAAAATAACACTAACAGACGGCCTGATGTGGTTATTTTTATCAACGGCTTGCCTGTTGTAGTTATTGAACTGAAAAATCCAGGAGATGAGAAAGCGACTGTAAAAGGTGCGTTCAATCAAATTCAAACCTACAAGCAGGATATTCCCACACTCTTTGCCTACAATGAACTTTCCATCATCAGCGATGGAAATGAGGCCAAAGTGGGTACTATTTCAGCAAATATGGAATGGTTCACCCGCTGGCGAACAATAGATGGCAAAGAATTAGTCTCAAATGCTGTGCCACAATTGGAAGTATTACTAAAAGGTATTTTTGATAAATCAAGGCTTTTGGATCTTCTGAACAACTTTATAGTTTTTGAAACAGACGGACAAAAAACTACCAAAAAAGCAGCGGCATATCATCAATATTTTGCAACCAATAAAGCAGTTGAGAGCACACTAAAGGCAACACAGGAGGAAGGAGACAGAAGGGCTGGTGTTGTCTGGCATACTCAAGGATCTGGCAAGAGTTTAACTATGGCCTTTTATGCAGGTAAAATCATTCAGGCACTTGATAACCCGACACTGGTAGTTTTGACAGACAGGAACGACTTGGACAATCAGTTGTTTGGCACATTCTCAAAATGCTTTGAACTCTTGCGTCAAACCCCCAAACAAGCAGAAAGCCGAGATGAACTGCAAAGCCTATTGAGAGTCGCTTCTGGCGGTGTGGTTTTTACCACTATACAGAAGTTTTTACCTCACAATGGACAAGCTTCATACCCAATGCTTTCTGAGCGGAAAAATATCGTTGTTATCGCTGATGAAGCCCACAGAAGCCAGTATGAGTTTATCAGCGGCTTTGCCAAACATATGCGGGATGCACTTCCTAACGCCTCATTTATTGGGTTTACCGGTACACCTGTAGAACTCACGGATAGAAACACCAGGGCTGTATTTGGTGAATATATTGACGTCTATGATGTAACTCGTGCAGTTGAAGATAAAGCAACAGTGCCTATTTATTATGAAGCAAGACTGGCACGAATTGAGCTTAAAAAAGAAGAGCAGCCCAGGATTGATCCAGAATTTG
>CAYZZG010000078.1:0-3216 GCA_964482825.1 uncultured Gammaproteobacteria bacterium
ACCAACAAAGCCGCCAACGAGATGACGGAAAGAATTAAAAGATATCTCTCTGACTCTCAACTCTCAACTTCCAACTCTCAACTTCCTCTAGTTGCCACCTTTCATGCTTTTTGCGCCAAAATACTGCGCATAGAAGGAAAACATATCGGTCTTTCAAGTAGTTTTGTTATTTATGACCAGCAAGACCAAATTGATGTGGTCAAAGAAGCTATGGAAAGACTTACAATATCAATAAAAGAAATAAAGCCTACCTCTATCTTGCATACCATCTCTCAAGCTAAAAATGAACTTCTAACTCCTGCTGACTATGTTAATCTTGCTAGAGGAAATTTCCAAGAAACGGTTTCTAAAGTATACACACTCTATGAAAAAATATTAAAAGAAAACAATGCTGTGGATTTTGATGATCTTTTAATTAAAACAATTTCTCTTTTTCAGACTAATCCGCACATTTTAGAAAAGTATCAGCATCGTTTTCAATACATTCTGGTTGATGAGTATCAAGACACCAACAAAGCACAATATGCCCTAACAAAACTGTTGGCCGATAAGTGGAAAAATATCTGTGTGGTTGGCGATTTCTCACAAAGCATTTACAGTTGGCGGGGGGCAGATTTCCAAAATCTGGTGCGCTTTAAACGCGACTTTGCAAACACAAAAACATTTTCTCTTTCGCAAAATTACCGCTCAACGCAAAAAATTCTTGACGCAGCCTACGCCGTTATTTCTAAAAATACAACTCATCCTGTCCTTGCGCTTTGGACAAAAAATCCTAAAGGCGATCACATTACTGTTTACGAAGCAAGAAACGAGCAGAAAGAAGCTGAGTATATCATTAACGAAATTCAAAATTCAAAATTAAAAATTAAAAATTTTCATTTCTCAGATGCTGCGGTGCTTTATAGAACAAATGCGCAATCTCGTGCTATAGAAGAAGTATTCCTCCACTATAGTATTCCCTATGTTTTAGTGGGAGGAACCAGATTTTATGAAAGAAAGGAAATTAAAGACGTTCTTTCTTACTTACGGGCATTTATTAATAAAAAAGATAGTGTCTCTCTAAAACGGATAGAAAAAATTGGGAAAAAAAGGCTTGAGAAGTTTATTGAATTACAACAAGAAGAAGCAGAACTTATAAATAAAACAACGCTTGAATTACTTGACACGATCTTAAGAAAAACAGATTATCTTTCTTTGTATGATGAAAAAGACGAGCAAGATAGAGAAAGGCTGGAAAACATTAAAGAGCTTCGCTCGGTGGCAGTGGCGTTTTCTAATATCGATCAATTTTTGGAAAATGTGGCGCTGGTTGAACAGGAATACTTACCCGATCATCCTGCAAACGGTGAAAAAAAAGATGCGGTTACGCTGATGACTCTTCACGCGGCAAAAGGACTGGAGTTTCCTATTGTTTTTATGGTTGGCATGGAAGAAGGACTCTTTCCTCACAGCAGATCTTTAATGGATAGAAATGAACTTGAGGAAGAACGTCGTCTTTGCTACGTTGGCATAACTCGCGCAAAACAAAAGCTTTTTCTGACTTATGCTAGCCGCCGACTTTTCTTTGGTCAAAAGACATCAAATATTATGTCCCGTTTTCTTCTTGAATTACCCGAAGGTGCTATTGTACGTTATTCACGACTTTCATCTCTTGAAAACGACGTACCGGAATTTCTATGAAAACAGGTCATCCTTTACAGTCCAACGAATGGGCAGAGTTTCGAAAGAAACTGGAAACGAAAGTGGTAGTAGTTAACGAATTTCAAATCACAATTCACCCCATCCCCTTTACTCCATGGACAATTGGTTACTTTCCAAGAGGAGATATGCCAAACAAGAAAATGATTGACAAACTTAAGGAGATCGGAAAACAAGAAAGCTGTATTTTTATTCAACTCGAACCAAACGTCGTAATCAACACCTCGGATGGTGGCGAGGCAACGACCTCGACTCCTCCGAGGTGGAAGGACTTGAACTTAAGTCAATCCTTTCATCCCCTTTTTACCAAATACACTTTTATCCTGGATCTAACAAAATCTGAGGAAGAGTTACTCAAAAACATGCACCCAAAAACTCGTTATAACATCAAAGTTGCCCAAAAGCATGGAGTAGAAGTTGTGGAAGATAATTCGGATGAGGCTTTTGAAACTTATCTAAAACTAACAAGAGAAACAACCAAGCGCCAAAACTTTTATGCTCATAATCAACACTATCACCGACTAATGTGGGAAACCCTTCGTCGCTCCGCTCCTCAGGGCAAGCTTTCAAAAGACAAACTAGTTGCTCATTTGCTTATCGCAAAGTATAAAAATGAACCGTTGGTTGCTTGGATTTTATTTGTCTTTAAAGATACTCTTTACTATCCCTACGGTGCATCAAGTAGCGAACATAAAGAAGCCATGGCTTCAAACCTGATGATGTGGGAAGCGATACTGTTTGGAAAGAGACTGGGATTAAAAAAATTTGACATGTGGGGAGCACTTGGTCCAAATCCAGATAAAAAAGATCCGTGGTACGGCTTTCATCGGTTTAAAGAAGGCTATGGTCCAACACTTGTGGAATTTGTTGGCAGTTACGACCTTATTATAAACCCAGTACTTTATGAGCTATACAAACTAGCCGATCGAATTCGTTGGTCACTCCTCAAATTAAAGCATGCACTTTAATGATATATATCATTAAAGTGATACAGTATGGTTTTCTTTTTTGCCAGTTTTATAAAAAGGGTTGAACGAGTTCATTCGTTGTATATCATTACTTTTCTTTTTCTACTAGCTTTTATTGCATATGCAAATACTTTAGGAAATGGGCTTTTCTTCGATGACCAGGATTTTATTTACGACAACATTTATGTACAACAATTTGAGGTAGATAAGTTTTTTACAGAAAATGCCATTGCGGGAGCTGGAAAAGTAAGTAATTATTACCGACCGCTGCAGCAATTAAGTTATAGCATCGAATACCAACTATTTGGCAATACACCATTTATCTATCATCTGGATAATATCTTGCTCCACATTACAGCAACTATACTTTTATTTTTCCTGCTAAAAAAACTGTTAAAAAACACCATCGTTTCTTTACTAGCCAGCATTTTCTTTCTTATCCATCCTATTCAAACAGAAGCAGTCGCATATGCCTCGGGAAGAAATGATCCTTTAGCTGCCATTTTTATTTTTGCAACACTTATTTCATTTTTGAAAAACACCAGAAAGT
>CAYZZG010000079.1:0-3199 GCA_964482825.1 uncultured Gammaproteobacteria bacterium
TTTAAGAATTCAAAGTACATAAAATTTGTAAATACGGGGACTATCGAGAAATACTACTTTCTATGGGCTATAACGCCAGCCACATATCTAAAAAAGAAATATACGGTTCCGGCAGTGGACAAAGAATTATTCCGTAGCAAATTTCCAAAAAGATTTTCGCAAATGTGCTCCCCGAAAATAATAATTAGCGGCATGAGGCACTTTGAGTGTGGCCTTGATTTGGAAGGTAATTTTGTAGCAGGGAAATCAACAGTGATTTTGAAGGGTAAAGAGAAAGAGGACCTGCGGACACCACTTGCAATTCTTAATTCGGCACTTATGTCTTTTTACATTAAAGAGTCATTCGGCGCTCTTGGTATAGATGGCGGCATCAACTTCACTGCAGATATGGTAGAAAGTTTGCCATTCCCGGATACAAAAAAGCTATCAAACCGACTAACCATTTTAGTTGACAAGATCCTCGCCGACACCAAAGACAGCGACTACTTAGAAAATTCCACTAAACAAGCAAAAGTTCACGACTACGAAAAACAAATTGACCAGCTCGTCTATAAACTCTACGACCTCACCCCGGAGGAAATAGAAATCATAGAAAAGCATGGATGAAATAAAGGACCCATTACTACAAGAACAAACAAGCATATCCTCTGAAGGATATCAATATTCTTTTGTGGCAATATCAGAACGAGTAACAGTGGTAGTAGCAGCATATATACAGTTAATTTGGACAATAAAAAATTTCCGAAAATCTACTAGCGCTAAACAGATTATCCAGAATACTAAATCAATGTTTGAAACTAACCAAAGAACAGCTTCAGATGAGTTGTGGAAGGAGCATTGCGCCGGTTCTTTAAGGGAATTAGTCGATGGTAATTTAACTGCAGATTTTCCTTATGCCCTGAAGTCATTACCAAAGCCAACCAACAGAAAAGGTGAAAAAGAAGAAATCTATAGCCGTCTACAGATTTATAAAAATATATTAAATGAACTTGCTCATTTAAATACAATGACTGCGCTACAAGAAATAAAAAAGTTATTGGATTACAAAAATTTAGAAGAGATAGATAGCGAGGCTTTTGATAAAATTTGTACTGACTATATTATGCTTTTGCATCAACTTTTTAGGGAGAATTGTATGAAAGGTAATTAATAACCATGTCTCAAATTGAATTACACAAAAAAATAGACGCATTGTTATTAAATAATCCCGATGATGTAAGACGGGAGGATGTTTCTGATTTCATTTCCGCTAATAAAGACGCGCATCAATACTTCTATACCAAAGCCGATGAGCGTTGGCTTGGTTGGCTTTGGGAAAATGGCTTTTTGGATATCATCAAGCAAAAAGTAGAAGATCCAACACGTTATGGTTACAGAACACCAGAAATTAATTATCTTGTTAAAGTTTCTGAAAAGGAGCCGAAAAAGGTAGTTGATGTTATGCTTGAAGTTCAGATTTCTGCCGAGAATTTCAATCCTGAAGTGGTAGATGGATTCTCGCGCATTTGCAGTGGCTTGCTACCACAAGAGCTCAAACGGATGGTTAGAAAAATCCTCGATGATAAATGGATTCCACTTATGGAAGTGTTCAATGATTGGGGCTTTGAATATGAAAAAATGCTTGAAACCTTAACGAAAGCCAATGACTTTGATAGTGTCCTTATCCTTGCTGAGGCAATACTTTCCGTGAGGACAAAAAAGGAGGGCGAACAAACCTCCCGAGGATTTTTATCTGACAATCCTTTCTATTTCAAAGAGCTAAGCTATACGGAGGTATTCGAATACCTACTTAAGGTAGATGAGAACAATATGGAGAAAGCGCTTGCTTTGGTGACCGATACAATGAGTAAAGTTGTGCTTTTCGGGGAAAAAGAAGAAAAAGACGAGGTGTTTAAAGTTTATGACAGTTTCTTTCTATTTGATGTCGACTTCTTCGAGCTTGAGCTTACTGAAAAGGATAGGCTTTCACATAGAGATGATGTAAAAAATTTGGCAGCTGTTATTAAGTATTATTCAATACAAACCATAGGGCAACAGTGCGGTAATGCTGAGGTGGCTACAAAGATATTTGATAAGTATTTTGATCCATTGCCCGATAGTCGCTCTATGTGGCGTCTTCGATTATTTGTATTAAGCCTGTGTCCCGAAACCTTTCAAGATAAGCTAAAAAAAGCATTCTTTCGATTGTTTGAAGTTGAACGCTATTATAATGAGATAATTTCTGGCACGGAATATCTAAAGGCATTGCGCATTGGATTTCCTGTTTTATCTGATGCAGATAAGCGTGACTATGTAAAACGGGTTATAGAGTATTTCGTAAAAAAAGATCAAGAAAAAGAGAACGAAAAAGAAAATTGGCATATAAGGTATGGTTCGAGAATCCTTTCAGTGATTGCTGGCCAGCTTACAGAAGAGGAGAAACAGACAGCGGAAAGGGCAGGATTCACGCTTAATCCTGATTACGAACCAGAACCATCTATAACAGGTGACGGCTTTGCCAAAACAATTATTCCTCAGGCACCGATCATGCTTGAAGAGCTTCAAAAGATGACCCTACCACAAATTGCCGAGAAGTTACGCGGAGAGTGGGCTCCAAAAGCTCTTGCAGAAAAGTATAAAGACACGGCAGACTTTCATCGTCCGATTGACGCAGATGGGGTAGGAACATTGATGAAAAGTGATATGGCTAATCGCATGGCAGAATATTTTGCGCATGCGCAACTTTTCTTTGATCGGGAATCTTTAGATTCGCATTATACTTATGCATTTTTGCAAGGCATATACGAAGTATTGCGTGGAAAGAAACTGGGGAACGCCGATATTAGTGCGTTACTTGCAATGTTTAATGCCATCGCTGTATCCGGCCAAAAAGAAGTATTTGATTCTGGCGTGCGCGAGCGAGAATCTTTTGGCGGATGGCTAGGTAGCTGGCCTGCGGTGCATAATTCAATGTCAGATGTTTTAAAGGAATTGCTGAACGAAGACAATAATCTTATTGTTAACTTTGGGGAGAATCGAAGCTTACTGCTTGAGTTAATAACCTACCTTTTTAAACATTCTGATCCTGAGCTAAAAGATGAACAAGAACAGCAAACTCATACTAATTTCCGTGGCGAACTCGAATACACTAGAAGTGACCCATTTACTGCAGCAATTAACTCTGTGCGTGGCCGAACTTTTGAGGCCCTCGCGCTTTTTA
>CAYZZG010000080.1:0-3099 GCA_964482825.1 uncultured Gammaproteobacteria bacterium
GTATTCTTCGAACGAAGTGAGAAGTTATACTAGTTTTGCGATTTGCCTTTTGACTTTTGAATTTTTAACCTATGCCTGTAAAAAAAACCACCCGTTCGTCGCGAAGCTCCTCAGGGCAAGCTAAATCTGAGGAAAAAACAGTCGCGCCTTCTGTAGAAGAAATTGTGGGTTCACAACCAAAAGTAGAGGTAGAAAAAGTAGTAGAAGTAGAACAGGAAAAAACTCCGTCATCGGTTGTCAGTTCTCAGTTGTCAGAAAATGGTCAATCAGTTATCAGTCAGCCGGTTTCCGATAAACCGACAACCAACCAACCAGTACCCGACAACCGACCACAGAGAACTGATAACAGAAACTTTTATTTTCGCAACAGCGATGCTAACGGCCCAACCGAGCCGGTACAAGGTGTTTTAGATATCCAACCCGAAGGCCACGGCTTTTTGCGGCCAAAATTTATCCCCTCTTCAAGAGACATTTACATTTCCCAATCGCAAATCAGACGTTTTATGCTGCGCCCGGGTGATTTAGTTTCGGGCATTGCCCGCCCGCCAAAAGACACTGAGCGTTACTACGGCCTGCTTAAAGTGGAAAAGGTCAATGATCTTCCCGCCGACGAATCTATACGCAGGCCATACTTTGATGACCTTACTCCCATTTATCCCAAAAAGCAGATTACCCTTTCAAGCGGCAAAATCCCTCTGTCCACACGCATTATTGATCTTGTTGCGCCTATTGGATTTGGTCAAAGAGGCATGATTGTCTCTCCGCCTAAGGCTGGAAAAACCACCATTCTCAAAGAAATTGCCTCCGGTATTTCCCAAAACTTTCCAAAAAGCCACTTAATGGCAGCACTCATTGGCGAGCGGCCCGAGGAAGTTACCGATATTTCCATGTCGGTTAAAGGCGATGTGGTTGCCTCAAATTTTGACGAACCGCCGGATAATCAAACCAGAGTGGCCGAAATTACCCTCGACCGCGCCAAGAGATTAGTTGAAATGGGTGTTGACGTTATTATTTTACTTGATTCTGTTACTCGTTTGGCAAGAGCATATAATCTGTCTATTGAGCCGTCGGGCAGGACCCTAACCGGCGGATTTGATCCGGCAGCCCTTTGGCCGGCCAAACGCTTTTTTGGAGCAGCCCGCAACTGCCAGGAAGGCGGATCGTTAACCATAATTGGCACAGCTTTAGTGGAAACCGGCAGCCGAATGGATGATCTAATTTACGAAGAATTTAAAGGCACCGGCAACATGGAACTGCATCTTGACCGAAAACTGGCGGATAGACGCATCTTCCCGGCTATAAATGTAGAACGAAGCGGAACACGACAGGAAGAATTGCTTTTAGATGAAACATCGCTTAAAAGAGTTGCAACGATGCGCAGAATGCTTGACATGCTAGGTGCGGAAGAACGAACCAGTGTGCTTACCGAGCGCTTGGCAAAAACAGCCACCAACGAAGAATTCCTCGAATCACTTGGAAAGGGAGCCTAAAGCAACAATTGACAGTTTACAATTCAGAATTAACTGGAACGCAGCTTCTTAGAAAAACCCCCTAGTTGCTTAGTAATTTTTTCAGCCTGAACAAGATATCGAACAAAAATTTCTTCTGTAAGAAGTAACGCATCTTTAGTAATATCGAGGCCAGCAACTGTTTCATTTATTGAACCCAAAGCATTCTCAATAAATCTATTAAAATCCTTATCTGATCTCTTAGCTGATCCTTCAGCAATGTTGAGGCAAACGGATAAAGCGCTTCTCCGCATTTGATCTGCAAGCTCCCAATACTCTCGGGGAAACTTTCTAGTAAGTATAATTATTCCTTTATAAAAAGTTTTTGCTTCTCCATATACTTCAAAATCAAGAAATCGAAATGTCTTCATCTAATACTATCCTAGTAAGTTCCCTGTCAATTGTAAATTGTCAAATGTCAAATGTTATCTTGTAAGACGTGTCTTACGGGATTCTTACACTACTTCACGCCTATTCACACATATAGTACACACAATATAGCTTTAGTTAGGTTACAACAAGGACAGAAATGAAAACCAAATTGGGTCTTGACATGACCTATAATAGTAGATATACTACGCCTATTGAAAGATAATGCCCAGTATTCTATATGACGGTATCTTTTTTTATGAAAAAATTAGTTTTATCCCTGGGTCTATTTTCTATCGTCTATCTTCTATCATCCGCGTCGGCCGCAGCCGATGTAACCTGTACTCCTATTTATGGCGGCGGCCAAACCTGCGTTCAGGCAGGCAACGTCCTTATTAACAAAACCGTGGCCAACCCCCAAACAGGCGGATTTGTTGATAATCTCGGCGTTAATGATCCAAAATATGCTCCCGAGCAGATTGTTACCTTCCAGCTTGTTATTACCAATACCGGTGGCACCGCGCTGTCTAAAGTAACGGTGCGTGATATTCTTCCCCAGTTTGTTAACTTTAACGCGGGCGCGGGAAGCTTTGACAGCAACACCCGAATACTGTCTTTTGATACTGTCAACTTAAATCCGAATGAATCCAGAACCTTTATTATTTCGGGCAAAGTTGTTGCTGCAAATCAGCTCCCTGCGACACAGGAAGTTACCTGTGTGGTCAACCAGGCAAATGCCACCGCGGACGATAAAACAAGCCAGGACAACGCGCAGTTTTGTATTCAAAAAGCTGCTGTTGCTCCTACTCCTGCCCCGGGACAAGCAGCGCCTCCCGTCACCAAAGGCGGACTTAAAGTGTTTGCTCCTCCGCAAGTAACCACCACCCCGCCCACCGGCCCGCAAGCCCTGGCGCTAATCGCGCTTTTGCCAACCGGTGTATTGGGATACTTTATTCGAAGACAAACAAACCTTCGCTAAGAAGCAGTTTGTTGTTGGAGAGAATAGTTGCCTAATTACCTCCCACCCCTTCTCCCTCCTCTTTCCAAGACAACTATACTCCCCAACTAAGTAGCGCTCTTTAAAAAGTAAACCCCGCACCAACGACCTTACCCCGATTAAATCGGGGCTTACGGTCGGGGCATTTGGAAATTTCGCTTCGCGAACATGGAGTTGACCCACGTTCTGACGAACTGGGCATTGATGCGGGGTAAATATTGACAA
>CAYZZG010000081.1:0-3024 GCA_964482825.1 uncultured Gammaproteobacteria bacterium
AAGAGCAGTAGGAGCAGGTTTAAGTTTTTTAAACAAATAAACTACCCCGCAGCAAGCTGCGAGGTATTCCGCAAGCGGAAAAGTTTGTTTCTCGCTTGCATCTTCGCAACAAGTTGCGAAGTATTACAGCTCGAAATAAAACTTTATCCTGAGCCTGTCGAAAGATTAGTGTCTGTAGTTTACACGTGGTTTTATCATATCACAATCTCAACTAGGTTTCTCGTGTTTGTCCTATCCAATTTTTATAACTGTTTACATCAAAGGATTGTAGTTTAGGAATAGCAGGGATTACCCATTTCTTAAAAAGCAAATCGTAGTCACTATTAAAGTTTGGTGGCTCCATGATAAGGAGTACGGAGCTTATTGGAAGAATCGCAGCTTGCGTAGCATAATCAGCCATTTGTTTAGCTCTGCACGCGCGTTCTTCTTGATTCAAATTGGGAATACAAGATACATTTTGCTTAGCTATTTCAAGCGCTCTTGCAAAAGTTTGATCATAAAGGCCTTTATACATATTACGATAGCGAGACCAGGGAAGAATACGTACCCATCGTGAGCTAAATTGCCTACAGAATTCTCTAAGTTCCCAATACTGACGTTTATAGTTGGTAAGATTTTCCGGTGAGTCTTTAATAGGATAAATTTCATAGTCAGTATCAGCAAAAAATAATGTTAATTTTATATTTCCACCAAATTTCTGCATTTCAGTTTCTATTTTGCGCATATCATCTTCGAAAAATCTTAGTCGGTTAGTAGCTGCGTTAGGGGAAACCCTGGAAAAATTTGGTTCATAGGAGGCGCAGACAAAACAGATAAAATTGAGGCGATTCCCATTTTGAGCAAAGAAACATCTGTTAACCAGCGTTGATAATTCGTTTCCATTAATTTTTGTTCCCACTAATTTTTGAAGAGATAATAAAAATGTTGCGATAGCTGATAATTTATCCATTACTGCTGAATCTAGCAAAATCCCTTTTTTGTTAGTCTGTTTAACAGACCATTTTCCAGTTTCATCATTGTAATAAACCTTTTTTATCATATTTTCTTTCAATGCTTTTTTAGCAACTTCATCTAACAGGGGTTTAAATATATCTAGATCTTCAGGCGCATCTGGCTTTAACCATTGCCAGAGAATGAGTCGTTTTAGCTCGTCTAGGTTCAAAAAGAAATAAAAACCAGGTTCATTCGGAGGTTGAGGCAATTCATTTGAAGAGTCAGGTGATTTTCCTAAAGCAATGTCAAATCTTTTAGTAAAGACTCTTCTTGTAATTTGCCTTTCTTCTGGTTTTTGACTTTCGGAAAACCCAGCTTTTTTATAAAGTCCAACAGCAGCGATATTTCTGTAATCTGTTTGCAGTTGCATTTCTTGGTAGTTAGAGATTCTTGTATCTTCTAGGACAGCAGTAAGTAGAGCAGACCCAACTCTATGCGGTGATCGTCTGTAGAATGGGTCAACAAAAATTTCCTGGAGGAATCTGCAGCCTTCAGTATTGGAATCTGTAACAATAGCCATTCCAACGGGACGATCTTCAAGTCTGGCACAGAATAAGCTGAACCCCTTTTGTTGCTGATATCCATTTAAAACAGCACGGCTTTTCTGTCGTGTATATAATTCATACCATGGAGGCATACCATTGTAAGCACTGCAAAATAGCGTAGCTGCCTCTTCCATTCTTTCTGGAGATAAAATTACTTTTTTTTCAACAGATAGTCTTTCTGCTTGTTGTTCAGGTATTATTCTTGTTTCTCTTTCCATTTTTATTCTCCCTTAGCGTATTTTTCTATGAGACGCTTGAATATTCTTGTTGTTTTTTTAAGACTATCAAGCGTTACATATTCATCTTCTTTGTGACATGCTTCGGTCGGTCCTGGCCCAAGATAGACCACTGGAGTTTTTGTTTTTTCAAATAACAATTGCCCATCTCCATATCCCATCTTTTGAGAAGGAAGATAATTTACAAAACCTAATTCTTCTAAAATTGTTTCTTCTAAAATCTTAAGCTTACTTTTTGGTGTAATTAACGGACCAAGATCTTCTTTAACCCTGATCGTTTTTAATACCATTCCCTCATCCTTAATGCATTGATTTAGAAGAGCTGTAATTTTATTACTGGATAAACCTATTCTTGCTGGTCGAATATCAAGATTGACCTCTGTTGTGTCAGGTATAGTGTTGGTTCCTAGCGCATAAATTATGTTTTGATCTTTTGTTCCCACCTGGGTACCGCCTCGCATCGAAGATAATGTGCAAGTTGTTATTCCTGTTTCAGGCAATGAGTATCTTTTAGCAAGAATTGTTGTTAATTTGTCTATTGCCTTGCCCGCGCCAATAATTGCATTTTTACCTTCTTCGGGTCTTGCGGCATGGCCTGATTTCCCTTTAATAACAGCATAGAGCTCGATAAGACCGCGATGTGCATTGCTTATAGCTAAGCTTGTTGGTTCTGCAAAAACAGATAGAGATGGTTTGTTTTTAAACTCTTTTATGAAACTTCTCATGCCTCGAAATGAATATTCTTCGTCGCAATAGAAAAGTAGCCCAAGATTATTTTTTACTTCGGCACAATTCACAGCAGTCAATATGGCAGCGATTCCCCCTTTCATATCAACAGCTCCTAGTCCGTATAACTTTCCCTTGCGATATTTTGGTTTTAATTGTTTTTTGTTTTTAGGCTCAACAGTATCCATGTGTCCACATAGCCATAACCGAGGATTACCAATAGTAGCGATAAGGTTGTAGCGATTTAGTTCTATCCGCTGTTTTTGTATGTCAAACCCTTCTTCGTATAAAAGATTAGCAATAAAATCAGCTATAGATTTTTCGTTAATCTCTTTATTAACAAAAGAGGGGATAGAAATTAATTGTTCAGTTAGTTTTTCAACATCAATAACTTTTTTCATAAAAAAACCTCCCGTTCGTTGTGCTTAAGATTCTGAAACAAGTTCAGAATGATATTAAGTACAAGGAACGAGAGGCGTTCTTTCAAAAAAAAAGAACCGCTCCCGCGGTCCCATCCTTTTTCC
>CAYZZG010000082.1:0-2984 GCA_964482825.1 uncultured Gammaproteobacteria bacterium
AGGCGACATAATAAAAGAGGTAAAAAAACAAAGCAACCTTATTACCGAAGTCTCACTGTTAGATCAATATAAACAAACCAGAACATTCCACATTATATATCAACACAAAGAAAGAAATCTCACCAATGAAGAGGTGGGGGACATCCGCAAAAAAATCCTCAAAGTCCTTAAGGAGAAATTCCGTGCTTCTCTAAAAGAGTAACTCAAGGGGTAGGAGTTGGAGTTACCGTGGGACCGGTTGGTGTTGAAGTAGCAGTAGGATTACTTGAGTATTTATAATCTGATGTTTCCGTTGGAGGATAGTACTCGGGTTTATCCGAAGCATAGGTTTGTTTTACCCAAGAATCAATTCCTTCCTGCCAATGATTTTTACCATCAGCCGATACCGAATCATCTTCCGCAAATACAAAATAATCTTTAGCTTCATAATCTCCATGATCAATTTCATCTTGATTCGCTAACTTTTCAGACTGATGTTTAGAAATTTTGAGTTTTTTATATACCGCTGAAATAGTCGTAGGTTCTGTTCCTTTAATAAAGTATTCACTTCGTGTTGGCTTACCGTCAACCGGCAGGCCTCCGGTAAGTGAATCAACGGTTACCGCAATTACATTTTCCGGTTTAACAAAATCCTCGTTTGCCTTTCCTTTAAGTGCCTCAAGAATAATCCGTCGCCAAATTGGAGCAGCGCCTGTAACGCCAGAGGCTACATTACCCATTGGACTGTTGTCGTTATTACCAACCCATGTAGCAACCAGAATAGTAGGCGTCCACCCGACAGTCCAGTTATCCCGTTTGTCATCGGTTGTGCCGGTTTTTACCGCAATACTTCTTCCACGAATATTCAGATAACTGTTTTCTCCAAAGGTAATCAGTCGGGCATTATTATCTAAAAGCATATGCGAAATTATAAAGGCAACTTCAGGACTTAGTGCCTTCTTTTTAGTAACTTCATTTTGTTCATAAAGAACTTTTCCCTTTCGATCCGTCACCTTAAGAATGGCGTTTGGCTCCACCCGATAACCCCCGTTTGCAAAAGCAGCATAACTACTAGCAAGCTCTATTGGCTTTACATCACCGCCGCCCAGTGTAATAGACAACCCAAAACGCTTAATATTATCGTCTGTTGGCGCTAGTTCTGATATTCCCATATTGTATGCTGCTGATAACATGTTTTTAATACCAACAAGCGCAAGCATTTTTACTGCAGGAATATTAATAGAGGATCCTAATGCAAAACGTACTTGCAAAGGTCCGTGGAATTTTTTGTCGTAGTTTTCTGGTACATAATCTTTTGCTCCCGGATTGGGGAAAACAGTCGGAGTATCCATTAAAAGGGTGGCAGCTGTGTAACCTCGTTCAAGAGCTGCCGCGTATGTAACGGGTTTTATTGACGACCCTGGCTGTCGTAACCCTTGCGTAATAACATTAAATTGACCTTCAAACCCTCCATTACTTTTACTTGCTGATTCTGTTGCAAAAAAATCTTTACTTCCAACCATAGCCAGTATCTCGCCATTCTTTGGATCTAAAACAATACTTGCACCATTGCCAACCTTTAAATATCTTGCATCTTCTACCTCTTCGGAAACAATTTTTTCGGCTTCTTTTTGCAGTTTATAGTCCAGCGTTGTCGTCACTTGAAGACCACCCTGCTCAACATAGTTTTCGCCAAACTGTTTAATAAGCAAATCTTTTACATAAAATGAAAAATGCGGCGCTTTAATTGAATGGCTTTGTTCCTGAAATTTTATTTTTGGAAGTGCTTTTACCGCCTCCTCTTCTTGCTTTTTGGTAATATAATCGTCTTCACGCATTCTCCTAAGTACCTGCACTGATCGCTCAATATACGCCTTAGGATATTGTCCATAGGGAGAGTAATAAGAGGGGAGCTGGGGTAAACCGGCAAGCACAGTAGATTCAACAAGAGTAAGATCTTTTGCTTTTTTACCAAAGTAAAGTTCTGATGCTGCCTCTACGCCCACAGAAGTCCCTCCGTACGGAGCAACGTTAAGATACAGTTCAAGAATCTGATCTTTGGAATATCGCTGATCTACCTGAATAGCAAGGATAAATTCCTTGATTTTTCGAGGAAGTGTTTTTTCCGAAGTAAGCAAAGTATTTTTTACTAACTGCTGAGTAAGGGTAGACCCTCCGGAGATTCCTCTAAAAAGAAACAAATTTCGAATGACACGAAGATATCCCGTAATAGAAAATCCACGATTAATATAGAAATCCTTATCTTCTATGGCAATGGTTGCTTGCTGCATTGTCTTAGACATTTGGGAGAGCTCTACATAAGTCCTGTTTTGTTGATTGTATATGTCATAGAGTACCACACCATTCCTATCAAAAATTTTTGTTGATTGAGAAAGATTATTCTCGGAAAGTTTACCAGGGGTTGGTAAATCACGGCTGTACCAGAGAAAAAGAATAAAGACAAAAATAACACCTCCAATAAGTCCAAAAAAGAGATATTTGGTAAAGTTACTGACAACAAAAAGATTAAATGATCCGTAAGAGGAAAGCCGACGGCGTCTGCTCCGGTAGTAGTCAGGCATATATGTAGTATATCAAATTTTCCCGGGGTAAAAAAATATGCTATACTCTGCTCATGGATAAAATAGATGAGCTTTTAACAAGAGGTGTTGAAACAATCTATCCATCGAAAGAAGAATTAGAAAAGGTTTTACGAAGCGGCAAAAAACTAACACTTTATCAGGGGTTTGATCCGACCGGTATTCAACTTCACATTGGCCACATGATCGGCCTTCGAAAACTTAGACAGTGGCAGGAATTGGGTCATCATGTGATTTTTCTAATTGGCGATGGTACAGGCCTTGCAGGAGATCCATCTGGAAAAACACGGGCAAGAGAAAAGTTTTTGACAAGAGAAGAATTACGAAAAAATGCAGCGGACTACGTAAAACAGGCAGGCAAAATAGTCCGATTTGAAGGAGAAAATCCGGTTGAAATTCGGTTTA
>CAYZZG010000083.1:0-2873 GCA_964482825.1 uncultured Gammaproteobacteria bacterium
TCAATTTCTGCGCCGCAACAATCTTATCCAACCGCTCAACAATTTGTTTTTGGATGTTGAGAGGTGGAAGTGGGATCTCAAGATTATTTATAAATGCTTTACTCAAGTGTGGGATAGCGGCACCTTGAGCTGCAGCACGAATTTTTTCTTGAAAAAGTTTTAGTAAATAAAATAAAAACTTGCTTTCTAATGAGTCGTGGTGCAAAACTTTTACGACCGTTGAGCCCACAAAGCCGCTTAAACCGATTCCTACCGTTCCGGCGTGTGCACCATCCCAAACAAGCAGAATGTCATCTTGTTTACAACGCACCCCATTTTTTTCTTGAGTATAAACGGCATACTGATTTGTTCTTAGTCCATCTATGCCAATATACGGCTCGCCATCGCTGGCAACCGCCATCTTTTTCCCTTTTTCAAAGGAGATTACTTTTCCTAATTTTTTTGTTGGCCAAGGCATAAATTACTAGGCCTCAATGTTTAATATTTTCTTTGTCCATTTGTAATCTAAGGAGTCCAGCGCCGCCGAGGCATTGTTTCTTTCCTCGTCATCGTCAAGGTTTTCAGCAAGGCTCATTAACTCACCTAAAATATCATGGTCAAAGAAATAGGAGTATTGGTGATATTGCCTTGCTAATATTTTCTCTCTGTTAACTTCCTCTACCACAAGCGGAAAATCTTCCGGGTTACCAAACTCTACCAGGGTTCGTATCCCCCATGTATAAGCTAGCTCATAAGGGAACCAATCATCGCTACCCTTCGCCTCTTTTGTATGAGCCCTTAGTTTATCTTTTGATTCAAGCACAATACTTAAAACATCCTTGCGTAAAATTTCAGTGTCAATTACCGCAAGGCGACGGGCGGCATCAATCGCCCGTAATTTAATAAGATGATTATCGTGTTTTTCTATTACTTGAGAAAGCGCGCCACGAAGGGCTTCAGCATCGGCAGTATCTTTATCAAGATTTTCATAAACGCACTCATAGGGCCGACCGATACTACCAAAAAGAAGTTTATTTGTTTCCGCTGTTTTCCCTTTAAAAACATGCGCCAAATATTCTTTTTCTAGCGTGCTGAAATTTTGTATTTCAGTACTTAACTTTTCAAATGATTTATCTTCTTCTCCTGCTACTTCACGGCGGCTACCAGCCTTCCTTTTCCTTTTTAATCTATAAAAAAACTCATTCTCCCCGAGGAAATTTTCAAGTTTATTTTTGGCAATTTCTTTTACTTCCCGTGGATGTTCTTCTGATGAGATTTCATCGAGCTTCTTTTCAAGCGTCTCTCTTATGTTCTCTATGGTGGCTGATAGTTTTTGCAGTACTTGTATTGGGTCAGCTGTTTTATACCATTCTCTAAGAATTAAGAAGTTGTGTTTTAGATTCTCAGAAGTTATGGAGGATAATACTGCCGCATCATCCTTAACAACAGATTCATCCGCAAGTTTTACCTGATCCATAATATCGTCCCACCTTTCAAAATCAGCTAGGCGAGTTTCGGATTTAAGTAAAGTTACGATCTCGTGTTTTTCTACGCTTTCTCTTAAAACCCAAAAGTGTCGCCAGCTCATGATATTCCCATACTTATCAGATTTGTAGTTATCCAAAATATATTGAACCAGCTGTTCATAAGTTTCTTTATCGAGTAATGCGATAATGGATTTTTGAACTTTCTCCTCCAACTTCCTTTCATCAAAATCTCGCCACCACCCCGTTGTTGCTCGATTAATATCCCCGAGCCAGGTGAGTAATTTTGGAAATATCACCTTATGTTTAATTGCTACCAAGACATCGAGGTGGGCAACAAAATATTCCTCCCACCTAGCATCAAGTAATCCTTTTTCAATTTCTTTTTCTTTACTTGTTTTTCCAATTTTTTTTATGCACTTGAGGATTGGTAGGATTATTTTAGGAAAAGATGCCTCATCAAATAATTTTTCTAGGGCTGGCAAATCCGTCTCATCTGTGCTTGGTTGGAGAATTGTCAGCGCCCGTATTATTTCTTCAGGCCAACCAGTTTCAGCAATAGAATATAAGAAGCGCTTTTCAGCAGCTCCCAAATCAAAACTTATTTCCCCTAATTCATCTTTAGCTTTATCTGAAAAGTCCGGTGTTATGTGACGAGTCAATGCATTTGCAGTTACTCGTTGAGCATAATTGGCACCACTTTTTTTTATAAGAGTAAATATTATATGTCCAAGTACATTCGAATCGCGCTCGCGCTCTGCAAGAGAAACTATATTATCCTCGGTTTCGGTAAATTTGCTTAATGCTGTTATTGTCGCCTTCCTGATTTTTATAGAAGTATGTGCATAAACATCTTCCAGGAGCGGATCTACATTATTAAACTTTTCTCTATAATAAAAGGCCCAAAACCAAAAAGGAAAGTCGTGCTTAAATGAAGATTGTGTAAGAAAGATCAATTCATCTTTACTAAATGAAAAGTCATTGCGAGTTTTATAGATTGTGAAAAGCCCTCCTTTATCAAGAAGTAAGTTGTTATCTTTCTTATATTCGGCTAAGCGCTGTTGTAAAAATTGCTCAATTGGCTTATTAACGACTGTGGCTGGCAATACGGCGCTTCCGCTTGCTTCTGATGGTACATTTTCTATGGCACGAGGCCCATCAACTATCGCTGATATTAATTCTTTGCGTTCGCTTTGTGATACATCTACTGGTAAATTGACAACGATTTGCTTCTCGATCTTTGTATTTGCAATGGCCGCATTCACTGTTTTTTCATTGTGTTCTTCTTTGTGGTAGGTAAAAACTCGACCAATCAATGAGCCGACTTTTAATTTTATACTTTCAAAATTTATTCCTTTGAAATCAAACATTATATCTTTTTCTTTATTTCTTCGATAGACAAAAGGAGTT
>CAYZZG010000084.1:0-2734 GCA_964482825.1 uncultured Gammaproteobacteria bacterium
TCCAGTATAAATAATCATGGAAATTTGGCGTAAAATAATCGGCAGAAGACAAGAATCAAATCCTCAAGTTGGCGAAACACTACAATTGCCAAGTGGAATGCCATTGGAAGTGGTAATAGCTCAAAAAGTTCCTGAAATGGAACGGCGCTTACAACACGCAGCAACAAATAGAGACCCTAAAGCAAATTCAGA
Organism: uncultured Gammaproteobacteria bacterium; assembly: GCA_964482825.1. Lineage (GTDB taxonomy): Bacteria > Patescibacteriota > Microgenomatia > Levybacterales > UBA12049 > CAYZZG01. The sequence goes on from CAYZZG010000084.1 coordinate 193, forward strand.
ACTATCCTTACCACAGCTAGTCAATTTTTTTGGGTTACAAACAGCTACTAGCGCAAGAAGCTCAGCAGTAACAGGAAATACTGCCTCGACCAACTTTGATTTTACTATTGAAGAACGCTTGGGGACTACCGCAATGCGCGCAACAAGAGTGGTAAAGGCAAGTGAAGAAATGGCTCTTTTTCCAAAAGGAAAATCAACTGCAGATATCCCTGCAAATATAGTAGTATCAACGCGTTTAATGACGGCAAAAACTGCAGATCAAGCAGAAATTTTTCCAGGAGATAATATTGGCGATGAAGCCGCCGAAATAATTGTTATCGCTCAATGGGCTACTCCACAATTACTGCCAAAAATAGGAATTGCCTACACAGGGCTTTATCTGCGTATTGATCGAAAAGTGATGTATTCTTCTCAAAGATATGGTGCTGTATGGGAAGTATTTATTGATCCTGAAGGAATTTACGTAGGTATCTCTCCAAGAAGACAAGAAGGTACTCATCAACTATTTACGTTAGATTTTAATGGAAAATATAAAGACCCTTGGAGACGGTTATGAGAGACTGTCGCTGCTCCTTCTACTCTAAGATCTTCTAAACGCACCAAGCCACGCTCAACCATGGCAGCATCTTACTTTAAGAGTAATTATTTGTCAAACCCAACAAACATTTTAAATGTTCTTTTTTTGCTGTCAAAAGTGCAGAGAAAAAAGTAGATTCTGAATCACCCGCCTGCCATGCATAGCAAGGCTTTGCGGGCAGGAGTTCAGAATGACATGGGAAAATTACTTCGTATTAAACCGATTCATTGCGCTTTGAAGATCGTGTTCTAAAGCATGGGCAATGGCTTTGGCGGCGTGCTTGATAAGATCTTTTACTTTCCCCTTCTCCGAACCAGTAAAATCTCCCAACACAAATTCATCTACATCTCTGAATAGTAACTTTGAACTTTGAACTTTGAACTTTGAACTTCGTCCAGGGTGACTGATGCCCAAACGGAATCGCCAAAACTTTTCCGTCTCCAATTCTTTGATGATTGATTCAATACCGCGATGGCCTGCTGCGCTGCCACCAAAGCGAATGCGAACACTTCCAAGCGGCAAATCAATATCGTCGTGAACTACCCATATATCATCAGGTTGTAGTTTGTAGTAAGTAGTAAGTAGGGAAACGGCCAGGCCGGAGTTGTTCATAAATGTCTTTGGCCTGCAAAGGATTATCTTTTCTATAATTTCCTGAGCTTGGCCTGCTTGCCCCGAGGTTTTCCGAGGGGAGGAACTATGGCGGTTCCATTCAATTCTGGCTATGGTACTTTTAAATTTTTCTCCTCCGTCCCAATTGGTTTTTTCTACCGGCTCAAAGTTTCGGAAGAATTGATCAACTACCATAAAGCCGAGATTATGGCGATTTTTCTGATGTTTCTCCCCAATATTACCAAGGCCAACAATCAATTTCATACTATGAAATATAAAATATTAAATATAAAAAAGCAAATATACAAATTAAATATCAAATATTTTTCTTTTTTCCTTTAAGCGTCAAAATACTAGAAGCAAATATGCCTGCTATTTCGTTCAACTCTTTAAGTAACCAGTTTGCTTCATCAATATCACCATTACCAGTATCACGAAGAATCGCTATCCAAACTTTACTTTCATTTGCAGATTTTAATGAGTAGCTAAAATAGTTTGTGTATTCTCTTTTTGAACTAGCAGACAAACCTTCTATATATGTTCCTAAAATACCAGTACCACTTCGCAGTAACTGATCGCCAACTATTCTACTTGTTGCCGATTTCTTAAGGTTTTCTACAAATTTAATCATTCTTAGAACCCATGAATAAAGTCTTTGCTTAAATTCTCTATTCTTGTCATTTTTCATTTTTAATATGTATTTTTGCTATTTAATCTTTACTTTTTAATATTTTGATGACCTCGTCATCTTCCACCTGCGGAAATTCTTGGTAAAACTGACCCACAGCAGAAAAATAATCTTCAACACGCAACACCACAATATTATCAAAATACTCCTTAAGTATGATAAATGTATCAGAAGAGACTACAGGAATTGCAAGAATAATTTCTTTGGCTTTTTCTTTTTTTAGATATCTTTGCGCAGTCATTACTGTTGCTCCAGTTGCCACACCATCATCAACCACGATTACCGTTTTACCTTTGAGTTGTAACATAGGCTTTGTCCCCCGTAAAAGTTTTTCCCGCGCTTTACGCTCTTTGTCTTTTTCTATTTGAAGTGTCTTTTTTGTCTCTACTGATATTGTAAGGTGACGACATAAAATCTCATCCCAAAATACAGTTGCCTTAGGCCCAACAGCGCCAATTGCCAGTTCTGGATTTGTCGGCGCGCCTATTTTTTTAACCACCACAATATCCAGTGGCAAATCAAATCTTTTGGCGATTTCTTTGGCCACCACTACCCCGCCGCGAGGAATACCCAGTACAATAACATCCTCATTTTTAATAACAGAGACTAATTTTTGAGCTAGTAATTCCCCTGCTTCTTCCCTATTTCTAAACATAGTCTAATGT
>CAYZZG010000085.1:0-2711 GCA_964482825.1 uncultured Gammaproteobacteria bacterium
GGATTCGAGATATAATTCTCCGCCTCTCTGTCCCTGGGATCTAACGGCCGTTAATAATTCATCTCCTAATCTTTCAATCATGTGTACCACCTTAATTTTCTTTCTTTAAGGCGGTTTATAAACTTGTTTGAAAGAAATATTCCTATTGGAATAATCAGAATTCGTTATAGATATTTCTTCAGAGAAGGTGTAATCTCTTTTTAACTTCTTCACTAAATTGGGTTGCTATTCTTATTTTTACTCTTTTTGGTGGTGTTATTATCGACAGATTTCCCAAGAAAGATATTCTGCTTTTTACTCAAGCTACCTCGATGGTACTGGCAATACTTCTTGGACTGCTTGTTTTATCTGGCGCTGCAACTGTAGGCGTGATTGGCATACTGGCGTTTCTTTTGGGAACGGTAAATGCACTTGACCTGCCGGCTCGGCAAGCCTTTGTTATTGAGATGGTTGGCAAAGAAGACTTAACCTCGGCGATTGCGCTTAATTCTGCCACATTTAATGGCGCCAGGGTAATTGGACCGGGAATAGCTGGAATAATTATTGCCTCCCTGGGAGTTGGAGGTGCATTTATTCTCGATGGTGTAAGCTATCTCGCCGTACTTGCTGCATTACTGTTTATCAAACTAGAGGTAAAACTACCGCAAATACATCCTCATCCGATAAAAGCTCTAAAAGAAGGTATTTTTTATTCTTTCTCTCATTCAATAATTCGTGATTTATTATTTTTTGCGGGTATTACCTCTATTTTTGGTTGGTCTTATGGTACGGTAATGCCGGTAATTGCAGAGCGTTCATTTAGCCTTGATGCTTCGGGTCTTGGATATCTTTATGCTGCATCCGGAATTGGGGCACTGATTGGAACAATAATTCTTTCGATGTTTTCAAAAAAGATTTCCTCGTCAGTATTTATTTTCGGAGGTGTGTGTTTATTTGTTGGAGCAATTATCATCTTTACTTTTGCTTCTTATGTATTATTAGCAGTTGTTTTTCTTCTTCTTGCAAGCGCTGGCTTAGTTTTGCAGTTTGCCACAATTAATAGTGTTATTCAACATACCGTGCCCGATAATTTACGAGGGAGAGTTTTAAGTATTTATACTGTGATGTTTTTAGGAACGCTTCCTTTTGGTAGTTTTTTGATGGGTTTTTTGTCGGAACATTTTGGTACGTCATTTGCCATTCGCCTTGGAGCAATTATCGTGCTTCTTTTTAGCCTCTATTTTTTAATCAAACGCCTAAAAACAATAAAATTATCCTTTTCTGCAAGTAAAACATAGTTAGGATTAGCCTTAAGATCTTTTGCCATTTGTTTTTGCACTTCAAGTGAGGGTTGAGCAAAGATGTCGTTTAAAAGAAAAACAATATATTCTGCCTTATCAATGCCTATTGGAATAGTGTAGATAACTTCTCTTTGTGATAAGTGCGCTCCGATGTTATTGGTAGCGGCAACTGTGGCGGTTTTGGGAATTTCCGATAATGCTCTTTTAACAAACTCTTTATTTTTATATGGTTTGGTTATCATATCGGTATTGGGTTTTTTTGCACCCGGTAAAGGCCCAAAAGAATACGCAGAAAATAGAGTTGCAGCAAGTAAATAAATACTTAACGCCTTTGTTGTAAATCTAAAATGTGAGCGCTTTAGCCTACTAAGTGAATAAATGGTAGAAATAAAAATAAAAGGAGTAATTGTGGCAGAATAGTGATAATAGATTTGTCGCAGTTGAGTGTTGTTGCTAAGAAGATTTATGAGTAAATCAGGGAGTGCAAAAATCAACAGATGAGGCGATAATAATGGTAAAAAGCCAACTGGGATAAGCAAGCGATATAGAAAGTCAATTTGAGACGGCTGAAAAAACATACTAATTACTTTTACGGGATTTATAAGAATGTTTTTGATGATATCTCCTGGTGATGAACCAAACTCTGCATAGTATTCCAAGGCAAAATGATCTTCTCCTCTAGCTTGAGGGATGGCATAAGAAATAAGAAAGTAAAAGAGAATAAATCCCCCAATTAAAAGAAGTAATCCCATAAGGAGTTTTCCTCTTTGTTGCTTTACGGGAAACAAAAAGAAAACACTAAAAATACTGATAATCAACCACACTTGTTCTTTGGTGATGCCGGCCAAAATAGAAAAAATACCAAACCACAAATATTTCTTGATAATAAAAAAGTAAAAAGCGCCAAGCAAAAATGTTGTCGCCAGGGTTACCGCATGAAAATCATATAAATTTGCATATTGCAGGCTTGGATTAAGAAGGAAAGCAAACGACACAATAAACGACAAAAATTTATCTTTAATTATTTTTATCGCAATAAGATAAGTAAATATTGCTCCAAGCGCAACAATTGTAGCTTGTATAACAAGAAGCATACGCGGGTCATTCCAAATAAGATAAAAAGGCGACAATAAGGCGAGAATAAAATCTGCATGGCCGGATAATCGTGAGTTTATTGTTCCAAGGTTGCTATTTGATTGAAAAAAACGTCCTTCTATAGTATTCCATACCACCTGATCCATGTTGCCAAGATCGTATCTACCGGTATAAAAATTCTCGTGTCGAAGTAAACTGGCTGTGGTGAAATAAGATATATAAAGTAATACTGTACAAATAAGGGCTGCCACAGGAATGTATTTAAGAAGATATGACTTCATTTGTGAGCCGCACAGGAGTCGAACCTGTAACCTACTCCTTAAGAGGGAGTTGCTC
>CAYZZG010000086.1:0-2674 GCA_964482825.1 uncultured Gammaproteobacteria bacterium
AATATATGCAGCTTAGGCCCGGACAAAAAATTGAAGGACAAAAAGTTGATTATGTATTTTTGGGAAGTTGTACTAATTCACGAATCGAGGATTTACGAATGGTTGCCAATATTATTAAAGGCAAGAGGAAAGCCGGTAGTGTTGACGTTTTTGTTATACCGGGTTCCAGACAAGTGGAGATGCAGGCCCGAAAAGAAGGCTTGGACAAGATATTTACAGAAGCCGGTTTTGAACTGCGCGGTCCCGGCTGTTCTGCCTGCCTTGGTATGAATGAAGATAAAATTCCTGCAGGCAAGTATTGCGTATCGACTTCCAACAGAAACTTTGAAGGCCGACAGGGACCGGGTGCAAGAACGTTTCTTGCAAGCCCTTTAACAGCAGCGGCTACGGCAATTAATGGAAGAATAACAGATGTACGGGAAATGCTATAATCCAATGTCATGTGACAACAAATATATGAATGTAACAAAAATTATTTCAGCATGCGTACCGCTCAACATCGAAAACGTAGATACCGATCAAATTATTCCGGCTCGTTTTTTAAAAGCAATTGACAGAAAGGGATTTGGAGAAAATCTCTTTCGCGACTGGCGCTTTGACCAAACTGGTGCTCCAAAACCGGATTTTGTTCTTAATAACCCGCTCTATAAAGGAAAAATTTTGGTTGCTGGAAAAAACTTTGGCGGCGGATCAAGCAGAGAGCATGCAGCCTGGGCGCTGGTAGATTACGGCTTTAAGGCTGTCGTCTCAAGCTTTTTTGCCGATATATTTAGGAACAATGCCCTTATTAACCATTTACTCCCTGTACAGGTATCGGAAAAATTCCTTAAAACTCTCTTTGAGAAAATACAAGAAGACCCAAAAACTCTTGTATCAATAGACATTGAAACACAACAGATAACAATTGATCACACGAATCAAAGCGAAGAGTTTCCTCTTGATGCATATAGAAAAATGTGTTTTCTCAATAATTATGATGACATTGACTACCTCTTAAGTCTTAAGAAAAAAACGGAAGCTTTTGAAAAGCGAGACAGAGGAAATTACTTTTGATATGAAAAAAACGATTGCAGTATTACCGGGAGATGGAATAGGACCAGAAGTTATCAATGAGGCAGTAAAAGTTCTCACTACAATATCCAAAACATACAAACATGAATTTAGTTTTAAAGAAGTCCTTATTGGCGCTGCGGCAATCGAAAAAACTGGTAAGCCACTCCCCAAAGAAACGGTAGATCTCTGTTTTAAATCCGATGCGATTCTATTCGGCGCTATTGGCGATCCAAAGTACGACAACGATCCACTAGCAAAAATAAGACCCGAACAAGGTCTTTTACAACTTCGCAAAACCCTTGGTCTTTATGCAAATATTCGTCCTGTTTTTACATTCTCCGGAATAGATAAGTCACCCCTCAAACCGGAAATTACCAACGACGTTGATCTGGTTTTTGTCAGAGAACTCACCGGCGGACTTTATTTTGGAGAACCACGAGGAAGAAAAGACAACGGAAATACCGCTTATGAAACAAATATCTATACAAAAGATGAAATTCTCCGAGTAACCAAGCTTGCATTCGACCTTGCCAAAACACGAAAGAAAAAGGTTACCTTAGTTGATAAAGCAAATGTTTTGGAAACCTCACGGCTTTGGCTCGAAACAGTAAGAGAATACGCAAAAAACTTTCCTGAAATAACCGTAGAGTATATGTTTGTTGACAATGCTTCCATGCAGCTCATTAAGCGGCCAAGTGAGTTTGATGTAATACTAACCGACAACATGTTTGGCGATATTTTAACAGATGAGGCTTCGGTAATCGCTGGTTCACTTGGGCTTTTGCCTTCGGCATCTATTGGCACAAAAACATCGCTATACGAACCAATTCACGGCTCTTTCCCAAAAGCTGCTGGTAAAAATACCGCAAATCCTACTGGCGCTATACTTTCCATAGCCTTAATGCTTGAATATAGCTTTGGCCTAAAGAAAGAAAGCCAGACAGTGCTACAAGCAGTCAAAAAGGCTATAAAAGAAGGCTTTGGCACCAAAGACATTCAAACCCAAAACCCGTTTTCCACAATTGATTTCGGAGACAAAGTTGTATCTTACTTGACAGAAAAGTAAAGACTTGCTATGATCAGCTTAGTGAAAACAAAATACGCAGCAATTATTATCATTACTACCTCCTTCGGAGGTTTTGTTGCGTAAACAAAAATAAGATTCGCGACAAACCTCCCAAACGGGAGGTTTTTTGTAGTATTTCTTACCAATCCGCCAGCTGGCGGAGAGGTGTAGAAATACACAATCCCGCCGAAGCGAACATTCGGCTGCGTGGACGAAGACCACTAGACGAATTTGAGCGAAGGAGGATGTATTATGACAACAGCAGTAAAAGAAAAGGGATTACAAAAACCAATAAACGTCGGTCTTATTGGTATGGGCACTGTGGGCACGGGAGTTGTTGAATTTTTCAAAAAAGGCGGCGGAAAACCGTTTAATGTCGTCTTGAAAAAAGTTGCGGTAAGAGATTTAAATAAACCAAGGCAGGTAAAATTTGCGGCAGTTACAAATAAGCCCCAAGAAATTCTTGAAGATAAAGAAATTGACATTGTTGTCGAACTTATTGGAGGAGAAAACCCTGCAAAAGAATATATCTCTACGGCAATGAAGAAAAAAAAG
>CAYZZG010000087.1:0-2623 GCA_964482825.1 uncultured Gammaproteobacteria bacterium
TTTATTTTGTAACCCCTCTTTTGCTTGGGCAATGGTAAGTTCATTCAAATTCATACTTTTCTTCTTGTCATACCGAATCCTTTTTGTCATTCCGAACTCCCGCCTGCACTGGTCTATGCAGAGTATTGGCGGGCAGGTGTTTCGGATCCTTTCCAGTGTTCTGATGGGATGCTGAAACGAGTTCAGCATGACATTAAGAATCCAACACCGCTTTTACCTTGAATAATCCATTCTGCGTACTTTTAGCGTTTGCAAGTGCTTCTTCTTGCGAAAGCGAGGGTCTAGACTCATCGTTTCTGGTCACGTTTTCGAGACCTGTCACTTGTGAGGTTGGCTCAACATTGGCTGTGTCTAATTCGTTGAGTTTGGTAAAGTAATCCAAAATAGAAGAAAGCTGTTCTGCAAATTTTTTCTTTTCTTCCTCTGTAAGAGGTAAATTAGCCAGTTTAGAGATATGAGATACATTAATTTTCATAAATTTATTTATTAGATTTTACAAATAGTGCTAAATCCTCTTTTGTTAGAACTCTTGATTCAGAACAAAAACTTACCATTGCTACGCTTGGTTTGTGAGAAAAACCGATATATTCTACTATTTTTCCTTTATCTCTCGTTTTCTTAATTGCAGGTGCTAAGTCAGTGTCGGAAGAGACAAGGATTATTCGATCACAAATATTTTCGTATGCCGCTACGAGCATATCAACTGCGATTTGAACATCAACACCTTTTTCGTGGTATACACCTTTACTTTTAAGTAAATACCCAAATTGATAAGAAATTCTGTGTTTTTTTAAACTTCCAAGTAGCTTCTGTTGACCGTCAAAAAGTTTTTGTGTTTTTGCTGTTCTGTCTTGACGAATGCGCCCAACATAATAGCAGGTATGTATGACTTTTTGAGATCTAGCAAGAAATTTAACAAATTTGCTAAAATTAAATGTTAAAAGATTATTGAGATCTAAGTCCTTGAGTTTAAAGTAGAAATTGCTTCCGTCAATAAGAACTACACAACGTTGTTTCATAATCAAAGCACAAAAAAAGCCCTGCAAATGTCTTGCGACCTCACAGGGCGATTTAGTAAATATATACTACCATAGTTAACAAATGATGTCAACCAGAAGCTTAGAAATAAGTTTACTCGTTTGGCAAGGTGGTTAATATCAATAGATGATTTCACACATCCATTATATTGACTTCTTTATAACTCTGCAAGCTCAATTTAGCATGGTGAGACAGTTGATTTGTACTATAGGTTGTGTTATAATGCCGTGATTATGGGCAACCGGCACGAAAAACTTAGTGGATTAGACAGGGAAAGTGAGTTCCCTCCCAACTCCTTACAGCGATTACTTTCTCTTCGTAGCGAAGCGGATATACTTACAGAGCTAATGTTACACGAAACACACATAATAGTTCGCGCGGCGTTTCAATGGAAGGCAGATCAGAATCTACGCTGGATTAGAGAGTGGAAACCCGAAGTAGGATCGAAAAAAAAAGAACCTATTCGCTATTACTACTTAACAGAAGAAGGAGATCAAACATTGCTTTTGGAGGTTTTCGAGCCAGTTTTTATAAATCCTTATGATAAATCTATAGTTAAACCTACACATCTCTGCATAGTGGAATACAGGGTGCCATCAGAAAATCCTCTCGCATTTACGGATGTTGACATTGTAGGTTCTACAGCTATGGGTCAAAATACATCCAATAAATACCTATCTGAAGACATGAAAGACTTTTTCTTTAAAGAAGCAGCTGATCTTGCTGTGTACGAAGGAAAGCCAATTCATACTGATGAGAGACTTGGTGGATTTTACTTCGGCAATAATTGTAATAGCTTTGGATATCAAACGAAATGGATGAACAATGACTATAGAACAAACATACCTACTGAGGTAATTACACCATTTAGCAGATTGTCTGACAACTTAGATATACGTAGTGGAAACGCCCTTAGAACTGATATAGATCCTATCGAAACAGCGAGAAGAAGATTGAATATGCTCTCAAGAGCTAAGCTCATTGGTATGAATGATCCTTTACATGGCCAGATTGAACCGATACCCGAGGGATAAATACGTCATCTGCGTCTCCTTTAAGATAGTTTTACCTCGGCTTGATACCCCAGAATATCAGCATTTGATACCGTTGATCTTAATTGACAGGAAATTGGAAAAGTGAGGACATTATAATAGAAAAATAAAAAGCTTGACAAAAGAATAACTAGACTAGAAACTGTTGTAAATCCTTAATGATTCAGTAATCTTTTTACTATTGCACTGTGGGCTTTTTCTTCTAGGTAAGCATCAACATGCGGAAGAAATATTTCCTGGTCATATTTTTTCTCTAATGCCAATTTTATAAGGTAATCGGTAAAGTGATGGTTCTTGGGTAAGATTGGACCATGTAAATAGCTCCCGAAGCTATTTTTATATATCGCTCCTTCTGTATGATCCTTCCCATTGTTTCCATATCCTTTTGTTATGTCACCAAATGGTTTAATATTCCCTCCTAGGTAGGTTCTTCCTCCATGGTTTTCAAACCCAACGATATTATCAAGTCTCTGAATATTTACTTTAATGAGAACATCACCAATAAGACGAGGATGATCAGCTCCGGGGTTTTC
>CAYZZG010000088.1:0-2497 GCA_964482825.1 uncultured Gammaproteobacteria bacterium
GGCGCTGCCCGACGACCCGGATCCGCCACCGCTGGTTGTTGGCTGACCCGTAGAACTGCTCGGTGTGGTCGTGGCGGAGGTAGTTGAATATGATGTTGTTACAGACCCGGGCGTGCCGCCATCGGCCGCCGAAGCGCGCCAATTAGTTGATTCGTTACTACCACTTAAATTAATTTTTTCTAAACTTTTGCCATCGCCCGCGCCGCCCCAAGTATTCTGATAAGTAATTTCACCAAAAAAAGTAGCGCCTTTATCAGCCGAGAGTTTGAGAGTATCCGAAGTATTATTAAGTGACATGACTGTATCAATCAGCGTGCCGGAAAAACCTGGATGGTTTATTAGGAATGTCGTGCTAGTACTCGTGAGTACTGCTACGCCTCCAACGGGGAGAGTGAGATTGCCCTGTACCAATGTGAATATATGATTAGAACCATCATTAAAACGCCAACTATCATTACCCGAACCATCAATGATAGTAACTGGCCCGCTACCAGAGTTATATATCTCCACCCACTCATGATTAGCATCGGCGCCAGCCAAATCATACATAATCTCGCTAAAAACAATATCACTGGCCGCGGCCTTAAGATTTAAGGGCCAAATAAAAAACGAAACTATGAATATGAAGAAGAAAAACAGAGTTGGAAATATCTTCGTCATACTTATTGGGTTAAGGTATTTTTACTAGCAATACTAGCAAGGATTGCCCTTGTTGGTTTGTGGCATTTCCCCTCTGTGGACAACTTTTTGTATGAAATGACCCTCTCGTGAGTTTCTGTATCTTCAATAACTTAGTTTACTCACTCTTCTCCGCTTTCAAATCTTTTCCTGCGTTCATCAAGTGTCTCGTCTTCATATATCCAATAGAGAGGACCCGCAACACCATACTTATAACCAAGTATCTCTTGCGCCGCCCGCGAAAGACTTTTAATTTCTCCTCCAATTTCTACATTGCTGTTCATTATCACCTTTGCCTTTATATTTTTGTCCCTGGTAAATGTAAGTTCAGTGCCAATCGGAATTTTTACAGCATTAAAATTAAACCTCTTTGTATATATCTTTTCTAACTCTTCTTTGACCTCTGGATGTTCTTCAAAATCTTGTTTCGGAGTAATATTTTCTATCTCAATCATTTTTATAGCAGCTACTACTCTTTCTGGATTGACCTTGAAGAATTCCCGATTGGACCTTATACGATTATCAGCAAAAATTGAGTGGATTTGCCTTTCCACAAAACTTGAATCTTTCACAATTGCCGCATAATAGCATTGAAATGGCAATGGTATATTTGTCCAATCCAAATCTTGTATGCGACGCATAACATCATTTGTTTTCCCGATCTTTATATAATCAGGCATGGCTTCGTTTATAAGAATATAGATAATTTCGTTCATATAGTTTTTATTTCATCACATCCCGATCTCCACCTGCGGCAGGTAAGACAGCGATTAAAATTTTTAAAGCATCATTAGTGGTAACTTTCTATTTCAGATTTTTTATAATCCACTTAATTGACTACTCAGTTCGCGCTCAAGTGTCGCCGAAAAATCCCGTATAATCCCCTGTTGATCAACTGGTAAAAACGCGCCTAGCTCCGTCTTAAAATTAATTTGTCTTGTATCGGCAATAATATTATCTTTGATTTCGGCAATTTTTTTCTTCTGCTCCAAGGAGAGCATACCCTTGCGCATAATGATATAAAGATCGTAAAAATCTCGTGGTTTTTTGCGCTCCCGTAGTGCGCCGAAAACTTTTTCCTCCACCAATTCTTTTTGCGGCAGATGAATAATAGTATAGGTAGGAACAAAATTATTCGCAACGCTATCTACTTCTCCAACAACACCTCGTCCGTTGCGCGATGATACATTTATTTCTACTCTGATAGGCGGATATTCAAACATGTGAAATGTAGCGACGCCAAAGTATCCACCTTTGGTAACGCCTATTTTATCTCCAAGTTCAACTTTTATACCAACCCGTTCCATCTCCACTAAAACATGCCCGAAAAGACCCTCAATAAACGATTTGATATTATTTTGAGCCACACCAAAAAGAGAAAAATCCAAATCTTCAGAAAAACGCGGACTGCCATAGACAATGCGAAGCGCTGTGCCGCCTTTGAAAAGCATTTGTTCCGCCTCTGGTAATTTATATAACTCCACCAAAAAAACATGCTGAAAGTATTCTCGGACAATATTCGGGAATACCCCCATTTGGTATTGCCTGCCTAATTTTTCAAGTGTTTCTATTGAGACCATTTTAGTGTTGATTTAATTATGCTAATAAGTTTCGTGTTACCGAATAATTTTGCGTAGCGCAAAGCCTTCTCTGGATTGATTTTTTCTTTATGAAAACGAGCTAGCGGCTTTTGTCTATTCATCAACCGTAAATAATTCGCGTCCACGAACGATTTTTCTGCATCAGCAATATAAAAACTTAATCCTTGTTGTTTTTGAATTTCATATCCAGTATAAGCGGGTTTTTTTATTTTGCGGTA
>CAYZZG010000089.1:0-2377 GCA_964482825.1 uncultured Gammaproteobacteria bacterium
CAATAATTGTTAGGCACCAACAAAAAGCAGAAGATAGGGATAGAGTAGTAGCTATAACGGAAAATGGAGCAACTCTTAAGGTTTTAAGGAAAGTTGACGGGAGAATGTATCTTGAACCACGAAATCCTAGCCTACAACCTATATACCCAAAAGAATTAGAAATTAGGGGAAAATTTTGCGGGTTAATAAGGAAAGCGGTATAAAATATTATGATACTGCCTAATATACTTTATGACAGATACTTTTACCCCTCAAAAGAGAAGCGAGATAATGTCTCGGATAATTGGGAAAAATACCTCGCCGGAAATTGCAGTCAGAAAAATACTATACAAGTTGGGTTTCAGATACAGATTGCATGATAGAAAACTTAGCGGGAAACCTGATATAGTTATTAGGAGGTTAAAAACAGTAATTTTTATCAATGGTTGTTTTTGGCATAAACACAACTGCGGTAAAAACGTTTCTCCTAATACTAATGTTGCATTTTGGTCTAAAAAACTGAATGAAAACGTTCGACGACAAAAAGAGGATATTGTAATGTTGAGAAAATCGGGTTGGAAACCGTTAATATTTTGGGAGTGCCAAACCAAAAAACAGGGGAAATTAACCAATTTATTACTCAAGCGATTATGAACAAAACAAATATAATTAAATCTCCAACGTTTATTGATTTGTTCGCTGGAGCTGGCGGCCTCTCCATCGGTCTTGAAAAAGCGGGATTTAAGTTAGTTGCGGCAACAGACTGGGATTATTGGAGTTGCGAAACGTTACGAGCCAACCACAAAGGCATCATTGTACACGAAGGTGACATTTCTTTAATTGATCTTCAAGAATTTAAGAAAAAACTTCGAATATCTAATGTAGACATGATAGTCGGTGGTCCACCATGTCAAGGATTTAGTGCTTTAGGAAAACGTTTAAAGAATGATCCCAGAAATCAGTTGTGGCGCTACTACATGCAGTTTGTTGAGTACTTTCTTCCGAAAGTTTTTTTAATGGAAAACGTACCGGAATTATTAAAAAGCCAGGAATTTGTTGAAATTAAAGCCATGGCGGAGCATCTTGGATATACTGTTGAGGCCAAAGTACTGCATGCCGTAGATTACGGCGTACCGCAAAAGCGTAGAAGAGCGATTATTATCGGTAGCAGAATCGGTACTCCCATGTACCCGAAGGCGACTCACTATGCACCTGGTCAATTATCATTCGATGCTTACCAAAAGGAACTATGGCGAACAGTAGGCGATGTAATCCGTGATCTTCCATTGGAACCGACTGGCCAAAATTGGCATGTAGGAAGAAATCCCACAACAAAATCTCTTGCGCGATATAAGACAGTACCTCCGGGCGGAAATAGGTTTAACTTACCAATTGAACTAATGCCTAATTGCTGGATAAAAAAGAAAACAGGATCAACGGATGTTTTTGGAAGACTTGAATGGAATAAGCCATCGTTAACGATAAGAACGGAATTCTTTAAGCCTGAAAAGGGAAGATATTTGCACCCAGAGGCTCATAGACCGATTACAATCCGAGAAGCAGCACGGCTTCAAACTTTCCCAGATGACTACGTGTTAATTGGTTCTCACATAAACGTTGCCAAGCAGGTTGGAAACGCCGTGCCGTGTGAATTGGCAAGAAATATTGGGTTAGCAATCCTAAAGTTATTTGAGGCCGTTTCGAACGAGGTCAAGCAAGAGAGTATTAACAGTCATCCCTCTTTTTCCGGCGACTTCGCTTATCTTCAATCGTAAGTCGTCAGGTAAGTTTAGCGTAATTATTTTGCTTTTGAACGTTTCAGGATATGCAAGAAGAGATTTTTTGCCCGCGTTACACCTGTTGCAGAGCGTCCATAAATTTTCTTCTGTGGTTTTCCCTCCCAGCGTCAACGGTTTAATGTGGTCAACTTCAAGTTTTACTTGCACGCTATTCGAATACTTATCTTTATTCGTATATCCACAAAGCTGACAGGTATAGCTATCTCGTTCAAGAATTTTACTACGTAACTTCAGATTAATGTATTTATCCGCTGAATTTGTGGATCTTTTTGCAGATTTAAGAATATAGCCTCCCGGACTGTTTATGTATTTAATTTTCCAGCCCTCGGCGCGTAACTCTCGAATTCTTCTTGCGTAATTGTGTTGACCGGAAACTTTTATCAATTCTTCGTTCGTTACGATTTTGCCAAGGTTCTTATATAACACATCTAGGAGTTTTTGCCAAACTCCGTTTTTTAAACTAGTTGGTCGATCAATTGTTTTCATAAGTTCTCAAGTAGGTCGGAAATCTTTATTTTCAATGCTTTGGCAATTTTCTCCATACTCTCAAGAGTAATGTTCTTTTCCGCTCTTTCAATCATACCCACATATGTTCTATG
>CAYZZG010000090.1:0-2236 GCA_964482825.1 uncultured Gammaproteobacteria bacterium
ACTCCGATCTTGTTTTTACCGGGAAAATCGCTATTTTTTGCGCAAATGCCCGCGTTATGTTCTCTAAAGAAGAGAAAGCATGGCGCGTTGCTGGTGATCCAACAGAAGCCGCAATGTTGGTTTTTGCGCAGAAACTAGGTTTTCACAAAGATGATTTGGAGCGAGAATCGCCGCTTTTAGATGAAATTCCGTTTGATTATAAACTCAAGTATCACGCAACGGTCCGAAAAACTGATCATCAAAGATTTATGTCGGTTGCCGGCGCGCCAGAAGTAATTTTAAGTTTGTCACAAATGATATGGCGTAATGGAAAGAGTTATCATTTGTCAAAAGAGGAGAAACAGCGATTAGAATTAATTTTTTTGTCTTTGTCGCGAGAGGGATTACGGGTTGTTGCCTTAGCGCAGGGAGCAATAAACAATCTTACTTTTGTTGGTTTTTTAGGCATGAAGGACGCACTTCGATCAGAAGTGACTGATGCTGTGCAAAAGGCGGTTTTAGCTGGTATTCGAGTGGTAATGATTACAGGAGACCACAGACTGACGGCGGAAGTTATTGCTAAGGATGCCGGAATTTACCGCCCAGGAGATGAAACGCTAACCGGTCAGGATATTGATAAGATCAATGACGACGAACTTTTTCAAAAACTCGACAAAATTTCTGTTTTTGCCAGGGTTACTCCTGAACACAAACTTCGTATCATCAATGCCTATCGCAAACGAGGTGAAATAGTGGCGATGACTGGAGATGGGGTGAATGACGCGCCGTCTCTTGTGGCAGCTGACCTTGGTGTTGCTATGGGAGGAATTGGAACAGAAGTTGCCAAGGAGGCCTCGGATATCGTGCTTATGGACGATAATTTTGGGAGTATTGTATCGGCCATAGAAGAAGGCAGGAGTATTTACAAAACAATCAAAAAAGTAATTCTTTATCTTTTCTCCACGAGTTTTGGAGAAGTTTTGACTATTGTCGGCGCGCTTTTCTTAGGGTATCCTCTTCCTCTTTTACCGGCGCAGATTATTTGGCTGAACTTTGTTACAGATGGCTTTCTTGATGTGGCGCTTGCCATGGAACCCAAAGAAAAAGAATTACTGGGCAGTAATTTTGAGCGACCTAAAAAATATCTTGTTGACAAACTTATGGTACAGAGAATTTTTGTGATGGCTATTCCTATGATGATCGGGACACTTTTTCTTTTTCAGAAGTATTTTTCCGCCGGAGGTGGATCCGCCTTTGGCGGAGAAATTGATATTACTAAGGCCTGGACAATGTCGTTGACTACGCTTGCGGTATTCCAATGGTTTAACGCTTGGAATTGCCGGCACGAATCAAAATCTATATTTCAAATCAACCCGTTCTCCAATAAATTTTTAATTGGCGCCACAGCTATTATTATCCTATTACAGCTTTTGGTAATTTATAATCCTCTTATGCAAAAACTTTTTCGAACCACGGCGCTTGGATTTTCGGAGTGGATGGTTATTATTCCAATCGCGGCCTCTGTCGTTATCGCCGAGGAAGTGAGAAAATTACTTTATAGAAGTAAGATAAAGTGATAAAATAAACAAAAGGGCATTTAGCTCAGAGGCAGAGCGTTCCGTTCACATCGGAAAGGTCATAGGTCCGATTCCTATAATGCCCAAGTTTAAGTAATTAAAAATGTAATATAATGAAACCTGTTGATTAAAATTATGGGAACTGTTCCTACAATATTAACCATAGAAATATATCAAAAGGTCGTATGTCCGTCGGTTTTGAGTTGGCGGATTTTAAATAGTAGATACTCAAATTAATATGAAAGGTAAAAATATTAAAAACGACAAATATATTGCTTTACACTATATGGAAACACTGGTAGATGTTGCCAGAGAATCATTCTTAATTCTTAATTCTAATCTTCGGGTGATTTCAGCTAACCCGATTTTTTACAAAAGTTTTTCGGTTTCGCCGAAGCAAACTAATAATAAACTTATTTATGAATTAGGAAATGGCCAATGGGATATCCCTAAACTTAAGAAGTTGTTGAGAAGAATTTTACCTGATAAAAAAGTTGTGAAAGATTATAAAGTTACTCATGTTTTTGAAACGATTGGGGAAAAAACAATATTGCTCAATGCCAGACAGATTGATTCAGTACAATTGATTATTCTGGCCATGGAAGATGTTACTATTCAAGAAAGGCTAGAGAAAAAACTAGCTGAGTTGTCTCGTATCTCAGAAAGCTTACAAACTGAAA
>CAYZZG010000091.1:0-2181 GCA_964482825.1 uncultured Gammaproteobacteria bacterium
CATTTCTAAAACCCTTGCCAATTTGGGCAATACCAAAGGGAATTTTTATCCGCGTTGAGTCAACCACATTTTGAAAATTGATAAAAATTCCCTGGGCCGTCTCTGGTCGCAGGTAGGTTTTGTTCTCTTCATTATCAATTGGACCTACATAGGTTTTAAACATTAAATTAAATGGTTTAACATTAGTCCAAGAAGGGCTTTTATGCGTTTGTTCATGTTTTTTAATTTGCCCTGTGTGATCGGCCCGAAAACGCTCATGGCAGACTTTGCACTCAATCAAAGGATCGGTAAAAGAAGAGACGTGCCCCGAGGCTTCCCAAACTTTGGGGTGATGCAAAATTGCCGAGTCTAACCCCACCACGTCTTCTCTAGTATCAACAATAACTTTCCACCATTCTCGCTTAATATTATTGGCAAAGGCTACTCCCAACGGCCCTAAATCCCAGGTCCCGTTCAGTCCCCCGTAAAGCTCACTGCCGGGAAAAACAAAACCCCGCCTCTTGCAGAGGGCAACAATTTTATCCATTAAATTATTAACCATAAGCTAATAATATCAAGTTTTATCTCTTTAAATCAACTACAAATACTTATCGCGGTAGGTTTAATGTTGGCGGGGTGGCAAAATCAGCATACCGCGGGTCATTAAGTTGGGCGATTATATCGTCAACAGACTGTCTTTTGCGAACTCTCTCAAATAAAGCAATTGCTATTTCTGCTCCCAACCTATTCCCTTTAAGATCTGCATCGACCATGCTGTCAAAAATTCCTTCAGGAATAATCTCGGCAGTCCTTCCATTAATCGGCCAGTTTCTGATATCTTTAAGTCCGCTTACTTCATAACCCCGGCCGGTAATTTCGCTCAAAGCAATAGCCTCTTGATAAGGATAGCCATTCGCCACCCAACCTAAATGCAGTTTAAGAATATTGGGCATGCTTTCATGAGTAGATAATCCGTAATATTGCGAGTAAAGCCGCTCAAAAACTACCAGTGCATGATGTGCTACGTGAATAGCTCGATCCTGTCCGCCATTTTTTATCTTGGCAGTTGAACTTTCCTTTGGTTCTTCCCTATCTATTCCAAACAGTTTTGGATAGGCAACTGTTCCTATTCCTCGCGGTCCCCAATGAAAATCGTCAATATCTTTATACCCATATTCATCTAGCGAAATGCCAAATTTTTCTAAATCTTTCACTTCCCACCATTGACCGGCAAAACCAGCCGCTAAAGGAAATAAAGCAGTCCGCATAATCTCCAAATGAAGATTAGTATTAGGATCTATATGAGAAGAGTCATGGGCTTGAATCTTATCCCGAGCTCGCAAAATATTATAGGCAAAAGCATCACCCAGTTTCAACCGTTCGCCTTTTTGTGCACACTCCAGTAGATACTTAAAAAAATCGCGGGTTAACGCCAGCAGCATGGGATTGTTGTTGATTTTTTCCTTCAACCAGTAGAAATGGCCTTTATCAAGTTGGATAAATGGAGCCTTGCTATCTCTTTCAATCCAGCCGGGTCCGATATGATAACCATTACCCGAAGCATACGCAGCTGGAATATTTGAGGTATCGGGGGTAGAGACTGCTGCTGCCCCCCCCTCCTGCCAGTACGGTTCCCGCCAGTCCCACCCATCCTAATCGTCGTCCCGCTTCTTTCAAACTTGGCATAAACTGATAATAATTCCCTCAACAATACAGCGCATTTTACTATTTGTCAAGCATCATATTTTAGTATGGTCCAGAAGGCTTTGATGGTTGTTTCCGGCAGATGAAGAATACCAAAAAAAGACTTATAAAAAATCCTCACAGTTCTATCCTCTATTTCAATGTCCTCTATTTCTTCAAAGGAAATCTTCGGCCACTCGTCAAGTAATGATTGTTGATAAGACTCCATGAAGTAATTAAAACAAGTTAAAGAAGCTCTAGCAGTAGTTTCTCTTACGAAAAATTGGTAACGGAGATTACTTTCTTGAATTGTGGAGTTTACTCAATAAAATTATTCCTTTCCCGATCTGTCCAATAGCGCGGTAAAAACGACTAGGTTTTCTTGAGATATTACCACGAAATCTAGCCCGATATAATCTCCCTATCGCAGCTGTTATCATACCTCTATTAAGAATTTCCCTCAGGTCATCGTGAATAAGTCCATTGCTTGCCAGTATATCCAGTTGAAAAGGAGTCCAG
>CAYZZG010000092.1:0-2173 GCA_964482825.1 uncultured Gammaproteobacteria bacterium
CTGGTTAAGGCAATAAAAGCATGATGTTATGACTAAAAATCCATTACTAACAATCTCTATTGCGTCTCAAACCATTTTGAAAAAGAAGAAATATAAAGTATGGTTTGTTGTCCTTTCTATACTGTTTACCACCTCGTATATTTTTATCCCCGTCTGGCTTACTCCCGGTAATACACTCTCGTTTCAGTTGAGCCTGTTAAAACCAAAAGACTATATTTTATTCCTCATACTTTCAATGGTCACAGCTTTGCTTCTGCTTATGCAGGTCTTTTTATTTGGTTCAAAGAAGAAACGAGTTGAAACAGCAGGGCAAGGTGGAGTTGGTATATTTTCGGCGCTTTTTGGAGGTTTACTGGCCACGGCAGCTTGTTCAGCTTGTGTTGCTGCCATTCTGGGATTTTCAGGAGCAGGTAGTGTCTTTTTTGTTCTTGAAAATCAGGCAATTTTTGTTATCGGAGCCATTGCTTTGGGTATTGTTAGTTTATATTTCAGCTCCCGACGGGTACAAGGGTACTGTAAAGAATGCGGAGACAATCAGTGTGAAATTTAAAAAAGAAGCGATTGATCAATTCAAAAAGGATACCGATACCCCATGGGATTATGCAGATGCGCAAGGGGGTACCGAGATTATGCAAAAATACCAACTGGATCGGTTTGAAATTACCTATATTCTCGATAAAGAAGGAGTCATTCGTTTTAAGGACAGTGTTATTACAAGTTCAGAAAAACTCGAGCAGGAGTTACAAAATCTGCTATAGTGAAAGTATATGGAAAATTTTGACTTAATTATTATCGGCGGCGGAGCAGGAGCTTTTGCTGCTGCTATTCGTGCCAATGAGTTTGGAGCAAAAACCTTGATTGTTAATAAAGGTCTTTCCTTGGGTGGTACCTGTGTGAATGTGGGCTGTGTCCCCTCCAAAACGCTTCTTTGGGCTGGAGAAGTGATGCATCAAGCCGTGCATCATGGCATCCCGGGAATTGATATTGAGGTAAAAAACGTTGATTTTGCCACCATTGTACAGCACGAATTGGATCTGGTTGAAAAACTGCGTGTTGAAAAATATGAGAAGGTTTTAAATAATTTGGAACACGTTACCCATGTTGAAGGAAAAGCGGTTTTTGTCTCACCAAACGAAATAGGCGTAAATGGTCAAACATATTCTGCCAAGAAGTTTATCATTGCGACCGGTTCAACGGCAACGGTTCCTCCTATTGAGGGCATAAACGAAGTCGGCTACATAACGCACATTGAAGCACTCAAACTTAAAGAGCAGCCAAAAGAGCTGGTTGTGATTGGTGCCGGACCGGTGGGACTGGAGTTTGCCCAAATGTATGCCAGATTTGGAACCAAAGTGACATTGCTTCACCACAGTGGCTCTATCTTTCCCCGAGCCGAAATTGAATTGGCCAGCCGTTTGGCAGAGATTCTGACCAAGGAAGGCATAACCATTCAGACAAACGCTCAAGTTAAATCCGCTCGCAGGGATGGTGACCCCGAAGGAATCGCTTCGCGATCCTACGGGGCAGGCAAAAAAATTGTTGAGTATACGGTTAATGAGGAAAATCGATCAATTTCTGCAGACGAAATTTTATTGGCAGTTGGGAAAACGGCTAACACAAAAAACCTAGATTTAGATAAAGCTGGCGTAGAAGTTGACGAACACCAGGCGGTAAAAGTCAGTCCCTACCTGCAAAGTTCACAACCCCATATCTTTGCCGTTGGTGATGTCACTAATGCTCCCAAAAGACTGGAGACCACGGCTGGCAAAGAAGGCAGTCTGGCTGCAGAAAACGCTTTAAAAGGCACTTCTTTAAGTATTGATTATAACTCCGTGCCCTGGACTATTTTTACAGATCCCCAACTGGCCGGAGTCGGTGTAACTGAAGATGAACAAATGAAGCAAATGGGTGTGTGTACCTGCAGATCGGTTTCTTTTGAGCATGTGCCTAAAGCCATGATTATGAACCGAACGGAAGGGCTTATCAAAATGGCTATTCATCCTGAAACCAGAGAAATAATAGGTGTACATATCCTGTCGCCCAATGCAGGAGATTTAATTGCTGAGGCTATGGTACTCATTAAAAATAAAAACACCATTGATGATGTGGTCAACTCTCTGCCCATGTTCCCGACTCTCTCTGAAGCAATTAAGCTTGTTGCAATGTCTTTCAC
>CAYZZG010000093.1:0-2034 GCA_964482825.1 uncultured Gammaproteobacteria bacterium
ATCAGCATCTCCGGCACGTATCTGCCTCCGAATTTACCGAAATGACCTTTCATAGATGTACCCCCTTTGCGTTTGAAATAAACCTTTTTATTTTCTCCAAGTCTTCTTTCCCATTCGTTTCAATACCGCTTGCCACATCAACCGCAAAGGGTTGTACATTTGCAATAACTTTGCTAATGTTTTCAATGGTTAATCCTCCACCTACAAAAAGAGGAAACATATCACCAAGCGGCTTGACGCTTTCTGCATCTAAACGCTTTCCTTCACCTTGCTTTTCTCGGTCAACCATGTAATACGCAACATCATATGCTTCAAATACACTGCTCACTACCTCATAATCAAAATCCGGCACAAGATTAAATGCTTTGATCACTGGTTTTGTAATATTTTTACAAAATGCTGGTCCTTCTTTCCCATGGAGTTGGACAAAATTGAGATCAAGCAGAGCAATTGTGTCATTTATTGTCTTAATATCGGCATCTTGAAATACCCCAACGATCTTTACTCGATGGCGCACCGCATCAATAATGGTTTTTGCAAATGATAAAGTAACGTAACGTTTTGAGGCTGGAACAAAGTTAAATCCTAAGAAATCAGCACCAGCTTCAATCGCCGCAACTGCCGACTCCATACTTCGAATACCACAAATCTTCACTTGCACTGTTTTCATCGTAATCCTCCAATAAAATCGCTTATATTTGCTGTTTGCATAAGACTTGTTCCAATCAGTATACCGCTTGCTCCTGCTTTTTCATACTGCTCTTTTTCTCTTCTTGAAGAAACGCCTGAAAACCCTAATCGGATATATTTTTTAGGAATACTTTTAAGCAGCTTACATGCTTTTTTAACATCAACAGCAAATGTGTCCAAATCTCGCGCGTTAACGGCAATAATTTTTGTCGAAGTAGCAAGAGCTTTTTCTAAATCTTCTGCTTTGTGAACTTCAACCACCGGTTCTATACCCCCTGCAAAGCAAAGCTCAACAAAATGTTTGAGTACTTTTTTCTCAACCAGCCGGGCAATCAGCAAAATCGCATCTGCTCCCATCTTTTTTGCTTCGTAGATTTGATATTCGTCAATCACAAAATCTTTTTGCAAAACAGAAATTGAAACTGCCTGTTTTACTTTAGAAATAAAAGAAGGATCGCCTTTAAAAAAATGCTTTTCCGTAACTACCGAAATTGCATCAACGCCTGCTTCTTCATATTGTTTTACCCGCTCTATCAAATTATCTTCTGAACCCAGCAAGGATTCACTCGGCGATGCCAGCTTTATTTCGGCAATTATTGCCACATTCCCTTTTTTAGGCGCACTCATCGCGCTCTCGAAGCTTCCCCTCCCTTTTCGCAGTGTGTCATGCTGAACATATTCGGTGTCATGCTGAACTTGATTCAGCATCTCATAAATCTTAGATCCTGAAATAAATTCAGGATGACGATTATTCGAGTTCAGGATGACACTGAAGGGAACGTTTTTCTTTCTCTTCTCCACATCCTCTCTCGTCTTTTTAACAATTTCCCTAATGATATTGGTATTTATTTGAAATTGGAAATTTGAAATTGGAAATTTATTGCGCATACTTTTTACTCTCCTTTACTAAGTTTTCTAAAACCTTTTTTGCAGACCCGCTATCAATAGATCTTTCCGCCATTACCATCCCTTCCTGTACTGTCTTTGCTTTGCCAGCGGCCATCAAAACCAACGCGCTGTTTAAAACCACAATATCCCGCGGCGCGCCTTTTTTGCCCTCCAGAATGCTTCTAATAATTCCGGCGTTTTTTTCTGTAGTTCCGCCTTCCAGCTCTTTCTTGAGCGGTTTTCGAATCCCAAATAAACGCGGATTAATAATTTTAGAAATAACACGCTGCTTCTTAATTTCAAACACCTGTGTTGGAGCAATCGTACTTACTTCATCCATGCCGTCTTTACTTGAAACAATAAAAAGATGTGTATAACCCAGTTTTTTGGTAACTTGGGCCAGTTTTTTGGCAATAGCAACATTAGGCACACCAATTACTTGCCGCTTTACTCCTG
>CAYZZG010000094.1:0-731 GCA_964482825.1 uncultured Gammaproteobacteria bacterium
GTGAATATTCAAGTAAAAACCGCCACAGACAATACCCGTAATGTGCCAATCAGCAATAAAGAATTAGATTGTAGTCCTGCCAAAAGTTGTTTTTACATAATAGTTTACTTTAAAGGTATCGACTTGCCACAGTATTGGATTATTCCTCAGACATCTGTAAATAAACTGACCGAAAAGACCTGGCAGACATGGGTAAAGAATGGACCCGAATCAAGAAAAAAAGCTCCGAGAGGCCTTCATTGGAGCTGGCTCCTTGATAAACCATTTCTAAGACATAAAAATAAATGGGGTGAGCTAAATATCTTTTAAAAACATGAATACAAAAAATATAGTTATGGTTTTGTTAGCTCTACTCATATTATCTTTCGTTCATCAAGAAATAAAATTGCGAGCAGATAAGCGTTTGGAAACCTTTAAAGCTTGTGCAAATAACCCTCCATATTCTATAGATAATCTTACTGCCATGGAAAACTATTTAAAGCTCTGCGAAATTATGAGATTGAAATAAGTAAGTAATCTTAAAAACTAACATTCTATGGAAGGTCCGACACAAAAAGAAAAGGAGTTTTTCGATAAATTAGACAAGCTTTGGAGTGAGGCCCCGGAACTCTTAAAAGCTGTTGTCATAATATTTATGAGTGGAATAGGCGGTGCGATTCTATATTTTAGCGTTTATGGTTTTGTAGAAAGATTTGATACAAATCTTGCAGGTAAAATTGCCACATCATCAG
>CAYZZG010000094.1:741-1839 GCA_964482825.1 uncultured Gammaproteobacteria bacterium
ACTGCGGATTGGCGGAATGATTCTATGCCCGTGGAAGAATTTAAGGAGCGTATAAGGAGAGCTGAATCAGAAGAGCCCCCTCGCATAACCGGCAATGAAACGGACGAGGAAATTCGTGATAATCCCTACATAAGACACATTCGTGTTGCTCTAAATGGTTATCTTGATGGTAGCAATGCCGGAGCGGAAGAAATAATGGCGATTGGCACGGATGCTAAAGCGGGGTGTGGATTAAGTGATGCCGATAGCTCTTATTACAAAAGCAAATTTATTCTGTACAAGGTGTCTGATAGCGACTATGGAGGTGTTCAGGCTTATATTATCTTCGTAGATAAGCCCGATACAATATTTGGAGCTTGGGTGTATAGGTTAGGTGGAGATGGCGAGTATTCCTTACGAGGCTTCTGTAAAGTGGGGCCGTCTGACGATTTGAAAGAAGAGTTTACCGAAACCATGGAAAGCATTATCAAGCGTGGTGAGTTCAAGTTTTCCCTGTAGCTTGATTTTTAGAAAGCAGATATTAATATAAAAAAATAATCTCTCTAACAAGTTTATGAATACCGTTATTAAACAACACGATAGCAACGAATTATATATCTCTATAGTTAAACTACGGTTAGGGGCTAGTTTTACGCGTTTAACAAGATAGTGCGAGAGTGGTATCAGTACTAATCTCTATGTCAGAGTAATCTTTGATTAGGGTGGTATTTTTGCTATTATTGCCCCTATTCATTCCGCGATAGCTCAGCTGGTAGAGCGCCTCGCTGTTAACGAGGATGTCGCAGGTTCGATCCCTGCTCGCGGAGCCAGTCAGTATGAATAGATGCAAGAGCTTGTTTTATGAACAAAAACATCGAAGTAGAAATACGCGGGCCATTATCAAAAGAAAAATTTAATGATTTGGTGCATTTATTTGAGAAGGACGCGAAGAAAGTGGCGGATAAAGATAGAATTCTTATCGATTACTCTACGTTCTTGGATGGTGGCGTCGAAAATAGAACAAAAGACATACGACTGCGCGTAACGAACGGTGTTCCTGAAATTATTGTGAAACTCGGCGCGTGGGGCGGTACAGAGCAACGCAAAGAGCTTTCTGCT
>CAYZZG010000095.1:0-1530 GCA_964482825.1 uncultured Gammaproteobacteria bacterium
CATTTCTAATGGCGGCAGTTTTATACATTAGCGCTCCGCTTTTTGTAGCTAATATCCCAACTCTCCTGCTGGCAATTTTGGGAAGCGGAATAATTTACTTCAGCCTGTTATTTCTTATTGCCAAGCAAGAAATGTCCTCCGATATAAAAACGATTTTGACCCATCTTAAAAATTAAACTACCTATGAGGATAATTTTAGTGATGGCATCATCAATAGATGGGAAAACTACAAAATGGGATTCGAATAATATTTACGAGTGGACCTCGCCAGAAGATTCACAATATTTCTTTTCGCTTATAGAGCAGAATAATCTAATAGTGATGGGACGACATACTTATGAGGCTCGCAAACCCGCTCCTCAAAAAGGGAAACTGCGAGTTGTAGTTACTAAAAACCCTAAAAAGTATAGCAAGATTTTTGTAGCCGGTCAGCTTGAGTTTGTAAATGAGACCCCAAGGCAGTTATTAGAGCGATTGACAAGAAAGGGATTTAAAAAGATGTTGTTTATAGGCGGAGCAATTCTTGCTGGGACATTTCTTGAAAAAGGGCTTGTCAATCAATTATGGTTGACTATTGAACCAAGAATTTTTGGCAGCGGTAAACCTCTGGTTTCTGAAAGCCCTTTGAATATCAGTTTAAAACTATTAAGCATTAAAAAGCTTAATAGTAATGGGACATTACTTGTCAAATATAAGGTGTTAAAAAATTCTTGACAAGGTTAGATTACTGTACTAATATCAAGAAGTTATGATAAAGAAAAATGCTCGGTTGATTTTTTTTGTTCTCTTCTCGGTTATTGGTTTTATTACTTTTCAAGTGCCATTTACAAGACTCGCGGGTAGCAATGTTTCTTTTACTCTGTTTGACTTCTTCGGCCCCATAGCCGGTACTTTCTTGGGACCGTTGTTTGGAGTTATTTCGGTATTGGTGGTTGAGGTTGTCAATTACACTGTTAAACAAGTCCCTTTTACAACAGGCGCGATTATCCGTCTTTTCCCCATGCTTTTTGCGGTGTGGTATTTCGGGGTAGTGAGTGGTAAGGGAAGTAGGAAAAATTGGGGAGGAAAAAATCGGTGGATTTTGCTCGTACCGCTTATTGCTATAATTGCATTTGTTGCTCATCCCATAGGCAGAACGGTTTGGTATTACTCTCTCTTTTGGACCATTCCACTTCTCGCGTATCTTAAACGAGATAAGCTTCTTATCCAAAGCTTGGGTGCCACATTTACCGCCCACGCAGTCGGGGGAGCCGCCTGGATTTGGGCGTTTAATCTGCCGGCCTCGGTCTGGAATAATCTTATCCCAATTGTCATACAGGAACGGTTGCTTTTTGCTCTTGGTATCTCTGCATCCTATTTTGTGGTTAAACATATATTATCCTTTCTGATTGCTAGAAAACTTCTTCCCCCACTTAAGAGTTTAAATCCCGCATTTTGAAAAAATCCCTCAAATTGATACAATTGTAGATGTGATAGGACTGTCGGTAGTTATCTCTGCTTTTAATGAGGAAGACAAGATTCGCGATTGTC